>DATJPQ010000129.1:0-36305 GCA_035506315.1 Opitutaceae bacterium
CATCGCGCAAGGCGAACCAATGGGTGCCGTCGGTTTCGACTTGGGCGGCGATCACCGGCTGGCCGGCGAACGGAGCGGGCAACGGTTGCGCGACGAATTTCCCCTGGCGCAGGATCAGCGGATCGCCCTCGCGTGGAACCAGGAACAGGGCGTCATCGGGCATTGCCGCCATGGCGAGGAATGGGGCGCGGGTCGGGTATACGGCGGCATCCGGGGTCACCAGCTTGAAATGGCTGCCATCGAACCGCGCCAGGCCGGCGGAGGTGGCGATCCACAGATAGCCGTGCCGGTCCTGGCATATCTCCGTCACGATCTCACTCGGAAGACCATCGTCGGTATGCCATTCGCGCACGGTGTAGGCCGCCGGTGCCGCTGCCGTGGCAGCAACCAGCGCCGGGCGGGATACGATGGCCATCGCGGTCACCGTCAGCAGACAACACACCGTGGATGCGACGCTCACGAGGCCGAAAGCCTGCTGTCGCGCGCTGATCATGAACAGCATAATTCACTGGCCGGGGTCGTCGTCAGTTCTGATGACATGGAGCACGCAAATCTGGGTCGTGCCGTGTGCCAACAATGTGATTCCACTCTAGTCGTGGCTCGACGAGTGCGCCACTTTGGCGTGTTTCCACCACTGTAAATCGTACCGCGAATCGAGCGTAAAAGTTTTAAGCTATTGGTATTGATTGGTTAGATCGCTAAAGGCAGTCCGGGGCACATGCATTGCTAAAGGGATGCCATTATGAGCCATATTCTAGGCATCGATCTTGGGACCACGAATTCGTGCATGGCCATCATGGAGGGTGGCGAACCTGTGGTCGTCCCCAATGCGGAAGGTGGGCGCACGACCCCGTCCGTCGTGGCATTCGCGAAGAACGGCGAGCGCCTCGTGGGCCAGGCGGCCAAACGCCAGGCGATCACCAATCCGAAAAATACGGTTTTTTCCGCCAAGCGCCTGATCGGCCGCAAATTTTCCGAAATACGCGAAGAGGCGAAGAACTTTCCCTTCAAGGTCGTCGAGGGCAAGAATGGCGACGCGTACGTCGAGGTGCAGGCGGGCGACAAGGTGGAACAGTTTGCGCCCCAGCAGATTTCCGCGCTGGTTCTCGGCAAAATGAAGGCCGACGCCGAGGCCTATCTCGGCGAGAAGATCACGCAGGCCGTCATCACCGTGCCGGCGTATTTCAACGACTCGCAACGCCAGGCCACCAAGGATGCCGGCCGCATTGCCGGCCTCGAAGTGCTGCGCATCATCAACGAGCCGACGGCCGCCTCGCTCGCCTATGGCCTCGACAAGAAGAAGGATGAAGAAATCGCGGTCTTCGACCTCGGCGGCGGCACGTTCGACGTGTCGGTCCTCGAAATCGGCGATGGCGTGTTCGAGGTGAAGTCCACCAATGGCGACACCCATCTCGGCGGCGACAACTGGGACGAGTACATCATCAGCTGGCTCGTCGACGGTTTCCGGCACGAGCACGGCATCGATCTCCGCAAGGATCCGATGGCCTTGCAGCGCCTGAAGGAGGAATCCGAGAAGGCCAAGATCGCGCTCTCCTCGGCCCAGACGTACGACATCAATCTTCCGTTCATCACCGCGGATGCGTCGGGCCCGAAGCATCTGAACATCACCCTCACGCGGGCCAAGATGGAGCAGATTTGCGAGAGCCTGTTCGAGCGTTGCTTCCAGCCTTTCAAGAATTGCCTCAAAGACGCCGACCTTAGCACCGACAAGATCGACGAGCTGGTGCTCGTCGGCGGCATGACGCGCATGCCGAAGGTGGTCGACATTGCCCGCCAGCTCGCCGGCAAGACGCCCCACCAGGGCGTGAATCCCGACGAAGTGGTAGCCGTGGGCGCCGCGATCCAGGGCGGCGTGCTCAAGGGCGAGGTGCGCGACGTGCTGCTGCTCGACGTGACTCCGCTGACCCTGGCCATCATGACCGCGGGCGAGATCGCCACTCCGATGATCCCGCGCAACACCACGATCCCGACCAAGAAGACGCAGGTCTTCTCCACCTTCAGCGACAGCCAGCCCTCGGTCGAAATCGTCGTCACGCAGGGCGAGCGCCCGATGGCGCGCGACAACAAGATGCTCGGCACCTTCCGGCTCGACGGCATTCCGCCCGCGCCGCGCGGTGTGCCGCAGATCGAGGTCACCTTCGACATCGACGCCAACGGCATCCTGCACGTGTCCGCGAAGGACATGGGCACCGGCCGTGAGCAGAAGATCACCATCCAGGGCTCGTCCGGCCTTTCCAAGGAAGAGGTCGAGAAGATGACCCGGGAAGCCGAGAAGAACGCGGCCGACGACAAGAAACGCCGCGAGACCGTCGAGACAAAAAATCAGCTCGATAGCATCATCTACAATCTCGAGAAAACCCTCAAGGATGCGGGGGACAAATTCCCCGCCGACAAGAAAGGTCCCCTCGAGACCGCCCTGGCCGACGCGAAGAAGGCGCTCGAAAGCGGCGACCTCGATCGCATGAAGGGCGCGCTCGAGAGTCTGTCCAAGGCTGGCGCCGAGCTTTATGCCCACGCCCAGCAGGCCGCCGGAGCGGCTCCGGGCGAGGCTCCCGCCGGTGCTGCCGGCGGTCCGGGCGGCGCCGATGCAGGTTCCGCCAAGCCGGAGAAAAAGGAAAAGAAAGCCGACGTCGTGGATGCCGACTTTGAAGTGGTCGACGACGACAAAAAGAAATAAGTTTTCAAACTTTTCGCGCCCCTGCGGCCATCCCGCCGCGGGAGCGTGTCTTGACCGCAACCCGTCTGCTGCAAAACAACCTCTCAACCCAAACCTACAACCCTATGGCCAAAATAAAAATCAAGCCGATCGGCGATCGTGTGCTCGTGAAGCACCTCGAAGAAAAAGAGCAAGTCCGCGGTGGCATCATCATTCCCGATGCCGCCAAGGAGAAACCGCAGGAGGCCGAGGTCATCGCGCTCGGCACCGGCAAGAAAAACGAGGATGGCAAAGTCCAGCCCTTCGAAGTGAAGGTCGGCGACCGCGTGCTCATCAGCAAATACGGCGGCACTGAAGTGAAGTTCGAGGAGGAGAAGTACACCCTCGTCCGCGAAGATGACATCCTCGGCGTCATCGGCTGAGCCGGTGTCCCGCTCCCAACCATAACTCTCAATTAAATCTTAGCTAACATGGCTGCAAAACAACTCCTGTTTGAAGAATCCGCCCGCACGAAAATCCTGAAGGGCGTAGAGCTCCTCTCCCGTGCGGTGAAAGTGACGCTCGGCCCCCGCGGTCGCAACGTCGTCATCGACAAAAAATTCGGTTCCCCGACCGTCACCAAGGACGGCGTGACCGTCGCCAAGGAAGTCGAATTGCCCGATCCCTACGAGAACATGGGCGCCCAGATGGTGAAGGAAGTCGCCTCCCGCACTTCCGACGATGCCGGTGACGGCACCACCACGGCCACCGTGCTCGCCGAATCGATCTACAAGGAAGGCCTCAAGAACGTGGCCGCGGGTTCCAATCCGATCTTCCTCAAGCGCGGCATCGACAAGGCCGTCGAGGCCGCCGTCGCCGAGCTCGGCAAGATTTCCAAGAAGGTGAACAACCGCGACGAGATCCGCCAGGTTGCCGCCGTCTCCGCCAACTGGGACTTCGAGATCGCCGACAAGATCGCCGACGCCATGGACAAGGTCGGCAAGGACGGCACCATCACCGTCGAAGAGGCGAAGTCGATCGAAACCACCCTCGATGTCGTCGAGGGCATGCAGTTCGACAAGGGCTATCTCTCGCCCTACTTCGTCACCAACGCCGAGAGCATGGAAGTCGTGCTCGAGGACGCCTATATCCTGATTCACGAGAAGAAAATCAGCTCCCTCCAGGATCTGCTCCCGCTGCTCCAGACGGTGGCCAAGAGCGGCAAGCCGCTGCTCATCATCGCCGAGGAAGTCGAAGGCGAGGCGCTCGCCGCGCTCGTCGTCAACAAGATCCGCGGCACGCTCAACGTCTGCGCCGTCAAGGCGCCCGGCTTCGGCGACCGCCGCAAGGCCATCCTCGAGGACATCGCGATCCTGACCGGGGCCAAGTGCATCACCGAGGATCTCGGCATCAAGCTCGAGAACGTCCAGGTCACCGATCTCGGCCGCTCAAAGCGCATCGTGGTCGACAAGGAGAACACCACGATCGTCGAGGGTTCGGGCAAGTCGTCCGACATCCAGGGCCGCGTGAAGCAAATTCGCCGGCAGATCGAGGAAACCACTTCCGACTACGACCGTGAGAAGCTGCAGGAACGCCTGGCCAAGCTCGCCGGTGGTGTCGCCGTCATTCATGTTGGCGCTGCGACCGAGACCGAGATGAAGGAGAAGAAGGCCCGCGTGGAAGACGCCCTGCATGCGACCCGCGCGGCCGTGGAAGAGGGCATTGTCGCCGGTGGCGGCGTTGCGCTCCTCCGCTGCGCCAAGGCCATCGAAGGCCTCGCCGTCGAAGGCGACGAGAAAGTCGGCGCCTCCATCGTGCGGCGCTCGATCGAAAGCCCGCTCAAGCAACTCTGCGTCAACTCCGGCGTCGACGGCGGCGTCGCGGTGCAGAAGGTCATGGATGGCAAGGGCAACTTCGGCTTCAACGTGGCCACGGGCGAATTCGAGGACCTGGTGAAGGCCGGCGTCGTCGATCCGACCAAGGTGACCCGCACGGCGTTGCAAAATGCCTCTTCGGTGGCGGGTCTGCTGCTCACGACCGAGTGCATGATCACGGAGATTCCGGAAAAGAAGGAAGCTCATCCGATGCCGCCCGGTGGCGGTGGCATGGGCGGCATGGACTACTGAGTCCCTCCGCGTTGATCGCGTCATCGACGCATCGATTCAAAAATTCAGCCGGCGCCCGACCAACGGGCGCCGGTTTTTTTGTGCTGGCGATGTAGGGCGGGATCGCCGAATCCCGCCGCCCGCTGGTCGGGCGATGCCGGCTTCCGCGTCCATCCGTAGGGCTAGACCTCGTGTCCAGGCCGTCCTTCGATTCGCGACCCGGACGCGACGTCCGGCCCTACATTCCCCGATCGGTAGGGCGGACTATCCTTAGTCCGCCGTCAGTATCGTCCATGGAAATACGGCGCGTTAAGGATAACGCGCCCTACCGTCGATGCCAGCGGCCGGTGGCAGGGCGGCTTATCCTTAAGCCGCCGTTTGCGGAATTGGTCATTCCGGCTTGGCCGGCCCGGCGCGTTAAGGATAACGCGCCCCACCTCCAGTGCATTGCACCCGGCTCAGAGCTTGATGATTTGGCGGAGCTCGGCGGCGGCGCGGGCGAATTCGCTTTTGAGCTCGGCGAGCATCGCTTCCACCCCGGTGAGCCCGCTTTGCTTCGATTGGAACTCCAGACGCTCGGCCACGGCCCGCAGGGCCATCGCGCCGAGGTTGGAGGAACTGCCTTTGATACTATGGGCGGCGCGCGTAAAGCTCAGCGGATCTTTTCCGGCCAGACTCTGCTCGAGTTCGGCGATGCGCTTGGGTGTGTCCTCAAGAAAGATGCCGACGATCTCGCGCAGAAACTCGTCGTGGTCGCCCGGGGTCAAGGCACGAAGGTTCTCGATGGCCTGGGGATCGATGATGAAGGGAGCGGGCATGGGAGGCGGGGTTGGAAGAACTCGACTGGTACCGGGAGCGAGGGGGGCGGTTTCGTGGTGGGCAGGGGCGATCGGTCCGTAAGCCGGAAGGCAAAGCGAGGTTCAAGTGGCCCACTCGAAGGCCGTGGCCTGCTCGATCTCCTCGATGGTGGTCAGGCCGAGCAGTACTTTTTTCAATCCATCATAGCGGAGCGAGCGATAGCCGACCTTGGCGGCAGCCCGGACCATCTCCTGGCTGCTGCGTTTTTCCGAGATCAGCGAGCGGATCTCCTCTGTGATGACGATCAGCTCGTGGATCGCAATGCGGCCCTTGTAGCCGGTGCCGCGACACGAGGTGCAGCCGCGGCCGCGGTAAAACGGCACGTCGGTCAGGCCGTCCTCGAGGAAATATTTCGCGAGAATCTCGCGCGAAGGATAATACGCCTCCTTGCAGTTGTCGCAGATGCGCGCGGCGAGGCGCTGGGCGAGCACGCCGATGACGGAAGGTGCGACCATGTAGGGCTCCACGCCGATCTCCATCAGGCGGACGATGGCCTGGGCGGCGGTGTTCGTATGCAGGGTGGCGAAGACGACGTGGCCCGTGAGTGCCGCTTCCGTGGCGATCTTGGCGGTTTCGAGATCGCGGATCTCACCGATCAGAATGGCATCGGGGTCCTGCCGCAGGAGCGCGCGGAGGATGATGGGAAAATTGAGATCGATGTGGGCATTGACCTGGCTTTGCGTGACCCCGGGCAGCTGGATCTCGATGGGGTCCTCGATGGTCGAGATGTTGAGCGCAGGGGTGTTGATCTCGTGCAGCGCGGCATAGAGCGTGGTGGTCTTGCCGGAACCGGTCGGCCCGGTGACAAAGATGATGCCGTTGGGACTTTGAATCAGGCGTTTGAGCGGCTGCAGCACGTTCTGCGAGATCATCATCTTGTCGAGCGTGAGCATCGTCTTCTTGCCCGTGAGCGCCAAAATCCGGATCACCGCTTTTTCACCCCACTGGGTGGGAATGCAGGAAAAGCGGAAGTTGGCCGTCTGCGAGCCGATGGTCATCGAAAAACGGCCATCCTGGGGAAACCGTGACTCGGAAATGTTCAGGGTGGAGATGATCTTCAGGCGGGAGATGAAGGCGCGGTGCAGTTTGCGCGAGTAGGTCGCCATTTCGCGCAGGTTGCCATCGACGCGGAAACGCACACGGGCCAGGGTCTCCTGCGGCTCGATATGGATGTCGGTCGCGCGTTCGCGCAGCGCGTAATAGATGATTTCATCCACGAAAGAAACGATGGAGTCGGAGTCGGCCAGGAGCGCGAGTTTGTCGCTGGCGAGATCGGGCTGGTCGAAAATCGTCGAGCGTTCCAGTTCGGACAGGCTTTCCTCGAGGCTCTGATCGGTGGAGTAGTAGACGGCGATGGCGTCCTCGATTTCGCGGGGCAGCGAAAATACGGGGCTGATGGGAATCTGGGCGATCTGGCTGAGGCGGCGGACAAGGTCGGCATCGTCGGGATTGGCCATCGCCACCGTCAGGGTGTCGCCCAGCAGATAAAGCCCGAGGGCCTTGGTTTTTCTGGCCACTTCGATCGGGATCTTTTCGATGGCTTCATCGGTGATCACCGAGGCAAACGGATCCACGTAGGCAAAGCCGATCACATCGGACCAGAGGCGGCAGGCTTCCTCCCGGACGAGCAGCTTCTGGTCGATCGTGGCGACGAGCAGGTCGATGGTATCGCCGTGCTGGGTCAAAAGGTTCTTCATCTCCCGCACATAGTCAAAGTTCGGGAGCTTCAGAACCTGCTCTACGAATTGCTTATTCCTTGGGTTTGGCACGGCGGCGTTTCTGGGGTTTGAAAAGCTTTCCGATCTCCTGCTGGTCGAGCTTCTCCATGGCATAGGCTCCGACCAGGCGCTCGGCTTTTATCTCCTCGAGCATGGCCGGAAGCGAGTAACGTACTCCCACGACAAAATCGGGCGAAGGCAGGGGCGCTGATGCGGAGGGGGGAAGTGGATCCATGGTGGCTAGTCCTTCGGTTCGAAGACGGTTTCGATCGTCTCGCGCAGCATCTTCAACATTTCATCCTTGGGCGTGTCTTTGCGGATATAGAGGCAGGCGCCGAGTTCGGCCGCTCCTTCGACCATCTGCCGGCTGGCGAGCGAAGTCAGCATGATGGCGACCACCTCCGGATCCAGTTCGCGCAGCTTCCGCAGCGTGGCCAGCCCGTCGATGCCCGGCATATTGACGTCGAGCAGCACGAGATCGGGGCGCTCCTGCTGGTAGAGGGCGATGGCTTCCAGTCCGTTGGCCGCCTCGACGATCGTGGGCGAACCGAGCTGCTTGAGCAGCAGGCCGACAAATTTGCGGATATGGGACTCATCGTCGATGAGAAGTACCTTGCCGTTAAAAGCCATGCTTAAGAAGGAAGAGTGACGCGAAATTCACACCCACGCTGGGGAAGGTTTTCCGCCGCGATCGTACCCCGGTGAGCGTCGACAATTTTGCGGCAGATGGCGAGTCCCAAGCCGGTGCTTTTCTCGCCGCCAGTGGTCTTGACGGACAGGCGGCCAAAATCCTTGAAAAGCTTGTCGCGTTCGTTCTCGGGGATCCCCGGACCCTGGTCTTTCACCGAGAAGGCCCAGGTGCCCTTGCCGTGATGCAGTTCCACCGTGATGGTTGAACCGGCCGGCGAATATTTCAGGGCGTTGCTCAGCAGATTGGCGATGACCTGATTGATCTTGCCGGGGTCGAGCGGGAGGAGGGCCTGGCGGCCCGGCGCGGCGAAGACGATTTTAGTGTGTTTCTTGGCCGCTTCGATGTTGGCGAGATAAACGTTTTTTTCGATCAGCTCGGTGAGATTGTGCGCTTCGAGGGTGAGCTTGAGTTCGCCGGACTCAATGGTCGCGACGTCGAGCAATTCGTTCACGAGGTCGAGCATGCCCTGGCTGGCCTCGTGAATGGTCTTGATCAGATCGAGCTGTTCCGGGGCCAGGGGGCCGACCACGCCATCGCGCAGAAACTCGGCGAGCCCCCGGATTGAGGCGAGGGGATTGCGCAGATCGTGCGCGGCCATGCCCAGGAACCGGTTCTTCGCGGCGTTGGCCTTGCTCAGCTGATCCACGAGGCTTTTCTGTTGCTCGCTGAGCAGACGGATATGGAGGTGATTCCGGATGCGCGCGAGAGCTTCCTTGGCGCGGAAAGGTTTGGGCAGGTAATCGACCCCGCCGGCGCTGAGGCCCTCCACAACATCATCCGATTCGCTCTTCGCCGTGATAAAGATCACGGGTGCGGTTTCACCGCCATAGCGCTGGCGGAGCGAGCGGCAGGTCTCGAATCCATTCATGCCGGGCATCATCACATCGAGCAGGATCAGATCGGGGTGGAACGACTCGTAGACCTCCAGCGCGCGTTCGCCAGAGTCGGCGTCAGCCAGCGTATAACCCTCGGATTTGAGGATGTTGCTCAGAATCCGGACATTGAGCCGATCGTCATCGACCACGAGGATTCGGCGGCCCCGCAGGTCGATGCTCGAGGATTGTTCCCTGGGTTCCATTGGATCGTGGGGGCTGTGGTCTACGGACCAGCATGGGTGCCGGCCCGGCGCAGGCAAGGGCGCAATGTGGCGGGGACCTGAGGCGGTGACTGGACGAAGGTACGCAGTAGTACGCATCATTGAATCCGGATATGATGATATTTGGCTTGCTTGTCGCTTTGCGGTGCGCTTTCTACAAGCTCTTCCTTATGGCCAATACCTTCGTCTTCTCCTCCGAATCTGTGGGTGAAGGTCACCCCGACAAAGTCGCCGACCTTATTTCCGACAGCGTGCTCGACGCCTGCCTTGCCCAGGACAAACGCAGCCGCGTGGCGTGCGAAACCCTCGTGAAGTCCAACCAGGTCGTTGTCGCCGGCGAGATCACCACCGCGGCGAAGATCAACTACGAGACGGTCATTCGCGACGCGATCCGCGATATCGGCTACGTCCACGACGACGACGTGTTTCATGCCGACACGGTTTTCATCCACAACTGTCTCACCCGCCAGTCGCCGGATATCGCCCAGGGTGTCGATGCCCGCGCCGCCGATGGCAAGGAGACCGCCGAGCAAGGCGCTGGTGACCAGGGTTTGATGTTCGGCTACGCGTGCAACGAGACGCCCGAGATGATGCCGACCGCGATCATGTTTGCGCACCGGCTCGGACGCGAACTCACCAAATTGCGTAAAGCAGGAGTGGTCGGCTGGCTGCGGCCGGATGCCAAATCGCAGGTTTCGATCCGCTACGAAAACGACCACCCGGTGCGGGTGGAAAACGTCGTCATCTCCACGCAGCACACCGCTCACGTTCAACATGCGGCCATCCACGACTTTCTCGTCGAGCATGTCATCCGCAAGGTCATTCCGGCCGAGCTGATGACCCGCGACACCAAATTTCTCATCAATCCCACCGGTCGTTTCGTGGTGGGCGGTCCGGAGGGCGATTGTGGTCTCACCGGCCGCAAGATCATCGTCGATACGTACGGTGGCTGGGGCCGTCACGGCGGCGGCGCGTTCTCGGGCAAGGATCCGTCGAAGGTGGATCGTTCGGCCGCCTACATGTGCCGCTGGGTTGCAAAAAATGTCGTCGCTTCCGGCGTCGCCGAGATTTGCGAGCTCCAGGTGGCCTACGCCATCGGATATCCCGATCCGGTCTCGATCTGGGTCGATACCATGGGTACGGGCAAGGTGCCCGACGACGTCATCGCCGGTGCGGTCGCCAAGGTTTTCAGTTTCAAGCCTGCCGACATCATCAAGCAGCTCGATCTGCTGCGCCCGATTTACCGCCAGACGACCAACTACGGCCACTTCGGCAAGGCCGACATGCCGTGGGAGCAGCTCAATCGCGTCAACGAGCTGCGCGCCGCGGTGAAGTAAACGCCACCCGTTCGCGCCACCCTCAGTCCTCTACTCGCATTTTTCCCATGGCCACCACCACCGTCAAGACGGCACCCGCCACCCCGGATTTTCACGTCAAGGATCTCTCGCTCGCCGCCTGGGGGCGCAAAGAGATCACCATCGCCGAGCAGGAAATGCCCGGGCTGATGGCCGTGCGCAAAAAGTTCGGCCGGCAGCAGCCGCTCGCCGGCGTCCGCATCACCGGTTCGCTGCACATGACGATCCAGACCGCCGTGCTCATCGAGACCCTGGTGGAGCTCGGCGCCTCGGTGCGTTGGGCTTCGTGCAACATCTTTTCCACGCAGGACCACGCGGCGGCGGCCATCGCGAAGGCCGGCGTGCCCGTCTTCGCCTGGAAGGGGGAATCGCTCGAGGAATACTGGGACTGCACGTGGCGCGCGGTCAGCCATCCCGGCGGCCAGGGCCCGCAACTGGTTGTGGACGACGGCGGCGACGTCACGCTTCTCCTCCACAAAGGCTACGAAATGGAGCAGGGCAGCAAGTGGGTCAGCTCGCCCTCGTCCTCGCACGAGGAGCAGGTCATCAAGAATCTCCTCAAACGCATCCACGCCGGGAATCCCCGCGCATTCCGGAAAATCGTGCATGACTGGCGTGGCGTCTCCGAGGAGACCACCACCGGCGTCCACCGCCTCTACCAGTTGCACGAGCAGGGCAAACTTCTCGTCCCCGCCATCAACGTCAACGACTCCGTCACCAAGTCGAAATTCGACAACCTCTACGGCTGCCGCGAATCGCTGGCCGACGGGCTGAAGCGTTCCACCGATGTGATGATCGCCGGCAAGGTCGCGGTCGTGTGCGGCTATGGCGACGTCGGCAAGGGCTCGGCGCACTCGCTGCGCGGCTTCGGCGCCCGCGTGATCGTGACCGAGATCGATCCCATCAACGCCCTGCAGGCCGCGATGGAAGGCTTCGAGGTCAATACCCTCGAGAGCACTCTGGGCGCGGGTGACATCTATGTGACGTGCACGGGCAACACCGACATCATCACGCTCGAGCATATGCGGCGGATGAAGGACGAGGCCATCGTCTGCAATATCGGCCATTTCGACAATGAGATCCAGGTCGACCGCCTCAACCTGGCGTCCGGGGTGAAGCGCACGAACATCAAGCCGCAGTACGACAAGTACACGTTCCCGACCGGCCGGTGCATCTACCTGCTCGCGGAAGGCCGCCTGGTGAACCTCGGTTGCGCGACGGGCCATCCGTCGTTCGTGATGTCGAACAGCTTCACCAACCAGACGCTCGCCCAGCTCGATCTTTGGAAAAACCGGGACACGTACAAAGTCGGCGTTTACCGGCTGCCAAAACATCTCGACGAGGAAGTCGCGCGCCTGCACCTCGAGAAGATCGGCGTGAAACTCACCCAGCTCACCGGGAAACAAGCCAAATATCTCGGCGTTCCGGTCGAGGGTCCCTACAAGCCCGAGCACTATCGGTACTGAGCGGACGCCGCCGGCGCAGCCGGCAGGCGGAGTTTTGGGTTCCGGGTTTTGGGTTTTGAGTTCTGAGTCGGACTCATGCGACCAGACCGATACTTCGGATGGAAATGTGAAGGCTGAAAGGTGGTAAGGGCGCAATTTTGTCGCGCCTTGCCGGAGTGGGCGCAGCAAGACTGCGCCCCTACTGGCAGCGAAGCATCTGGGAGCTCCAAACCCAAAACTCAGAACTCAGAACCCAAAACCTGGGACGCCGAGCCCGCTCGGCGCTGCGCCCGGGAAATCCGCTTGATTTCCCGTCGCGCGCTGGTACTCACAAGGGCTCTTTCATCCGCGCAGCCCATTCTCGCCGGTACCCCGTACCCCATGACATTGCAGTACTGCTTTGCTGAATATCGCTCTGCCGACTGGGTCTTCCTGTATGCTGTAGGCAGCGAGCTTGCTCGCGCGGTAGGGCAGGGCGTGAGCAAGCTCACTGGCCTACGGAATACCGGATTGCTGCAAATGCGCGGTGGCGATGCGAACGGCATGACCGCGACTCCTGCCAACGGAGGAGATTTTCCAAGGTAACGATGCGACCCGGTAACATCAAAAAGAGAGGTGCAACATGCTAGGCATTCCAAGTTTGGGCGTAGTGGCGGCTTATCTTCTGTGCATCGCCAGCACGATTCTGTGCGTGGTTTACGCGTGGCGAAACTGGAACAAGGGAGACGAAGCAGTGAAGGCAGACGACGTTAAGTGGGCGGCCGAGGAAAAGAAGGTCGAGGAAGAGCTCTGAGCCCAATAGGTCCCGACTTCGACCCCGACCATCGCTAATCCCCAAAGCATATACCCATGAAGACACTGGCCGAAATCAACCTCGTCGATATCAGCGTCGTACTGCTTTATCTGTTCATCACCGCTTACCTCGGCTGGCTGGGGTATCGTGGCACCAAGAATACCACCGACTACCTGCTGGCCGGGCGGAAAACCCACCCGTTCATCATGGCATTGAGCTACGGGGCCACGTTCATCTCGACCAGCGCCATCGTGGGCTTCGGCGGCGTGGCCGGCATGTTCGGAATGAGCCTGCTGTGGCTGACCTTCTGCAACATCTTTGTCGGAATTTTCATCGCCTTTATCTTCCTCGGCGAACCCACCCGCCGGCTCGGCCATGGCCTCGATGCGCATACCTTCCCGGAATTGCTGGGGCATCGCTACCAGAGCAAGTCCATCCAGGTGATGGCGGGCGCATTGATCGCCTTGTTCATGCCGCTGTACGGAGCGGCGGTATTGATCGGCGGCACCGAGTTTATCTGCATTCACTTCGGAATCGACTACACGACGGCGCTGTTCCTCTTCGCGGTGATCACGGCGGCCTACGTGTTCTACGGCGGATTGAAAGGCGTCATGTACACCGACGCTTTCCAGGGCGTGGTCATGTTCGTCGGCATGGTCATCCTGTTGATTTATACTTACGCCAAGGTGGGTGGAATTTCGGCCGGCCACCAGACGTTGACCGGTCTGGCAGACCTGGCTCCAGCAAGCCTGACGGCCCAGGGGCATCAAGGCTGGACGGCAATGCCAAAGTTTGGCTTCGGCAACACGCAGTATAACCTCTGGTGGATCATCATCTCGACGATCGTCATGGGGGTGGGCATTGGCGTGCTGGCCCAGCCGCAGCTCATGGTGCGATTCATGACGGTGAAGAGCAAACGCGAGTTGAACCGCGCGGTGGGCGTGGGCGGGGTGTTCATTCTCGCCATGACCGGCGTGGCCTTTGCGATCGGTGCACTCTCCAACGCCTACTTCTCCCTGCATGGGCCGCTGTTCCAGGGACGCGTGATCAAGGCGATCAATGCCGATCAGAGTCATGTGGTGCTGCAAGTCATGAAGCAGTCGCCGTCCGGAGAGTGGCTGGATGCCATCAAGGAAACCGCCAAAGATGGGAAAGCGCTTCCCAACTCCACCGCCGCCGTGAAAACCGACGCCGCGGGCAAATGGCTGCCGGTGGCGAGGACGACCGGTGACGATGGCGTCGTGCGCGAAGGCGTGGTCGTGCCGGCAGTGCTCGACAAGGCGCAGCCATACCTGGCGGCGAAGATCGGGCCGAACGCGCTGGCGCAGGGCCGGAGCATTGCGGTGGTCTATGCCAAGGGCAATTCCGACAAGATCGTCCCGACGTTCATCACTACCGCCATGCCCAAGTGGTTCGGAATTGTTTTCCTGCTGACACTGCTGGCCGCGGCGATGAGCACACTCTCCAGCCAGTTCCACACGCTGGGCACGGCGGCGGGCCGCGATGTGTTCGAACGCCTGACCGGCGGCCCCAAGGCAGGCACGAATCGCACCATTCTCATTGTCCGCACGGCCATTCTCATCGGCCTGATGCTGGCGGTGACGCTGGGGTATTACGCGCAGAAAGAGCAGGTTTTCGTCAGCTTCATCGCCCGCGCCACGGCGATTTTCTTCGGCATGTGCGCGGCGGCGTTTTTGCCGTCGTTCATCGGCGGTTTGTTTTTCCAGCGCGTCACCAAGGCCGGGGCGATTGCCTCGATGATCGTGGGCGCGGCGGTCACGGTGTTCTGGCTGGCGTATGTGAAGATGCCCGAATGCACGGTGATCGGCCTGGTCAAGACCAGCAAGTTGATCAACCACCCGAACTGGCCGTACGTTGACTCGCTGCTCATTGCCCTGCCGCTGTCGGCGCTCACCATGATCGTCGTCAGTCTGCTGACGCGCGCGCCGGACGAGGCGCACCTGGCGAAGTGTTTCCCCGCGCAGCCATCCGCCCCGGAGAAAACCAATTCCTAAACCCAAGCCACCATCAATACAGGAGTGATTGACATGACTACCAAGACCCACCCATCGATCGCCATCCTGGCGACGCTGCTGCTGACTCCAGGCATCGCCCAGGCGCAGACCACCACCACGCCCGGAGCGACCGCTTCGGCCCCGGTACCCGTGCCGGTCAGCAGTTTTGACGCCTCCGTCAAGGAATTCAAGAATCCGGCCGACTGGCTCAGTTTGGGCGCGGATTTCCGGGCGCGCAACGAGTACTACAACAACATTGTCACGCTGAACGACACGGCATTGATGCATGAGCAGGATGTCATCCGGTATCGCGGGCGTTTCTGGGGCACGGCCACTCCGGTGGCCGACCTCAGCTTCAACGCCCGGTTGTCGTTCGAAGCACGGGAGTGGGAGAAGCCGGCGTTTGTCGGCGCCTACAAAGCGCAGACCGGCATGGAATGGCGGTATGCCAATTTTGACGTTTTGAATGTGAAATGGGCGAAGGCCTTCAGCCAGCCGCTCACCGTTACGATCGGACGCCAGGACATCATGCTGGGCGATTTCTATGACTGGTGGCTGGTGATGGATGGCACCCCGGGCGACGGATCCTGGACGACCTACTTCGACAGCGTCCGGTTCACCTCCGAGGCCAAGGACATCAAGACGAAGTTCGACGTGATCTATATCAATCAAAAGGCGGTTCCCGATGAATGGCTGCAGACGGCCGGCCGCGCGACCAGCTACCCGGTCACCGACCAGAACGAGGAAGGCGCGATCCTCTACGTGTCCAACAAATCCATTCAAAACACGCAGGTCGACGGCTACTTCATTTACAAGAGCGACAAGCGGGCCACCTTCATGGTCGCGGGCGTGCCGAAGACACCCGGCGACAACGCCGACATCGGCACCATCGGCGGCAAGATCACGGGCACGCCCAACGCCAACTGGCAGTACTCGCTCGAAGGCGCCTACCAGTTTGGCTCGAAGTACGATCGGATCTCGGGCGTCTTCGCGCGGCGCGACATCTCGGCCTACGGCGGCAAAGGCAAAATCACCTACCTGCTCAAGGACGACATGAACAACCAGTTCATCCTGTCGGGCGAAGTCCTCTCCGGCGACGATCCGAAGACCACGGGCAAGGACGAGATGTTCGACGTGCTCTGGGGGCGCTGGCCGCGCTGGAGCGAGCTCTACATCTACTCCTACATCAACGAAACGAGCGGCAAGATCGCCCAGATGAACAACCTCGGCCGCCTCGGCTACACCTGGACCCTGGCACCCACCAAACGCACCAACGTCAGCCTCACGTACAATGCCCTGTATGCCCTGCAGGCCACGCCGACCCGCACGGTGGCACCCACGTTGTTCAGCAACAGCGGTCACTTCCGCGGCCACTACGTGCAGGCAATCTTGAAGTACCAGTTCAACAAATACACCAGCGGCCATCTCTGGGGCGAGTGGATCAAGCAGGGCGATTTCTATACCAGTCGCGATGTCCTGACTTTCTTCCGCGCCGAGATTATGTTCACCTTCTGACCGGGCATCGCCCAGGGGCGAGCGCCCGGCAACGGTGCGTCGGAATCAAAACCAAGGTACTATCATGTTCTGGGATCGTGCAACGGAAACGATGAAACGTCCCGCGCTGGAGGCGCTGCAACTGCAACGTCTCCAGGCGACCGTGCGACGCGTGGCGCAAAAGGTGCCGCTGTATCAACAGCGGTTCGCGGAATACGGCCTGAAGCCGCGGCATATCAAGTCGCTGGCCGACGTAGCGAAGCTGCCGTTCACCACCAGCGCCGATCTGCGGGCGGCGTACCCGCATGGCATGCTCGCCGTCACCCACGATCATTTGCTGCGCCTGCACACTTCCAGCGGCACCACCGGCAAACCGAAGGCGCTGTTCTTCTCGCGCCACGACGTGGACAATGCCGCCGAGCTGATGGCCCGTTGCCTGGTCATGTCGGGCGTGACCAGGAAGGACGTGCTCCAGAACATGATGACCTACGGCCTGTTTACGGGCGCGTTGGTGATGCACTACGGTGCGGAAAAGGTGGGCTGTCTGGTCATCCCGGCCGGTCCCGGCAATTCCGAGCGGCAACTGCTCCTGATGCAGGACTTCCGCACGACCGCCATCCACGCCACGCCGAGCTACGCCCTCTACTTCGCCGATTTTTTGGAGAAGCACGGCGTGAATCCGCGCAAGGACCTGGCGTTGCGCAAGGCGTTCGTCGGCGCCGAACCGTACACTGAGGAAACCCGGCGCAAGATTGAGCAGGGTCTGGGCATCGACGTGTACAACTCCTACGGCATGTCCGAGATGAACGGGCCGGGCATCGCCTTCGAATGCGAACACAAGCATGGGATGCATTTATGGGAGGACAACTTCCTGATCGAGATCATCGATCCGCAGACCGGCGAACCGCTCCCGGACGGCCAGCCCGGGGAATTGGTGCTGACCACGCTATGTCGCGAAGCCATGCCGCTGCTGCGCTTCCGCACGCGCGACATCACCTCCGTCATCACCGGGCGCTGCCCCTGCGGCCGTACGCACCGGCGCCTCAACCGCATCACCGGCCGGTCCGACGACATGCTGATCGTGCGCGGCGTGAACATTTACCCGCAGCAGATCGAGCGCGTGCTCATGAGCCTGCCCCAAGTCGGCAGCAACTACCTGATCCAGCTCGAAGGGCTGGATGAAATGATCGTCAAGGTCGAACTGGCGAAGGCGGGTTTCGACGGCCAGGTTGAGCACCTGGTGCATCTCCAGTCAGCCATCGCCGACCGGTTGCGGACGGAAATTCTCGTGAAACCCAAGGTGGAACTGGTGCCACCGGGCACGTTGCCGATCAGTGAAGGCAAGGCCAAGCGCGTGATCGACCACCGGACGCTCTAAACGCGCCGGCTGATTTAACCACTAATGCACACTAATTTTCACTGATCGGGGAAATTGGGGCACCACTTCAGCAATTTCTTATCCATTGGTGTTTATTAGCGAGAATTAGTGGTTTCAAAACTGCCGTATTCTAAACCCATGAAACCTGTTCAACTGATTGCCTTATTCGCCGAAAACAAATTGGGCCAGATGTCGCGGATCACCCAGCTCCTCGCCGATGAGGGGGTAAACATCCGCTGGGTCACCTTCGCCACCAGCGAGCGGTTCGGGGTCATCAAGTTGCTGGTCGACCAAACCGGCGTGGCCTTCCGCGCCCTCGAAAAGCAGGGCTGGACCGTCTCGCTGGTCGAGGTGCTGGCCGTCGAGGTGCAGGACAAGCCGGGCGGGCTGCATGCGATCATCGACTGCCTGACCCGGAACGGCATCAATGTCGAAAACTCGTCGGGGTTCGTCGCGAACAATCGTGCCGTCGTGCTGATCGAGGTCAAGGACGTCACCGCGGCCCGCAAGATTTTGGCGCGGGAGAAGCTCCATCAACTGTCGCAGGAAGAAATGTTGAAGCTGTGAACGGTGCGCCGGGTGCGATTCGCGTTTTCGCGGGTCTGCCGCTCGTCGGCCGGCTGCGCCTCGTCTGACGGCCCGGCGCCGAGCGCCGGCCCTGCTTCGTGACGCGGAGCTTTGGGCGGCGACGCCGGCCATTGCCCTCGTGGCGCAACAGTTCCGGCGCCAGGCCGAAAGAAAACTGTGACGCTGTAAGTTTCTTGCGTGGGCGGTGCCTAATTGGGTGTGAAAACGATCAATACTACCGAAAACAGTTATTCCTACGTGCCCCATGCCGCCGTGCCCATGAGGGTGATCGTCTGGTCCGTCCTGACCGGCCTGGCCCTGGCCCTGCCCGGACTTTGCCTGACGCTCGTGATTCCTGTGCCCGCCCCGGATGCGGTCGCCAGCGCCCGGGCGGCGCAAGTGTACCTTGCGCCGTCCGTTATCGTGCTCAAAGCCCTGATCATCCTTCCGCTCATCGAGGAGTTTTTTTATCGCGGGTTGCTCCTGCAGACCCTGCGTCGGCGCCTGCCACTCTGGTTCGCCGTGCTGGTCCCCACGATTCTCTTTGCCGCCACTCATTTGGGTTCCGGCCTGCGCAACGCCCTTTTCGCCCTCGTGGCCGGCGGCTATTTCGCCTGGCTCGCCCTGCGCAGCCGTTCCCTGTATCCGTCGATCCTGTGCCACGTCGCGGCAAACCTGTCCGGCCTTTTCGTGCTCGGACCCATCTTGGTGGCCCACGGTATCGCGGCCCCGGACGCCATGGTGCGTCCATTGCCCCTGGCGTTGCTGGCCGGCTCGTTGGTTGTCTTTGGGGCTGGTCTCCGGATACTTGATGCCGAATTCAGCCGTGCGGCGCCGGTCGCTGCGGCCGGAACCAAGTCATCGCTCACTTTCCCGCCAGCCTTCGCGCACCATGCCTGACCGTCCGGAAGAGCTCTTCGCCGAAGTTTACCGCGACTACTTTGGCCTCATTGCGAAAACCACCTATGCCTTCGCTGCCGACCAGTCCGACCGCGACGACCTGTTTCAGGAGATCCTGATTTCGCTCTGGCGCGCCCTGCCACAATTCAACACGCAGGCGAAGCTCTCCACCTATGTCTACCGCGTGGCGCAAAGTTGTGCCCTCAATTGGAAACGCTCGCGCCGGCGCTATCAACAGAAGCTGGAAAATTACGTCCAGCTCCGACCCGATCCCACTGCGGCCGGGTCGTCGGACGAGCAGGAACGGTTGCGCTGGCTCTACGCCCGCATCCGAGAACTTCCGCCGGTGGACCGCACCCTGATCCTGCTGTCCCTCGACCGGTTGGGTTACGACGAGATCGCGGAGATCACCGGTTTGTCGGAATCCAACGTGGGTGTCCGCCTGCATCGCATCAAACAGCACCTCATCACCGAATCGGAGAAAATTCAGCATGAACTTTGAAGAGCTCGAAAACCTCTGGGCTGGCCAGCAGCCGGCGAACGCCCGCCCCATCGACCTAGACGAGTGCCGACGCGCGCTGCTGCCCGAACTCAAGCGCCGCAGCCGCTTCCTCGGCTATGCGGCCTTCTCGGCCGGTTTTGCCCTGCTGGTCTACCCCTTGCTGTCGGTCGTCAATTTTCTCCATGCCCGGCCGCACAACGTGCCGCTGTATGGGGTGAACTTGACGCTGCACGTCGTGGTCATGCTCGCACTGTTGATTTACGTCGTCCGGTTGATCCGGCGTCACCGGGCGCTGGTCCGGCAAAACGCCGGTAGCATCCGGAGCATTGCCGAGTTGTCGCTGGCGAACATCGAGGCCGAGATACGGGATTACCGTGCTGCCTGGTGGTTGCTGCCTCTCTTCCTCGCCCTCCCGTTGCTCTCGGTCCAGGCGAACCTGCCAGTTGCGGAATTTGGCTGGGGGCCCCTGCTTCGGCGCGCCGGGTTGGTCGTTGGCTTCCTCGCGGTGGTCGGCCTCGTGTTCTGGCGGCACTACCGGGCGAATCTCAAGCCGGCCCGGGCCCGGCAGAAGGAAATTCTCCGCCAACTGGGCTGAGGGTGGAGGGGAGGGGGGCGAAGTCGATGACGTCGCTTCCGTCCGCCGCATCGCGGTCCGGGAGCCGCCCGCGCTGCGGTCGCAGGGCAGGATGTTGAAGTTATTGGTGGCGCTCGGAGCTCGACGTATTTTGTAGGGCGGCCGCTCGCCGGCAGGCCGTGCCTTCCCAGACGGCCCGGCGACGAGCGCCGGCCCTACGGACGGAAAACCATCGATTGCGGTCGTGATTCGCTTCGATGGCCACGAGCGACCGCAGAGGTTTCGACCTACCCCCGTTTCCCGTTGCGCCACGAGGAACATCGGGCAGGTACCGAAGACTGATCAATGTTCCAGATCGCGACGGTTTGCCGCCAACCACCATGACTCCGAAATTGTTCATCGCCGCAGTCCTCGTGACCGCCGTACTCGTATTCCTGACGGTTGGTTGTTCGTCCGGCGCAAGGAAGTTGCTCTTCTACCCCAGTCACCGGCCCGTGAATGGCCCGCTGCAACCCTGGATCCGCAACGGCGAACTCATCGGCTATTCCCGGACAGTCGCCGCGCCGAAGAACATCTGGCTGATGCTCCACGGCAACGCCGGTCAAGCCTCGGACCGGGCGTATTCGATCCCGAGTTTTGCGGCAGACGATGATATTTTCATCCTGGAATATCCGGGCTATGGACTGCGCGATGGCTCGCCTTCCAGGAAATCCTTCGATCAGGCCGCCCGGGAGGCATATCTTCTCCTCCGCCGCGATTATCCCCGGGCTCCGGTCTGTGTCGTGGGGGAATCGATTGGCAGCGGCCCGGCCTCGACGCTTACCGCGCTCCGCCCGGCACCCGACAAACTCGTGCTCATTGTGCCGTTTGAGCAGCTCGCGTCGGTGGCCAAGGACCATTTCCCATCGTTGCTCGTTGCCCTGATTTTGCCGGACAACTGGGATAACATTACAGCATTGGCGAACTACCGTGGCCCGATTGAAATCTATGGCGCGGCGGCCGACACGGTCATCCCGGTCAAACACGCGAAAGCCCTGGCCGCGGCCTTGCCCGCGGCGAAATTTGTGTTGATTGACGGCGGACATAACGACTGGTCCGAACCTGGCCGCGTGCGGATTAGGAATCCGTAAACTAACAGCCTGTCGGACGTCATCCTTCAGGCTACTCAAGGCTGAAATCAGTCTTCGCATCCCCCAGAGGGGAGGTCTGCCTTCCACGGGCCTTACCGCCTGTCTTAAGAGATTTGGCAAAAACTGGCTTGACTAGCCGTACTCGGATTGCATAGTTGAGATTAATACTCAATATCATATAATTATGATTGTAAACCAACGTCTTACGGCATTAATAGCAAGCATGTTCCTGCTTTCGATGGTCCATTTGATTGCGAAAGATGCACCGGCACCGGTATTCGAAATTCGCTTTGAGAACCATTGCTTTACGCCGCGTAGCCTCGTTGTTCCCGCCGGGCGCCAAGTGCGAATCAAGGTGGTCAACGCCAGCCCGGAGAGAATTGAGTTCGAGAGCTTCAAGCTCAACCGGGAAAAGGTCATCGAAGCAGGCAAGGAAGTGACGGTGGATTTGCCGCCGCTGAAAGCCGGCAACTACGATTTTTACGACGATTTCCATGCCGACGTTCCCGAAGGAGAAATCGTTGCCCGATGAATCCGCTGACCGATTTCTCCATGAACAACCAATTACGAACGACCCTGCTCGGTTCGCTCCTCCTCTTCGCCGGTTTTAGTTTGCCGGATGGCCGTGCACAGGTGGACCCATGGGAGTTCGAGGTCTACCCCTACGCCACCACGCTGCGAGGCATGGCTGAACTGGAAACCACCAACGCGGTCGTCGCCAGGGGCCACGACGAAGGCGGTGAAGGCACCGCCAAAGGAACGTTTCCCAGCCAGGGCATCTGGTACAACGCCTACGAATTCACTTACGGCCTCACGGACAGGATCGAAGCAGCCGCCTACCTTACGATGGCCAGGCCAAGCGGCCACGCTTTTGAACGGGCGGGCGAAAAACTTCGGTTGCGTGGCCGTCTGTTCGACCAGGATGTGCTGCCGGTCAATCTGGGCTGGTATGCGGAATTGGAATGCCACCGGACGCCCCAGTTCGACGATGCCTCCCGCGAGTTGGAGCTACGGGCTATCATCGAGAAGGATCTCGGGGCGTTCACCATCAGGGCGAATCCAAAGTTTGAGAAAGTGCTCGGCGGAGCCGGGAAAAACCAGGGCTTCGAGTTTGGCTACGCAGCCGGAGTTTACTACCGCTGGACGCGACACTTTTCCCCCGGGCTGGAGTTCTACGGCGGGATGGGGCTGATCGACGCGCCCGATCCTGTTACCGAGCAGCAGCACTACGTCTGCCCCGTCGTGTGGGGCGAGCTGCCGCATGGCATCGAATTCAATTTCGGCATCGGTTACGGACTGACCCGGGGATCCGACCGGCTCTTCCTGAAGTTCAATCTGGAATTGGAGCGGTTTGTCGGGGCGATTTTCAAGGGTTCGTCCACCCGGGGTTGGTTCTTCTAGTCCGCACGGACTGCAATCGGTGTCAGCGGCACTTGGGCTTCTCGTACGGATTTACTTCTCTCGACAACCACGGGGCGGCTAGGATTTGTTCGGCACCTTACACGATGGGCGACACCAAACGAATTCTACTGAGTGGCGATGAAGCGGTCGCGTTGGCGGCCCACGATGCGGGCGTGGCGCTCGGCACCGGCTATCCCGGCACGCCCTCCACCGAGATTCTGGAGGCCTTCTCCGCCCTCGGCGGACGCGCCCAATGGGCACCCAACGAAAAAGTCGCCGCCGAGGTTGCGCTTGGCGCCGCATTTGCCGGGGCGCGGGCGCTGCTGACGATGAAACACGTCGGCCTCAACGTCGCCGCCGATCCGCTTTTTACCGCTGCCTACACTGGCGTCGATGGCGCGCTGGTCATCGTGTCGGCCGACGATCCCGGGCTCG
Organism: Opitutaceae bacterium; assembly: GCA_035506315.1. Classification (GTDB taxonomy): domain Bacteria; phylum Verrucomicrobiota; class Verrucomicrobiia; order Opitutales; family Opitutaceae; genus MWDT01. The sequence continues at coordinate 23,114 of DATJPQ010000129.1, forward strand.
GCTCCAGTCAGAACGAGCAGGACAACCGCCGCTACGCCGTGGCCGCCGCCGTGCCGATGCTGGAGCCGTCGGATGCGCAGGAAGCCTACGATTTTACCGCCGCGGCCATCGCCTTGTCGGAACGCTGGAAAACTCCGGTGCTGCTGCGGATGGTCACCCGCGTCTGCCATTCCAAGTCCATCGTCGCGCCTCGTTCATTGCCGCCGCCGCCCGCCGCGCCGCATTTCGAGCACGACAGCAAGGCCCGGGTGATGATTCCCGCCTACGCCCGGCTGGCGCACCGGCGCTTGCGGGCGAAGCTGGCGGAGATGGCCGCGTGGAATGAGACCTGCGATCTCAACCGCATCGTCACCGGCGATCCCTCGCTCGGAATCATCACTTCGAGCGCTGCCTGCCTGCACGCCCGCGAAGCGGCGCCGAACGCCAGTTTCCTCAAGCTGGGCCTCACGTATCCGTTGCCGCTGGAGAAAATCCGCGCCTTCGCGGCCTCGGTGAAACGCTGCGTCGTCGTCGAGGAAGGCGATCCGTACCTCGTCGAGGCGATCCGCGCCGCCGGGATTCCGGTGGAGGGCAAGCCCGAGATGTACCGCTTCGGGGAACTGAACGTGCCGCGGGTCCGCCGCATTCTGGCGGGCGATACTTCGCCGGAGCCGGCGCCCGTCCCCGGCAAGCCGCCGCAACTCTGTCAGGGCTGCTCGCATCGCGGGGTGTTCGAGACGCTGCACCAGCTCGATTGCTACGTGGCGGGCGACATCGGTTGTTACACGCTCGGCGTGCTGCCGCCGTTCACCGCCATGGACAGCTGCGTCTGCATGGGCGCGAGCATCGGCGTCGGCCTCGGTCTGCGCCACGTGTTGCCGCCGGAACAGGCCCGGCGCGTGGTGAGCGTGATCGGGGACAGCACGTTCGTCCACAGTGGCATCACGGGACTCGTGGAAATGGTGTACAACCCGCCGCCGACCGGGCACGTCGTGCTGATTCTCGACAACGGCACCACGGCAATGACCGGCCACCAGGAACATCCCGGCACCGGCCGCACGTTGGAGCACGAACCGACGGGCAAGGTTTCGTTTGAAGAGCTGGCCCGCTCGCTCGGCCTCAAGAACGTCTTCATCATCGATCAGCCGGGCGACGTCGCGGGTTTTGCCGGTCGACTGAAGGCGTGCCTCGCGAACGGCCAGCTGAACCTCATCATCGTGCGCCAGCCGTGCATCCTGGTGGCGGGAAAGATCCGGCAATACGAGCGCGAAGCCTGCCAGACCTGCACCGAAGCCGTTGTCGAATGAACACCACCATGAAATCAGGCATCACCAATCTCATCATTGCCGGCCTCGGCGGCCAGGGCGTGCTCAAGGCAGCGGGGATCGTCGCAGACGTGGCCTTCCGGCTCGGTTATGACGTGAAACAAAGCGAGCTGCACGGCATGAGCCAGCGCGGCGGCTCGGTCAGCAGCGATGTCCGGTTCGGTCCGCAGGTGTTCAGTCCGATGGTGCCGACGGGCGAGGCGGATTTTCTCGTGGTCGCGGCGGCGGACCAGGTGGAGGTCAACCGCCACCAGCTCCGCGCCGGCGGTGTGTTGATCACACCCGAGATGATCGACGCCACGAAGCTGGCCAACAAGAAGAGCGGCAACGTTGCCTTGCTGGGTGTGCTCAGCCGGCACCTTGACATCGCGGAGTCCGTCTGGCTCGACGCGATTCGCGCGGCGTTTCCGGAGAAGCTGCACGCGGCCAACCTGCAGGCGTTCGCGCTGGGGCGGAACGTCGGCTGACGCTTCGGGCTAGAGTTTCTTCACCGCGTACGCCATCGCGTCGGCGATGCGTTCGAGCTGTTCTTCGGTGTGCATCGCCGAGACGGCGGTGCGGATGAGATCCTTGCCCGGCGGCACCGCCGGGGCGATCGACAACACGGTGAATACGCCCTTCTCGAGCAGGGCCTTCCAGAAGGGGTAGACGCGCTCCTTCGAACCGAGCACGATGGGCACGGCGGGCGTTTCGCTCTCCCAGGTGTCGAGTCCGAGGTTTTTGAGCATCGCGCGGTATTTGCGTGTGTTGTTCCAGAGCCGCTCGTGATGCTCGGGCTCGGTCTGCATGATCTCCAGCGCCGTCATGGCCGTCGCGGCCTGGCTCGGGCTGAGGGCGGCGGAAAAAATCGTCTGCTTCGAATGCGAGCGGAGATACTCGATGACGTCGCGCGTGCCGGCAACAAAACCGCCGGTGCTGGCCAGGGATTTCGAGAGCGAACCGCAGACGACGTCCACCTTTTCGTTGAGGCCGAAGTGATCGACGGTCCCGCGCCCCTGCCGGCCGAGCACGCCGAAGCCGTGGGCGTCGTCGAGCACGCTGAAGGCATTGTGCTCCTCGGCGATCTTTGCGATCTCGGGCAGCCGGCAGATGTGCCCCTCCATCGAATAAACGCCCTCGACCACGATCATTTTCGGGGTGTCTGCGCCCACGGTGGCGATGACCTCGCTCAGGTCGGCGGGGTTGTTGTGCGAGAAACGCTCGACGGTGGCGAGGGAGAGGCGGATGCCATCCCACAGGCAGGAGTGAAGGTTTTTGTCGGCCAGGATGACGTCGCCCTTTTGGGCGAAGGTGGCGACGCTCGCCATGCACGACAGATAGCCGGCGGCATGCACGTGGCAGGCTTCGCGACCGGTGAAGGCGGCGAGCTTTTCCTCGAGCTCAAGATGGTAGGTGCGCGAACCGTTGGAGGTGCGGGCGCCGGTGGTGGAGGTGCCCCATTTGAGCACGGCGGCGCGGCTGGCTTCGATGACCTTGGGGTGGAAGGAGAGACCGAGGTAGTCGTTGCTCGACAGCATGATCATGTCGCGGCCATTGAGCCGGACCTGGGTGCCATTCTGGGCCTCCATCGCCAGATAGTAGGGGGCGTACTTAAGGCGCATCCGGGTCGCATAATCGTCGCGGCAACGCGCCAGAATTGCCTTCTTGTTGTTCGAGAAGAGGGAAAACGCCATGTCGATGTTGGGCGTCACTAAAACGGCGGCTCGGGGCGAGTGAAAGGGCAAAGTTTGGGAACTGGTGGCCGGTGGACAGTAGAACGGCCGGACGGTCGGACAGCAGCACAAGCACCTGACCGTGCTACGAACGCCGGTGCAGGGTGCGTTGCCACGCGAGCAATTCGTCGGTGTAGGCGCCCCAGCTTTTGAGCTGACGGGCGCTTGCGGCGGTGGCGAGCGCTGCCAACTCAGCCGGAGCGGCAAGCAGCCGCTCGATGGCGGCAGCGAGGGTTGCGGGATTGATGTCGTCCAAGGCCAGGCAACCGCCGCCGCGCGCCGATTCGCCCACCGGGCCGTGGGCGGAGCAGATGCAGGGTTTGCCCAGCGCCAGGCTCTCGAGCACGGGCATACCGAACCCCTCGAGCAGCGAAGGATAAACCGTGAACAGGCATTCGCGATACGCCGTGGTCACCGCGGTGTCGTCCACCGGGCCGTCGTAGCGCAGCGGCCAGCCTGCCGCCTGGAGGGCGCGCACCCGCGCCAGCGCGGTCCGGCCGGTCTCGGCCTGCGCCATGCCGATCAAGCGCAGTTCGAAGCGGACACCGCGGGTCCAGAGCTGTTCGCAGGCGGCGAGGAGGACGAGATGGTTTTTGCGGCCTTCCAGTGTGCAGACGCACAGGACGGTCGGAAGTGCGGCGGGCGTCGCCGGCTTCGAGGGAATGCAACCCAAGGGGTTACTATCGACGGAGGCTACGGACGGCAGATCGATGCCGAGCGGAATGGCCTCAACCGGCGGGGTATCGCGCAGGCCGAGCCAGGTCCAGTAGGAGAGCAGGACATCGCGAGAATCGGCGGAGATGGCCGCGATGCCATCGAACCGGCTCAGCTCCTGGAGATAGGCCGGAAAACGCGCGACGGTTTTGGGCGGTGCGAATTCGGGAAATTGCAGGGCGAGGGCGTCGTAAAACAACGCCGCGCAAGGGCCGCGTGTCTGGGCGAAGAGGGCGGGCAGGGCGGCCGCAACGGGTACGGTAGGAATCTCGAGCTCGAGCAGGCCGGAGTTGGAAAGTGGAGAGCGAAAAGCGGAAGTCCGGCTCAAACGGCGGCGCAACAGGCCTCGGAGTCGCGCGGCGAGCGGCCACCTGGCACTGCGTTTTGAGCCGGCGGTGACATTGGCGAGGTTGGCAATTTCCCATGCCTCAAGCGAGCGCCAGGCGCGCGCATGGAGATCCCAAGTCACGGGCTGCGCCGCTCCGCGGGCGGCGAGCGCGGTATACAGCGACCGGGCCACCCGTTGTATGCCGGTATGCGCCTGTGAGTGGCAGGTGTGGGTGAGGTCGAGAAGCAGGGGCGCGGTCATCGGGTAGACTCCGCCAGCTCCGGCCAGGGATCGTGAACTGTCAACGTTAGGCTGCGCACGTTGGCCAAGGGGGCAGGCGGTCGCATCAGCGAGCCGAAGCCGCCGCGGTGTAACGCCACAGGGTAAAATCGCGCGCGGTCCGGATTTTTTCCCACGCCCCGGGCAGCAGTTGTTCGGGGAAGGCCCGCTGTTCCTCAAACGGCAGCAGCAACGCAAAGAGGGGCCGACGGGACTTCGCGCAGGCGTCCGCAATATGCGGGAAAGTGTCCGACCGGATCTGATCCCAGCGGACTATCGTGTAGTTGGAATAGCAGAAAAGCGCCCCGCTCGCCTGCATGGCGGCGATCACCGAGCCGGGCGGCAGATCGGGACGCAGGGTTTCGATCGCATTCAGGTAGGCCCGTTCGCCGCGACCGGTATTATGGGGTTGGTTGCGATAATCCCACTGCGCCAGGAATGCGGCCAGAGCCAGGCCCAATGCCAGGCCGGTGTAGAGGCCACGCCGGCTGGCGGTCGCTCCCGCCAGACCCCACCGCTCGGCGAGGGTCTGGGCCACGAGCAGTGCGGCCAGCCACAGAGCGGGAAAGGCCGGCAGCACGAATCGCAAGTACCACCAGGTCTCATGCGTGAAATAGTAGAAGGCATAGATGCCAAGCAAGGGGAGCGCCCACGCCGCCAGCAACGCGGACCATCGCGGCGCCCTCCGTGCCACCCAGGGCAGTCCCAGCGCGAGCAAACCAAAGGGTGTGAGCAGCAGAGGCAGCCAAGAGACGTAATGCCACAGCGTCACCCCGAAGACATCCCACTGAAAAAGACCTTCGACCTCTCCGTAGCCGCTGGCCAACGGATGCCCGTAGGCGGCCTGGTTGAAAAGCGCCTGCACAACGGCCAGGGGGAGGCCGCCGAGCCCGAAGGCCAGCCAGCGGCGCCAGTCGAGGCCCAGAGCGACCGCGATCGCGACGATCAGCAAGATGTTCGTCGGTCGCACGAGCACGGCCAGGCCGAAGGCAATTCCGGCTGCCGGCGCCCAGCCGCGGCGCGAACGCGCCAGCCAGGCGGCGAGCACGGTAGCCATGGCCCACGTGGTGGCGGGCAGGTCACTCATCATCTGCACCGCGTACATCAGGTAGAGCGGGCACAAGGCCAGTAGCAGCGCACCGAGCAAGGCCCAGCCCGGAGTGAGGCCGGAAAGACGGGCGAGCAGGAACATCAGGACCACGCCCCCCATGGCGTGCAGCCACAACGCGAGGTGTGGCGCCAGATCCCAGCCGGAGACAGAGGCGATGGCGGCGATGAACAGCGGCAAGCCGATCGGGTAGGTCGGCACCATCGCGTCCTTCGTGGTCGAGGGTTTGAAACCGAGCGGCACGCAGGTGTATTCCGGCAGATTTGCTGCCGGCAGTCCGGGAATCTCGCGGTACCCGGTCCGGACGGAGCCGGTGCTCAAGAGCCGCGCGCACTCCAGATAACCCGAGGAGTCGGAGCCGCCGGCGTAGGCTCCCTCGAAGTTGGCCAGAAAGACGCCGTAAATGACGAGGCCGACGGCGAGCACCCACACCGGCCAGCGACGCGGACCGGAGCGGGCGGAAAATTGACCGGGGGAGCCCGAGGCGGCGGGAGCGGCGGAGGTCATCATTTGCATTGTCAACGGCGCAAGGTGCCATTGCTTACGAGCGTGGCACAAATCAAAAACCCCAATTTCGCTCCGACGGGAAACTGGCGTGCCGCCGCCGGCGTCTCGTAGGCGGTTCCCCCTTTCCTGTCTCATGATTCGCGCGGTCGTGTCGTACCTGCAAAAGCGCCGCTGGTCGCCGGCGGTGGTGCTCGCCTATGCCGCGGTGGTGGCCCTGTTCGTGGTCCTGTTCGCGCAATTTTACCTTCCGGGTCAGGGGTTCAGTTACCTGATCGACTTCGGCGGCAAGAACGAGACGTCGCGGATCACGGCGATGAAGGGTCTGAATTACTACGTCCAGACGAATTCGGACGGGTATGACGCCCAATACTACGCGCAGATCGCGATGCATCCGAGCCTGCGCAACCCGGAGCTCCGGTCCGCGATCGACAGCCTGTCCTACCGGGCGCGGCGGATTTTTTTCGCCGCGACCGCCCATGTGCTGGGCCTGGGCCGGCCCGCCTGGATTTTGCAGGCGTATGCGGTGCAGAATGCGCTGTGCTGGCTTGTACTGGCCGCCGTGCTGCTGCACTGGTTTCCGCCGACCGACTGGGACCGCTTCGGGCGTTGGGCCGGCGTGCTGTTTTCGTTCGGCATGTGCGTGAGCCTGCGCAACGCGCTGATCGATGGCCCGAGTTTGCTCCTCATCGCGCTGGGTGCGCTGTGCGCGGAACAAGGCCGCCCCTGGCTGGCCACGTTTATCCTCGGAGCGGGCGGACTGGCCAAGGAAACCAACGTGCTCGGCGCCGCCGCCCTGCTGCGGCCGGAGGAGCGGCCCTGGCGGCGGTGGCTCGGGCAAGGGCTGCTGGTCGCCGTGCCGCTCGGGCTCTGGCTGGTCTATCTGCAGTGGACGGTCGGGCCCGCCACCGATCTTGGTGCGCGCAATTTCGACTGGCCTCTGGCAGCCTACGTGCGCAAGTGGGGCGCGGTGCTGCCCGAGCTCTTCCGGGCGGAAACCGGGAGATCCGGCCTGGCCAACGCCGGCGCGTTTTGGAGCCTGCTCATGCTGGTGGCGCTCACCATGCAGGTACTTTTCCTGCTCCTGCGGCCCCGTCCGCGGGAGCCGATGTGGCGGATCGGACTGAGTTTCGCGGTACTGATGATCGTGCTCGGCGACGCCGTGTGGGAAGGCTACCCCGGGGCGGCTTCGCGGGTGCTCCTGCCGCTCCAGCTGGCGTTTAATGTGCTCGTGCCGCGCGGATGGAGATGGTGGGGCGTCTTGTTGCTGGGCAACGCCACCTTGTTCAATGCGCCCGCGGCGCTGGAGCCTCCGCTGCGCGATGGCTGCGAACTAAGCGGCCCGGGCACCCTGCTGGTCGCCGCCGATGGCGGCCGGGTGCGCGTGGAATTTGGCGCCGCGTGGTACGGCACGGAACACTTGAACCGGCGCTTCTGGCACTGGAGCCGGGGCGATGCCGACGTGGGGATCGTCAACCCCCAGCGGGTACCGGTCATGGCGAAGTTGAGATTCACCCTCAACAGCACTGACGAGCGCCATCTGCGTCTCGCGCAGGTCGGCGGCGCGGAGTTGTGGGAGGGGCCGATCACCAACAAAGCCACTGCGGTCGAGTTGCCCGCCATCACACTGCAGCCGGGCGAGAACCGGTTTCTTTTCACCTCCGACCGGCCCGCGGTACAACTGTCCAGTGGCGATCCGCGCCCGCTGGCGTTCTGCCTGAAAAACCTGGCGGTGGAACTGCGGCCGGCTGCGCCGTGATCCTGTCACGGTCGGCCCGCGCCGCCCCTGATTGCGTTTCACCCTGGGGGTGCACCTGATAGTCGCTGATTCCGTCCTTGTCTGAAGGAAACGGACCCGGTCTGTTCGTATCCTCCGCCATCGTGTCGAACCCCTTCTTGAAGTTTCGTTCGCCCGTCTGGTGCTGGCTCGCTTACGCGGCCGTCATCGGCGCCTTTCTCTGGGTCGTGGCGCAATTTTATCTACCCGGGAAGGGCTTCACGTTTTTCGCGACGTTTGGCGACAAGATGGAGGAGCGTTACCTGCCGGAACTGAGAGCGGTCAACCATTACTCCCAGGAGAACGGCTGGGGTTACGACGCCCAGCATTACGCGCAGCTCGCCATGCGCCCGCGGTTGTCGGACCCGGCCCTGGCGCAGGCGCTGGACTCGCTGCCGTATCGGGCACGACGCATCCTGCTCAGCTGGACGGCATGGTTGGCGGGGGGCGGCGATCCAGTGCGGGCGTTGCACGTGTTTGTAGTGCAAAATGTCGTGGCCTGGCTGCTGCTGGCGGCGTTGTTGGGACGATGGTTCCCGCCGGTGAATTGCGAAAATTTCTTCCGCTGGGGCAGCGTACTGTTCAGCGCGGGCCTGATCTGGAGTGTGCGGGGCGCATTGCTGGACGGGCCGAGCCTGCTGTTGATCGCCCTCGGCGTGGCGCTGGCAGAAACGGGCCGTCCGTGGTGGTCCGCCATCGTGCTGGGAGTATCCGGACTGGCCAAGGAGACGAATCTGCTGGCGGGCGCGGCGCTCGCGCCGGCACCGCCGGAGGCGCGGCGCGACTGGCGGGGGCTGGCCGGCCGCGCCGGCTTGCTCGTGCTGCCGCTCGCGCTTTGGCTGGTGTGCCTGTGGGTCTGGCTCGGTACCGTGGGCGATTCCGGCGCCCGCAACTTCGGGCTCCCGTTGCTGGCCTATCTGGCCAAGTGGCGGGAGACGCTGCAACTCCTACGGTTTGACGGTCTGGAATCTTATGAGCGTTTCAATGTGCCCGTACTGGTCGCACTGCTGGTGCAGATGCTCTTCTTTCTGCTGCGCCCCCGGTGGCGGGAAACCTGGTGGCGGGTGGGGGCGGCGTATGCCGTGCTGATGATCTTTCTCGGCGCGGCCGTGTGGGAAGGCTACCCGAGCGCGGCCGTACGCGTGCTCCTGCCGATGCAACTGGCGTTCAACATCGCCGTGCCGCGGGGTGGCCGCGGCTGGCTGGTGCTCCTGCTGCTCGGCAATCTCACCCTTTTCTCCACCCCCGATCTGCTGAAGCCGCCCGGGCGGGAAAGCTATCGCGTCGAGGGGCCGCGCGAGCTGCGCATGGTGGTCGGAACCGGTCACACCGTGGCAGTGGCCTTCGATGCCGCCTGGTATCCGGGTGAGCGCTCGTATTGGGAATATTGGCGGTGGGCGCGTGGCCCGGCTTCGTTCACCATCCGCAATCCGCATCCGTTCACCCTGGCCGGAGACGTGCATTTTGAGCTGCGCAGTATCACGCCCCGTCATGTGCGCGTGTTCAACGGCGGGCAACTGGTGTGGGAGGGCGAGGTTGCATCGCGTCGGCAATATATCCACGCGGGCACCGTGCTGCCGCCGGGTGACCAGACGTGGCGTATCGAAACTTCCGAACCGGCCGTCCTGCCCGGCAATGGCGATCAACGCCGGCTGGCGTTCAGCCTGCGCGATCTGGAGATTGTCCTGCTGCAACGCCTGCCGCCCGCGGCAGGCCGGTGAGGCGCCTACCAGCCGGCAATGGCTTCGAGCCGCCGGCGGTAGCGCGCGCCGATGATGGCCGGCGCGAAACGCGCCTCGATCGTGGTGCGGGCCGCGGCGCCGAGGCGCGCCGCGAGTGCGCGGTCTTCAAAGAGGCGGCGCATATGTCCGGCGGCATGCGCCACATCGGGCTCGGCCCAGGTGGAGCCCCGGGAATACGGGCCGTGGCTCTGCTCCAGCGTGCGCAACTCGCAGCGCACCGGGCAGCCGTTCTGGTCGTTCACGTACTCGGCCGTACCCGACCAGTCGGTCGAGATCACCGGCTTGCCGAGGTACATGCACTCGGCCACCGCGAGACCGAAACCTTCGGAGCGATGCAGCGACACGAAGCAATCGCACGCCGCCTCGAGCTGGTACACCTCGGCGCGCGGGAGCGTCGCGCCGAGGATCACGGTGCCGGGCAGATCGGCCACGGCGGCCTGCAACGCGGCGAAGTCGGCCTCGTTGCCCGCGACGTTGTGCGTCTTGATGACGAGCGCCGCGCCGCGGCCGGCGAGACCGGATGCGCGGAATGCGGCGATCACCGCCTGCGGATTCTTGCGCGGCGAGTACGAATTGAGGTCGTAGGCGAAGAGGAAGAGGAACTGGTCCGCCGGCAGCCCGAAGCGCGGGCGGAAATCGCCCTCGGGCCGCGGAAACGCGATGGCATGTGGCATGGTGAGGACCGGCCGCGGAACCTTGCCGGAGATCGATTCGCGCACGAAATCGCTGGGGCACCAGATTTCGTCGAAATAATCGCACGCCGGCACCCAGGCGTCGGGGAAGTCCGGCAGCTCCCACGCCCAGTAACCGATGTTATACTTCCCCGCGCGAAAGGCCCGGCCGTGGTGATGGTCGATGTCGCGCGAAGCGGGAGCGTCGATGTGGATTACATTTACGGTATGCGGATTGTCCGGCTGCAGGCGGGCGGCATAGGTCTGGTCGCCCTGCGGGTTCTTGCAGTGGAGCTTGAGCGGCACGAGCGCCACCGGCAGCCGCGCCGCATCGGCGGCGCGCACCATGCAGCGCGCACTCTCGGCGACGCCGAGATCCGCGGTGAAAAAGCCGACGACGTTGAGGCCCAGCCGGAGATGCTGGCGCGCGAAGGTGGCGGAGAAGGCGCCGTGGCGGAGCGCAAAGTCGAAGATCGTTTCGCCGGCGGCAGTTTCGATCCGCGTCAGGCGCAACTGGCGGTTTTTGTGCTGCTGGCGAAAACGCTGGAGCGGCCCGAGCCGCGTCACGCGGCCGAGCCAGGCAAGCGTGTTGGTCCAGGCCACGCCGCCGAGCGCAAAGCGCAGCTCGGCACCGCGTCCGGCCTCGGCGGCCGGCAGCTCAAACTCGAAACTCCACGGACCGGCCGAGGTGGGCGCCAGCTGGTGCACCCGGCGGCCGCCCGCGAAACAGGCGAGGGAGGGAAACGTCTGCTCTACGCCGCGCGCCTCGGGATGGGCCAGCACTTCACCGTGCACGCGTAAACGCAGCGCGGAGGTGAGGGGCGGCAGACGCACGACACCGACTTCGCGAATCCAGGCCGAGGTCGGGGCGAATTCGTCGAAGTAGAGACCGGAGGTGCCAGCCCAGCGGCGGTCGGTCGGCGAGGGTGGCGTGGGTGAATTGGCGTCGGGCATACGGACGGCGAAAGACAAGGCGCCCCCGGGGCGATGGCAAAGCCATTATGGAGCCAGCGAGCCGATCCGATTGGCCACAAAGATCACAAAAGGGACAACGCGCTCACCAGCTTGGTAGGGGCGCAATCTTGTTGCGCCCTGATTGCGTCTGAGGGCGCAGCAAGACTGCGCCCCTACGGCCACAGCCGTCTGCGCGCCTATAGGCGCGACGCAGGGTACAGCGTTTACCAGGGATTTTTCGGGTCTTTTGTGGCCATCAATCCTTCGCCTGCCGCGAGCCTTTGATCCGGGCTATCCCGCGCCCTTTGGCCGCGGCCATCCACCCGGAAAAATCGCCTTGTCAGCTCTTTGCGGAGAAGGTATTTGTCGCTCCATTCGACAGTCGCGCGTCAACCGATGGCGCGACTCAAGCTCTGCTTGCCAGCCGCAGCCCTTGCCCCCTTTCCCCTGACCATGAAAACGTCGATTACTGCCGTATTGTCTCTTGCCGCACTGCTGGGCCTTGCCAGTGGCAGTGCGTTTGCCGCGGAAAACCGGACCAAGGTCGACGAGGCCGCCATCAAGCAAGAGGTGATCCAGATGCTGCACGGTATGTTGGCCGCCGAGGAACGCCTCGATGCCGACGCTGTCTGGTCCGTCCACGCCGATGTGCCCGGCTACTGGTGGGCCGATGTCGACGGCAAGCTCTACGACTTCGCGGGCACCAAGAAATCGTGGGCGGACTACTACGTCACCTGCGCCAAATTGAAGTTCACCACCAGGCAAGAGGAGGTGTTGGTGCTCGGCCCCGACCTGGCTTACTATCTCTGGCACGGGATGGCCGACATCACCGGAAAAGATGGAACAGTTTCCCACGTCGATCCGTGGACTGCCCGCTATCTTTGCCGTCGCATCAACGGCGCCTGGAAAATCGTGGGTGGACAGGACTCCTCCCTGCCGCCCCAGTCGGTGCCGGCGCCCGCGGCGGCTGTTCCCGATGCCGCTGCCTTGGAAACGGCGATTCGCGAGGCCGATGCGGCGTGGGCGAAGGCGATTGCGTCCAAGTCAATCGACCAGACTCTCGCGTGCTACGACCCCGAGGCCATTACCGCCGGATCCGCGATGTTCCCCGCCCGCGGACTTCAGTCCTTTCGGGAGAATTGGGCGAAGCTCTTTGCCCGCCCGGATTTTGCTCTCACCTGGAAGACGGACAAAGTAGTCTTCACCGAGTCCGCAACGGTTGCATATACCGCCGGCACCTGGAGCATGTCCGGACCGAATGATAATGGTCCGTATCTTGCCGTGTGGCGCAAGCAGCCCGACGGCCAATGGAAGGTGCTGATCGATGCCGGTTGGCGCGCAGCAGAGGTCAAAACGACAGTGCAGCCGCCGGCGGCGCCAGCGCCAGCAGCGACCGGAGCCGGCTTGGCTCCTGCTCCGGCGCAGCCGGAGCGGAAGATTCGGTTCACCGATGCGCCGCTCGACCGCAGGCTCAGTTACACCACCTGGCGGACGGATTACTACATCTGCACGGGCATCGCCTATGCGAAGAGCCTCGGGCATACGGTGGAAGAATTCGCCGCCTTTGTCGCGAGCCAGCACGAAATGGGTACCACCAGCGCCGATGGTCTCACCAAGATCGCGCAGCTCCTGTATTTCGGACTGACCAACTACCCCAAGGGACAGGTGGCAGTGACGGCCGAGTCCGACACCGCCATCACGATGCAGTTCAACCGGGCCTACGCGGCCTATTTCAAGAAAGGTCCAGTCCTGGGCGTGACCATGGACGAGTTCGAGCGCTGCTTCTGGGGGCACCTCGCGATTCTGGCCAAACGGGAAGGGTTCGGCTTCGCCTACCGCATCGAGGGCGACAACGTGACCTTCACAATTTCGCTGGGGAAATGAACCACAGAAAACTCCGGGGCATGGAACTAAGACTGGGGGCACCAACGTCAGGTCATCACCCAACATTCCGCGCCGCCGTGACGCGCAACATCCATTAGGAGCCTCACCACCAAGACACCGAGGCACGAAGACCGCGCTACAGAGAACGCGAATTCCCCAACGACCAACTTCTCCTCCCTTCGTGCCTTGGTGACTCGGTGGTGCAACTCCTTCCC
>DATJPQ010000130.1:0-6310 GCA_035506315.1 Opitutaceae bacterium
CCGGAGGTCTGGGAGACCACGCTGAGCGCCACCGGCTCGGTCATGACGATGCAGGGGGTCACGCTGGGCTCGGAGCTGGCGGGCAAGGTCACCCGGATCGCCTTCGAATCCGGCGCCAAAGTGCAGGCCGGCGACCTGCTCGTGCAGCTCGACACCAGCTCGGAGGAGGCCCAGCTGCGCTCGGCAGAGGCAGGAGTCGCGCTGGCCAAAATCAACGTGCAGCGGGCGCGCGAGCTCCGGGCCCAGTCGACCATCTCGCAGTCCGAGCTCGATTCCGCCGAGGCGCAGATCCAGCAGGCCGCGGCGCAGGCCGACAACATCCGGTCCGTCATCGCCAAGAAGACGATCCGCGCGCCGTTCAGCGGCCGGCTGGGCATCCGCCTCGTGAACCTGGGTCAGATCCTGCACGAGGGCGATCCCATCGCCGCGCTGGAGACGCTCGATCCGGTGTACGTCAACTTCTCGCTCCCGCAGCAGAATCTGGCCGACGTGGCCCCGGGATCGGTGGTGCGGATCACCACGGACGCGGCCCCCGGACAGACGTTCGAGGGCAAGGTCAACGCCATCAATCCCGACGTGGACTTTGCCACCCGTTCCCTGCGGATCCAGGCGATCTTGCCCAATCCCGGGGAGAAGCTGCGCCCGGGCATGTTCGCCAACATCGAGGTCGTGCTGCCGGCACGGGAAAAAGTGCTCGTCATCCCCGCCACGGCGGTGCTCTACGCGCCGTATGGCGACTCGGTCTTTGTGATCGACGAAAAGAAGGACGACCGCACCGGCCACGTGCAGAAGGTCCTGCGCCAGCAGTTCGTCCGCCTCGGCCTCGCCCGGGGGGATCTGGTCACGGTCACCTCCAGTCTAAATCCCGGCGACACCGTCGTCACCAGCGGCGTCTTCAAACTGCGCCCCGGCCTCCCCGTGGAGGTGGACAACACACTCGCGCCGGACGTGCAGGCGGCGCCCAAGCCCGACAACACCTAAAGTGCAAGGCGGCCGGAGTGCGCTGCATTCCCCCCGTTTCTCCCCTGGTACCATGAAATCCTCCTTCACCGACCTTTTCATCCGCCGCCCGGTGCTCGCGATCGTGGTCAACGTCGTGATCATCATCGCCGGCCTGTCGGCGTGGCGTTCGCTCTCGATCCGGCAGTATCCGCGCAGCGAAAACGCCTCCGTCGTCGTCACCACCGTCTACGTCGGCGCGAGCGCGGACCTCGTGCGCGGCTTCGTGACGACCCCGCTCGAACAGGCGATCTCTTCGGCCGACGGCATTGACTACATCGAATCGCAGAGCCTGCTGGGCGTCTCGATCATCACGGCCCGCCTCAAGCTCAACTACGACCAGACGCAGGCGCTCGCCGACATCACCGCGAAGGTCAACCAGGTCCGCAACGACCTGCCGCCCGAGGCCCAGGTGCCCTCCATCGACGTGCAATCGGCGGATTCGCAGGTGGCGGCCGCCTACCTGAGCTTCTCCTCGAAGATCCTCAATCAGGCGGAAATCACCGATTACCTGACCCGCGTCGTACAGCCGCGCCTGGCGTCGGTGCAGGGCGTGCAGCGGGCCGACATCATCGGCGCGCGCACCTTCGCGATGCGCATCTGGCTGAAGCCCGACAAAATGGCCGCGCTCAACGTCAGCCCGGCCCAGGTCCGCGCCGCGCTGGCGGCCAACAACTACCTGGCGGCCGTCGGCAGCACCAAGGGTTCCCTCGTGCAGGTCAATCTCACGGCCAACACCGACCTGCATTCGGTCGAGGAATTCAGGCGCCTCGTGGTGCGCCAGCAGAACGACACGACGGTGCGCCTCTCGGACGTGGCCGATGTCGTCCTCGGCGCGGAGGACTACGACACGCAGGTGCGTTATTCCGGCCAGACGGCGGTGTTCATGGGCATCTTCCCGCTGCCCAACGCCAACACGATCGACGTCGTGAAGCGGGTGCGCGTCGAGCTCGACGCCATGAAGCGCGACCTGCCCTCCGGCCTCGACGCCGGCATCGGCTACGACGCCTCGGAATACATCAGCAAGGCGATCCACGACGTCACGGAGACGCTGGTCGATACGCTGCTGATCGTAATCTTCGTGATCTTCATGTTTCTCGGTTCGATCCGCTCGGCGTTGGTGCCGGTCATCGCCATCCCGGTGTCCCTGATCGGCGGCATTTTCCTGATGAAGACGTTCGGGTTCACGCTGAACCTGCTCACGCTGCTCGCCATCGTGCTGTCTGTCGGACTGGTGGTGGACGACGCCATCGTCGTGGTCGAGAACATCGAGCGCCATCTGCGCGAGGGCCTCTCCAAGTTCGACGCGGCGCTCCTGGGCGCGCGGGAGCTGACGGGCCCGATCATCGCCATGACGATCACCCTCGCCGCGGTCTACGCGCCGATCGGTCTGCAAGGCGGGCTCACCGGCACGCTGTTCCGCGAGTTTGCCCTCACGCTCGCCGGGGCCGTGACGATCTCGGGCATCGTGGCCCTGACGCTGTCGCCCATGATGGCGGCGCATCTCCTGCGCGGCGCCGCCGCCGAGGAACGCGGCTTCACCGGCATGATCAACCGCCATTTCGACGCGCTGCGCCGGGCTTACGGCCGGGCGCTCGACACCGCCCTCGCCTCGCGCGGCTACATCTACGTGGCCTGGGTGGTGGTCGCCCTGCTGACGATCCCGATGTACATGTTCTCCCCCAAGGAGCTGGCTCCGACGGAGGACCAGGGGGTGATTTTCGGCATCCTGCAGGCGGGCGCCAACGCCACGGCGGACCAGAATGCGCCGTTTGCCAAGGCGTCGGACGATGTCTTCCGCCAAATGCCCGAGACAGATCTGACGTTCCAGATCATGTTTCCGCCGTCGAACCCGTTTGCCGCCGCCCAGGGCGTCAGCGGTTTCAGCGGCGCCGTCGTGAAGCCGTGGCATGCGCCGCGAAAGCGCACGGTGTTCCAGATGCTCCCTGAAATTCAGGCCCGGCTGGACCGAATACCCGGCCTGCAGATTTTTGCCGCCACGCCGTCGGCATTGCCGGGTGGCAGCAATTTCCCGGTGGAGTTCGTCATCGCCTCGACCGCGAGTTCCGAGCAGCTCCTGGAGTTTGCCCAGAAGATCTCGCTGAAGGCGGCGCAGAGCGGCATGTTCTACTACCCGCCACAGATCGATTTGAAATACGACCAGCCGCAATCGCAGGTCGTGATCGACCGCGAGAAGGTCGCCACGCTCGGCCTCAATCTGTCGCAGGTGGGCGCCGACCTCGCCTCGGCGTTGGGCGGCAACTTCGTCAACCGGTTCAACATCTCCGGCCGCAGCTACAAGGTCATCCCGCAGATTGAGCGGGTCGGCCGGCTCACTCCCGACCAGCTCGATCACCTGTACGTCAGCGGGCCCGGCGGGCAACTCGTGCCGTTGAGCACGGTGGCCCACATCGAAAACCAGACCGTGCCGCGTTCGCTCAACCGGTTCCAGCAGCTCAACGCGGTCAAGCTCTCGGGGCAGACGAACCGCACGCTCGACCAGGCGTTGCAGGTGCTCGAGAACGCCGCGAAGGAGATCCTGCCGCCGGGCTACTCCGTCGATTACACCGGCGAGTCGCGCCAGCTCCGCCAGGAGGGCAACAAGTTCATCCCGGCCTTCACGCTCGCCATTGTGATGATCTTCCTCGCCCTCGCGGTGCAGTTCAATTCGTTCCGCGACCCGCTCGTCATCCTGCTCGGCTCCGTGCCGCTGGCGATGTTTGGCGCGCTGGTGTTCACGTATTTGAAGATGCCGAACCCGAACACGCCGTACTGGACCAACGGCTGGACCACCACGATGAACATCTACGCGCAGGTGGGTCTCGTCACGCTCGTGGGGCTCATCGCCAAGAACGGCATCCTGATCGTGCAGTTCGCCAACCAGCTCCAGGAGCAGGGCAAGGCGAAGCTCGAGGCCGTGCACGAGGCGGCCATGACGCGCCTGCGTCCCATCCTGATGACCAGTGCCGCCACCGTGGCCGGCCACTTTCCGCTGACCCTGGTGACCGGCGCCGGCGCGGCCGCACGCAACTCGATCGGCCTCGTGCTCGTCGGCGGCATGTCGATCGGCACGCTCTTCACCCTGTTTGTCGTGCCCGCCATCTATGTGTTGCTGGCCCGCGATCACGCGCGGCAGCCAGCCAGGGAAAAAGCCTACGCCCGGGTTGACGGTCTCGTCATTCCTGATGCGGCACCCGTCGGAAAATAATCCATGAAATCCACCTTGCTTCGTATTCTGCGGTCGCTCGTTGTCGCCACGGCCCTGGCCGTTGCGCCTGGTCTGCCCGCGCAGTCGCTGCCGAATCCGGCTCCCGGACTAGGCGCAGCGACGGCGACCGCCACCGAGCCCAAGCGATTGGAACTGACGGACGCCATCGCATATGCCCTGGCCCACAACTACGCCATCCAGCAGGCGCGGGAGCGCATCCGGCAGCAGCAGGGCGTGGAAGTCACCGTGCGGGCGCGAGCCATCCCCAATGTGGGAGCCAGTGGCACTTACACGGGAAACTCGAAAGCGATTTCCCAATATCCGGGCGCGCAGGACCAGGCCTGGGCCATCAACATCCAGGCGAGGCAGGTGCTGTTTGCGGGCGGCGGCGTGCAGGCCTCCGTGCGCAGCGCGCGTTTGGCGCGGGAGGCCGCGGAGCTGGACCTCCAGGGCGTGATCAACCAGCAATTGCTGGGCGTGCGCACGCAATTCTACGCGGTGCTGCTGGCGAAGGAAAAAATCACGGTGCAGGAGCAAAACGTGCAACTGCTGGAGGAACAGTTGAAGGACACGCAGAACCGGTTGAACGCCGGGACGACGTCGAATTTCGAACTGCTGCGGGCGCAGGTGGCCCTGGCCAACGGCCAGCCGCCCCTGATCCAGGCGCGCAACGACTATCGCATCGCCATCGAGCAGTTGCGGCAGGTGCTGGGGATGGCGGCGGCCGCGGGGCCGCAACCGCTCCTGGCTCTGGAGATTCAAGGCGCGCTCGATGTCGGCCAGCCCGCCAACTATCAACTGCCGGACGCCATCGCCACGGCGCGAGCCAACCGGCCCGAGCTCCTCCGGTTGGGCAAGCTGACGGACGCGAGCGAGCAGGCGGTGAAATCGAGCCGGGCGACGTATTTCCCGGAGATCGACGCGGTGGGCGGGTACACGTGGACGCGAGGATTGTTTTCCGCCGCGTGGAACAACCGGCTGGACGGCTGGACCGCCGGCGTGGACGCCAACTGGAGCATCTTCGACGGTCGGGCGACCGCGGGCCGGGTGATCCAGGCGAAATCGGCGCTGGCGCAGAGCAAGCTTTCGCTCGACGAAGCGGCGCTGGCGATCGAAGTGCAGGTACGGCAGGCGTACTCCTCGCTGGTGGAAGCCTGGGAGTTGGTGCAGGCCACGGGCAAGACGGTGGAACAGGCGCAGGAAGCGCTGCGCCTGGCGAACGTGCGTTACAACGCGGGCTCGGCGACGCAACTGGACGTGCTCACCAGCCAGGTCTCGCTGACGGAAGCGCGCTTGAACCAATTGCAAGCCTACTACGGCTACAATGTAGCGCTGGCCGGCATGCGTCAGGCCATCGGCCAGGCCGACGAGTTCGTGCACTAGTCACTTATACGGGAAATCCTGCGCAAAGTGCGCAAGATTTCAGAAATCCGAAATCCGAATTTCGAAATCCGAAACAAGTTAGAAATTCGAATGCAAAAATATTTAAGCGCTCAGAAGGCTCGATTCTCTTTTTCGGCTGTTTTGATTTTTCATCGATTGTTTCGGGTTTCGAATTTCGAGTTTCCCGGTGTTGGGCTTGGTTCCGGCTTCGCTGGGGTGGGAGCGTTAGCTACAGTTCTGGAGATCAGATCAGGACCATGTTCCCCCTGAGCGTCGATTCTCAGTATCCCGGCGTCTCAATGAGCAGCATCAAGCTCAGTCCGGAGGCCCTCCGCCGGTCGGACGGTAATCAACGATCCGCAGCGTGATCCCCTCCGTTTGGCCCATTTGTTTTTAACCTGTCGCTGCTAAAAACCTCGTCCCTGCTAAAGGCCTGATCCCGCCGGAATAACCACCCACAGGGCGAAGGTGGAAGCGACGTCCGGACGAGAAAGCTGACGGTGTGTCAGCTTCGCTGGCGCGACGTATGCAACAGGGGCGTTCGTCAACCCCAAACCCCAAAGCCTGACCCCTTATATGACCCCTCTCAAGATATGACGTCTTTATCGCTATTCCTTGGATTGCGAGTCTATATCTGAAGGGGGAGGGGGAGTTCGTTTCACCAAATAATCGGAGATCACCTTTATCGGTCGCATTTCCTTATCTAATGTTATCTGTATG
>DATJPQ010000131.1:0-3839 GCA_035506315.1 Opitutaceae bacterium
ACGGCCAGTTGCCTGGTATCCGGCCGGTTTCACCACACGATTGCCGCCGCGATGCTGGAGACTCCGCTGCTTGTCCTGCCCAGCAATACGCCGAAAGTGTCGGCGGCCTGCGCCATGCTCGGTCTGGCGCCGCCGCTCGCGGGTGAAGGTCCGCCGCTCGAAGAGCAGATCGCCGCGGGTCTGCAGCTGGCGTGGACCGGAGGCGCACCCAGGGTCACGGCCGCCACCCGCGAAAGCATCCGGCAACTCGCGATGCATAATTTCACCGGGCTCTGACGAGGGCCCCTCGCCGACCCCCGCTTTCAACTTTCAGGGTCACACCTAAACTCCGTATTTCTCAGGCCAGCGAGCTTGCCCGCGTTCCGACCTACCGCGCGAGCCTTTCGACAGGCTCAAGGTCCTGAGCTTGTCGAACGGGCAAGCTCGCTGCCGACGGCAAACACGGACGCCCTCCAGGATCACGACGCCGGCATCGCACCGGGATTGCCGGGGGAGGTGGCTGCACCGGGATTCATCACCTCTGCGACCAGATGCGACATGCGTTGACACGACGCTCGAATCTTGAAGACGCGACGGAGAAATCCGCGATTGCGAGGATGAAGATGAAATTCGGTGACTTCGTCGCCCAGATCTTCCATGCGCCTGATCAGGCCAACCCCCCGGATAAAATCGCGGTCGGCGTCGAAGAATCCCGGCGCAAAAAGACGAATAACAGGGGAAATCATCCGGGCCCGGGGATAAAGCACCCGCCGCAACATCTCCCGATTGTAGCTCTCCGGCGGCAGGTGATACCGCTCGCAGAAAATTTCTCCGAATGTCCGCGGAGGAGGCGCCATTTTTTCGAGTAAGGAAAGGGGAATTTGAAACGGGAAAATGGGTTGGTCAGACCCACTGAAGCGGTATTCATTTATAAGATTAGCCGCCCTCATCTCAAGCAGATTCAAGGAGTTTGTCGGTCGGGGCGAATTGCATCGCGAAGCCAGCTCGCGCCCGCCCCGAGCGTTTGTCCCGAGCGCGACAAACTCCTAAGCTTGAGAAACCGGCCGAATTCCGAAGCGTAGCCTTTTCCATGATCGGCCTGCGCGACGAAACCGACCCGCTCTCCCCGCCCCCGCCTCCACCCAGCCATGTGCGCGAGTTGGTGGCGAAAGCGTTTGCCGTCGATGGCGTGTTGCAGAAAGCGCTTGGTTTGGAACATCGTCCGCAGCAGGAAGAGATGGCGCGGGCGGTGGCGGGAGCCATGCACGACGATGAGCCATTGCTCTTCGAGGCCGGCACCGGTGTGGGCAAATCGCTTGCCTACCTCGTGCCGGGGATCGTCCACGCGATGGATCAAGGGCGCCAGCTCGTCGTCTCCACGCATACGATCTCCCTGCAGGAGCAACTCGAGACCAAGGACCTGCCCCTGTGCCGCCGCCTGTTCAAGAGCTCTGCGCGGTTCACGCGTTATGCGGATTTCAAAAGCGCCGTGCTGGTGGGCAAGGCGAACTATCTCTGCCCCACCCGCCTCGCCGCGGCCCTGGCCGGCAAACAGGAACTGTTCGCCAACGCCGAGCACGCCGAGCTCCAACGCATTGCGGCCTGGGCGGAAAAAACCACCGAGGGTCTGCGACACGAATTCTCGCCGCCGCCCAGCCCCGAGGTGTGGGAGCACGTCAACGCCGACTCCTCCGCCTGCTCGCGCAAGAATTGCGACTGCGGTCGCTGCTTCTACCAGCGGGCGCGCGCCCGGCTCCGGCAGGCGCATGTCATCATCGTCAACCACTCGCTGCTCTTCGCCTACATCAACGCCGACGGGGCGACGGAAAACGGCGGCAGCCGGGGCGTGCTGTTTCCCGACGACATCGTGGTGCTCGACGAGGCGCACACGGTGCCGGAGGTCGCCACTGACCATTGCGGGTTGCGCCTCAGCAGCTACGGGATGGAGCGCCTGCTGAAATACCTCTACAATCCCCGCACCAAGCGCGGCCTCCTCAGCCGCCACGGCGGCCCGCTCGAGCGCCAGCTCGTAGGGGATGCGCTCGAGGCCTCGGAGCAATTCTTCGGATTTATCGCGGACCATCTGCTGACCAAGCAGGCGATCGTCCGCGTGCGGGAAGAAGGCGTGGCCGAGCCGTACCTCGACGGTCCGTTGCTGGCCCTCATCAAAGCTGTCGGCCGGATCGCGGACCAGTTCGAAGACGGCAAGGAACGGGACGAACTTTTCGAGCAACGCGACAAGCTCAAGACCTATCAGGTCGGCCTCAACCGCTGGCTGGGCGTGGGCGACGCGCAACAGGTTTATTGGGCCGAGCGCAGCGGCAAGCGGCAGACCCTCGTCACGCTGCGCACCGCGCCGCTCGACGTGGCACCCTTCCTGCGCGAGCAGTTGTTCCGCCGCGGCGTGGCCGTCATCTGCACCAGTGCCACGCTCGCCTTCGGCGAGCAGATCGAGGTCTACCGGCAGCGCATCGGCGCCGACGGCGCCCGCGCCGTCGTCGTGCGTTCGCCCTTCGATTTCGAGCGGAACATGCGCGTGTACGTGGCGGCCGACGTGCCCCTGCCCTCGCCGCAGGACGCCCGCCTCGCGCTCGACGCCCTCACCGACTGGGTGCGTTTCTGCACGCTGCGCACCGGGGGCGGTTCGCTCGTCCTGTTCACGAGCTACGCCGACATGCGGCAGGTGGCGGCCGCCCTCGAGCCGGATTATGCGGAGGCCCATCGTCCGTTGCTGCTGCACGGCGCCGAGCTCTCGCGCACCGAGCTGGCCAAGGCCATGCGCGCCCGGGGCAATGCCATTCTCTTCGGCACCGACAGCTTTTGGACGGGCGTCGACGTGCCGGGCGATGCCCTGGCGCAGGTCATCATCACCCGCCTGCCCTTCGATCCGCCCACGCACCCGATCCTCGAGGCGCGGGCCGAGCATATCCGCGACGCCGGCGGCAATCCCTTCAACGAGCTCACGCTGCCCGATGCGCTCATCAAGTTTCGCCAGGGCGTGGGCCGCCTCATCCGCACCGCAACGGACCGCGGAGTGGTGACCATCCTGGATTCCCGGGTGCTCGCCAAGACCTACGGCCGGCTGTTCCTCGAGGTCCTGCCCCAGCCGGAGTACGAGCGCCTCACGCGCGAGAATCGCGAGCAGCGGTTCAACCCGTATGTTTGAAACGCCGGGCCGATGGCGGTGAGGCTTGCACCGGCCAACCGGGCCGGCAATCATACCCCACCCTTATGCGACTTCGCTCGGCAGTACTTACCGACATCGGCCAACAACGGCCCGACAACGAAGACCGCTATCTGTGCGACGCCAAGCTGGGCCTCTACGGCGTGGCCGATGGCGTGGGCGGTTTGCCCGGCGGAGCCGAGGCCGCCGAGCGCGCGACCGCCTCGATCGTCCGGCAGGTGCAGGCTGCTCCGCCTCCGGGCGTGCCGGACCTGGAGGAGATCGTCCAAAACGCCAATGCGGAGGTGCTGGCGCTCGGTCGTGAACTCAGCCCCACCCTCGGCATCGGCACCACCCTCACCTTCGGGCTGGTGCGCGCCGGAAAGCTGCATCTCGCCCACGTGGGCGACTCGCGTTGCTACGGCTGGAGCGACGGCCGGATGACCCAGCTTTCCCACGATCACAATGTCGAATGCGAGGCGCGGCGGCGCCGCGCCCGGGGCGAAGCGGTGTTTTACCATATGGCCAATCGCAATGCGCTCACGCGCTGCATCGGCCAGAATGAGCCGCCCGAGGTCGATTTGCTCTCCCGTCCGCTCGTGCCCGGCGAGCGCTACCTCTTTTGCAGCGATGGGATCACCCGGCTCGTGCGCGACACCGAGCTCAGCGAGTTCCTCGCTCACGCCACCACGCCGGA
>DATJPQ010000132.1:0-11980 GCA_035506315.1 Opitutaceae bacterium
GCTGAGTGGATGCTGAGTACAATGGGGAGAGAAACAGGCAACCGCCGTCGGGACAATCGCGTAAATTCCTTGCCGGGCGCCGTTCGAAGCGCGGACGTATCGCCGTAGGCGATGGTCCGCTCTTATCTAACTCTTTCTTAAGTTGTCCCTATAAAGTTACACTTCCTTCAGTGCGTGTTGAAGCCATTGTGCCTCGCACTGGACGCAACTGCTGTGTAGATCTCAAGAAGTGCCTGCCTAAGAGGGTCCGCTTCCTTGACGTAACGCTCATGCATTTTCCGGATTCTTTGCTTGGACTCTTCGTAAACGCGCCGGAAATCAGGCCGTGATAGCAAATCAGCCCTAGAACCTTCTTTCTTGTATGTCGCGCGAAGGCCAGTGATTTCTCGCGCTAGCAGGCATGCGAACGGGCAATCTGGGGCGGTGGGGACGGGGTCAGGCTTTGGGGTTTGGGGTTGCCGAGGTGCGGCCGGGGCAATCGCTACAACGTCAGCCGGAAGGTGGCCGCGTGGTTGCGCCGTCCCGAACCCGCCTTGGCGAAACAATGCCAGTGATCCCCAAGCCCCAAAGCTTGACCCCGTTTCACAAGCGTCGGGCATAAAGCCCGACCTACGTAGCCGACGGACAAACCGCGCGACCTCAGTCGAGATGGAAAACCTCGGTGGCGCCGCGGGAGACGGGACTGTGGTCCGGATTGCTCGGCATGACGTCGCCCATGTGTTTCCACCAACGCTGGCACACGTCGGTCTGCGCGACGGCGGCCCAGCGGGCCTCGTCCTCGATCTCCACATAGCCGAAGAGCTGCCGCGTGGAGGGATCGAGAAAGATGGAGTAGTTGTGCGCACCGTGCGCCTTCAACACGGCGGCGAGTTCGGCCCAGATGGGCTGGTGACGCCGGGCGTATTCCTTTTCCTGCCCGGCGTTGACGGACATGATGAATGCTTTGCGGATCATGGGTGGATGCGGGGGGAGTGATCGCGACGACGCTGTGCCCGCGGGGCTTTCGTCAAGTCCCCGCGCAGGCACGCAGGACCAGGAGGAACAGGCCAACAATGGCCGCCGAGACGCCGAGGCAGATGACAAAACCGACGGTGTCGGTCTTGTCCCACTTGGTCCATTCCCAGTTGGAATGCGGGAACAACTTGGTGTGATCGAAGCGGCCCGGATTGCGGTGGGTCTCCTCCATGGCTGCCGCCTCGAGTTCGGGCGTGGCGCCGACCGGGGTCTTCATCTTGCCGAAGAAGTAATTCACCTTCTCGCGCTCCGGCGCCCTGGTCAGCAGGCTGACCAAGATCAACACGATGAACGGCAGACCGCCATCGAAATAGAACTGCACCGCCTGAAGATCCGGTCTGGTCATCGTCTTCAGATCGACCAGCCCGGCCTTCTGCAGCAGCCAGGCCTCGAAATTGAACCGGCCCGTGCCGGTGAGCGGACTGTTGAGATCCTCGGGGTTGATGCGGACAACCTTGAGGAAATACATCGAGACCGAGTCGGGGGCGAAGAGTTTGATCACGGCATGAGCGGGCACCACGGCATCCACGGAGAGGTCGTTGATTTTCGCGAGCTTGGCCGGGACGACCTTCTGGGCCGACGCAATGGACCGGATGCTCTCGGGCGCCTGGCCCACCGTATAGCAGGTCACGCGCGGCTCGGTTTTCTGCACCAAGGCCGGACGGCGGGCCAACGACGGCACGTATTGCACGCTGTAAGGAACCAGGATGGTGAACAGGGCCGACAGACCGACGCACCACCAGACCGCCGCGCGACTCAGCCGGCGCCAGAAGAACATCAGCACGATCGCGGCGCCCCAGGGCACATTGACGGTGAGCTGCAGGTTGATGAAGGAAACGATGTCGTTCATGCCGAGCGCCACGCACATGCCCAGCACGAGCACCGTCATGATGGCAATGCGGCCGACAAACACGCCGCGCTCCTTCTTGGCCTGGCCGTCGCCGAGGTAGTTGTAGACATTGCGGACGAACAGGGCGGACGCCGCCATCGAGTTGGTGGCGATGTTCGACATCATCGCCGCGAGCAGTCCGGCGAGCATCAGGCCGAAGAGCCCCGGCCAATGCGTGAGCAACTTCCGCGACAACTCTCCCCAGACGACATCGGGATCGGAAAGCCCGCCGCCATAGAAGTAGGCGAAACCGATCAACCCGACGAAACTCCACATGATGATCATGAGCCGCTTCGCATACGTGCCGGAAACCGCTCCGAAGCGGGCGGCGTACTCGTTCTTGGCCGAACCGCTGACGCCCATGTTGCCCATGATGCCGTTGATCTGGATGATGCTCACGAGCAGAATGGCCATCAACGCACTAAAGCTCACGAAACCGCTGCCCGGAGCGCCGAGCAGTTCGAGCATCGCCCCGGGCACGCGCTCGCGCAGCACCTCCACGCCGCTATGGCCTCCGCCCGCCAGCGCATGAAAGCCGAAGGGGATCAGGAGCACGGAGAACGTGACGATCAGGATGCCCTGCAAAATTTCGTTGCGCGCCGTGCCGGTCATACCGCCCATGAACAGGTAGAAACCGACGATCGCCGTGAATCCGAGGTAGAATTGCCACGGCTGCACGTAGGAGATCGAGGCGTGCAGGCGCTTGGCGGTGTAAAGATCGGAAAGCTTTTCGAAATCCGCCCGCTCTTGCGGCGTCATCGCCGCCGGCTTGGTGTCCTCGAGACGGCGGTATTCGCGGAACTGCTCCACCTGCTGCTTTTCCTCAATCGTATACGAAGCCTCGGGTTTGGTCAGCAGCGAGGCGGTGACGTTGTAGCCGATCAGATTGGCCCAGCCGATGAAGAAGACGATATAAGTCACCTGGTAGAACGCATAGAGCTTGGCCAGATTGCGGCTGCTCAGGCGTTCATCGAACAATTCGGCCACCGTCACGAGGCGCACCCGCCGGAACCACATATTCATGAACCAATAGTAGGGATTCATGAAAACCGTCTGGAACGCCTGCCAGGCTCCCGACGCGCCCTGTTGGTAGACGAGCGTCGCCGTGCTCACCGCTCCATTGGCGTCGGTCGCATTGCCAAAGTTGAGGAAAAACTGGTACAGCTTGCCCAGTTTCCGGCCCGCGAGAAAGTAACCCTCCTCGCTCTTGGAGTGCGACGCGGCGCGCTTGCCGAGGTAGAGCACGATGCCGAGGTAGGCGGCGACGACCAATGCGTCGATGAGATTGATTCCACTCATAAATTTTGGGGATGATACCAGCCTGCCTCCAGTGCCTCAGCACGCTTCCACGCGCGGGGCGACAAATGGCAGGGAATGGTCATAGGGAGGATATAACTTCAATTATTGGGCAGGCACGCAACGCCAGATACATGGAGCGCGAGCCCACCAGAAATGACAAACACAAGGAGATACTCTGCAAAAATTCAGGTTGAATGTACCTGCTTCCCGCGCCAATCAATCCTGAGTCTTACAGTCAGAAACCATGCCCGCTCCCTCTCTGCGCGACCTCGCCCGAATCTTGGGCCTTTCCCACACCACGGTGTCGGAAGCGCTGCGCAACAGCCCGCGCGTGAGTGCCGCGACGCGTCAACGGGTGCTAAAAACCGCCCGCGTCGCCGGCTATCGCGCCAATCCGCTGGCCGGTGCGCTCATGTCCGAGATGCGCCGGTCCCGGTCGGGCACGTTCCGCGGCGTGCTGGCGGTGCTCGATCTCGACGGCCCCAACCGCCGGCCGGTCAACGCCGCCCGCTACCACCACGAGCTGGCCCGGGGGGCCAGCCTGCGCGCCGCCGAGCTGGGTTTCAAAACCGAACCCTTCGTGGTCGATCATGGCGACATCTCCATCTCCCGCCTCGACGCCATCCTGCAATCTCGCGGCATCCACGGCATTTTCCTGTTGCCCGTGAGTGAGAGCCCCGACTTGAGCCAGCTCGACTGGTCGCGCTACGCCGGCATCTACGCCGACTACATCATCGAACACCCCGCCCTGCACTCCATCTGTTCCGATCATTACCGTTCGATGATGATGGTGCTGCAGCGACTTCAGGCGCTCGGCTATCGCCGCCCCGGCCTGGTCCTCAACCAGCATCACGATCAAAGATTGCTCTATCGTTGGGAGGCCGCCTTCCAGGCCTATCAAAACCATCACAACGCCTTCACCCGCCTGCCGCCCTTGATCATTCCGGAGATTTCCCGGACGGAGTTCGTCGTCTGGTTCCAGGCGACGAAACCCGACGTGGTGCTCTGCCATCGGGCCGAAGCCATCGGCTGGATGGAGGAGTGTGGCGCCAGCGTGCCGCGCACGCACGGCTTTTGCTGTCTCAACGAGATGTTGAATGTGATTCCCTGCGCCGGCATCGACCTGCAACCGCGGCTGCTCGGCACCCGCGGCGTCGAGCTGCTCATCGCCCAGCTGCACCGCAACGAATACGGTGTGCCGGACACGCCGCTGACCACGACCCTCCCCGCCCTGTGGGTGGACGGCCCCACCCTGCGCCCGCAAACCAACCGCCGGTGACCGGCGGGTAGGGCGCATTATCCTTAACGCGCCGGGATCGACTGCGACATTCCGTTAATCCCGGAGCGGCGGATTAGGGATAATCCGCCCCACCCCAGAACCGATCGGAGATCGTCGGTAGGGCGCGTTATCCTTAACGCGCCAGGATCGATTGCGACATTCCGTTAATCCCGGAGCGGCGGATTAGGGATAATCCGCCCTACCCGGGCTGCCCGGTAAACGACCGGGCCTACAACTTAACTTGAATGGCGCCGGGCGCTGCGCGTTGCCTCGCCGGCTTCGTAGCGCTCGATCCACCCGCGATGCCACGAGGCAAAGTCGCCCGCCGCGATGTGGGCGCGGGCCTGGGCCACCAGATCGAGGTAGAAATGCAGGTTGTGCATCGTCAGCAGCGTGCCCGCGAGCATCTCGTCGGCCACCACCAGATGCCGCAGGTAGGCGCGGGAAAAGGTGCGGCATGTATAGTTGTCGAGCCCCTCGACCACCGGCCGCGGGTCGGTGCGGAACCGCTCGTTGCGCAGGTTCAGCGGGCCGTCGGGCGTAAAGACGAGGCCGTTGCGCGCCACCCGCGTCGGCAGCACGCAGTCGAACATGTCCACCCCCAGCGCGATCATCTTCAAGATCTGCGGCGGAGTGCCCAGGCCCATCGTGTAACGGGGCTTGGTGGCCGGCAGCCAGGGGGTCGTCGCCGCCACTTGCTGGAGCATCTCCAGCTCGGGTTCGCCCACGCTCACCCCGCCCACGGCGTAGCCGGGAAAATCGAGCGCGGCCAGCGACTCCGCCGCTTCGCGGCGCAGATCGTCGAACGTCGAGCCCTGGACAATGGCAAATACGTGGTGCCCGGCGGCGAGAAAACCGTTGTCGATCGCGATCTGCCGGCACTGTTGCGCCCAGCGAAAACTGCGCCCCACCGCTTCCGCGCACACCGCCCGTTCGCAGGGCCACGGCGGGCACTCGTCGAGCACCATCGCGATGTCGGAACCGAGGTTGGCCTGGATCGTCATCACCTCGCGCGGGCCGAGGAACAGGCTCGCGCCGTCGAGATGCGATTGGAAGGCGACACCGTCTTCGCGCACGTCGCGCAGTTTCGCGAGGCTGAAGACTTGGAAGCCGCCGCTGTCGGTCAGGATCGGCCCGTCCCAGCCCATGAAGCGGTGCAGGCCGCCCAGGTCCCGGATCAATTCGCTGCCCGGCCGCAGATTGAGATGATAGGTGTTGCCGAGGATGATCTGGGCGCCGATCTCGCGCAGCTGGGCCGGCGTCAACGCCTTGACCGTGGCCTGGGTGCCCACCGGCATGAAGATGGGCGTCTCCACCAGGCCGTGACGGGTGCGTAATCGTCCGCGCCGCGCCACCGTGGCTGTGTCGGTCGTGAGAAGCTCAAAGTGTGCGGCCATCGGATACCGTCAATCTACCGGGATGCTTGACCCCTCTGTCAACCCACCCGTAATGGGGTCCGTGCTGCTGGTCATCGATAATTTCGATTCGTTCACCTACAATCTCGTCCAGTACTTCGGTCAACTGGGCGTGGAGCAACGGGTATTTCGCAACAACGAAATCACGCCGCAGGAGGCGCTGGCGCTCAACCCCGACCGGGTGCTGATCTCGCCCGGACCGTGCTCGCCGGCCGAGGCCGGCGTGTCGCTGGAGATGATCGGCGCGTTCGCCGGCAAGAAACCGCTTTTCGGCGTGTGCCTCGGCCATCAGTCGATCGGTCATTATTTTGGCGGGCATGTCGTCCGTGCCGACCGCCTGATGCACGGCAAGACCTCGCCGATCCTGCATAAGGACACCGATGTGTTCCGCGGCCTGCCGCAGGGGTTTAAGGGCACCCGCTACCACTCGCTGATCGTCGAACGCGCCACCCTGCCCGCCTGCCTCGAGATCACCGCCGAGACGGCCGAGGGCGAGATCATGGGCCTGCGCCACCGGACGCTGCCGGTCTGGGGCGTGCAGTTCCACCCCGAGTCGATCGCCACCGAGAATGGCATGAAGATCCTCCGGAACTTTCTGGCGCTGAACTGAACCAAGGTACCGCCCGCTTCCGCCCATGCGCTGCCCCAAGTGTACTTCCATCGAGGACAAGGTGATCGACTCCCGCATCGCCAAGGAGGGCACGACCATCCGCCGCCGCCGCGAGTGCACGGAATGCGGCTACCGTTACACCACCATCGAAAGCCTGGTGCGCGACGGCATGGTCGTCATCAAACGCGACGGCCGCCGCGAGGGTTTCGACCGCGAAAAGCTCTCTCATGCCCTGCGTGCCGCCTGCCACAAGCGCCCGATCGACATCGAACAGATCACCATGCTCATCGACGATGTGCTCGACGAGCTGGAGGCCAGCTACGAGAGCGAGATGCCCTCGCGGGCCATCGGCGACGCGGTGATGCGCCGTCTCCAAAAGATCGATCAGGTGGCCTACGTGCGTTTCGCCAGCGTTTACAAGGAATTCCGCGACGTCACCGAATTTGTGACCGAAATCAAGGGGCTGAAAAACCCCCAACCCGGCGAAGCCGGAACCCAAAACCTCGCCGGGAAATCCGAATCTCAAAACTCGAAATCCGAAACAACATAAAAGCGGAAAATTCAAAAAGAAGCAGTCTGGACGCCGGAGGTTTAAATTTTCCCCGGCGTTCGGATTTTCGATTTGTTTCGAGATTCGAGCTTCGGATTTCGGATTTAAGTAATCTTGCGCATTTTGCGCGGGATTTCCCGGATAAGTGACTAAGGCCCGCCGCCCATGCCTCCGCCCAACCGCGACGACCTGCGTCGCCTGCATTTCATCAACGCGCTCTTCGCGCAAGTCACCGGCCACGACCTGTACCTGGCGCAGCAGATCAAGGCGGCCATCGCCTTCAGTCTTGCGGAATTCGAGGCGCAGACCCGGGCGCATCCCGAATATGCCGCGCTCTACGACGCCGCGTTCAACGCCGCCGCCGCCCGCCTCCTCGCGCAGTTTTTCACCCATCTGCCCGCCCATGGCTTCTTCCATTGGGATGCCGCCCGCACGCTCACCTCGGCCACGCCCCTGTTTGCGCGGGCCGAGCTCATGGCCGGCCTGAAGCAGCTCGCCCCCTGCCGCGAATCCACGCTGCTGGTCACCAATCTGCGCCCCGCCCTGCTGCCGCCCCAACGGCGCGCCACGCCACGGCGGCAACGCGAGTACGAAGATGCCCTCGCCTTCATCCGCGACCTCGCCGCCGCCCGCACCCCCCGCCACGCCAACCTGCAATTGTTGTTTTTGTAGGTTTGGTTTTACAGGAGGTTTGATTTTACAGGAGGCCGCAGAGATAGCAGAGAAGAGATGCAATGCATCCACTGTTCGCCGAAGCTTCCCGCCTGACGCAGACCATCATCGGTGGTGCGATCGAAGTACATAAGGACAAAGGCCCTGGATTGGTTGAGTCCATCTATGAATGGTGCCTCACCAAGGAGCTGGAGTTACATGGGCTGAACTCGATCAACCAGAAGATCGTCAAGATTCACTACAAAGGTTTCGTCCGGGATGAACCTTTGCGCTTTGATTCGCTGGTGAACGGATGCGTCCTCCTTGAGATCAAGTCGGTTGAATCGGTCCTCCCCGTTCACAAGGCCCAACTTTTGAGTTACATGAAGCTCCTCGATGTTCCACTTGGCCTGCTCATCAATTTCAACGTCAACAAACTCACGGACGGCGTATCCCGACTGATTCTGCCGGGAGCAGACAAATGATCCTCTGCTTCCTCTGCGCTCTCCTGTAAAAATTGTCACGTATGAAAACCCTTTTTGAACGCATCATCGACCGTGAGATTCCGGCCCGGATCGAGTTTGAGGACGAGCACTGTATCG
This sequence comes from Opitutaceae bacterium, assembly GCA_035506315.1. Taxonomy (GTDB): domain Bacteria; phylum Verrucomicrobiota; class Verrucomicrobiia; order Opitutales; family Opitutaceae; genus MWDT01. Next base: position 8,310 of record DATJPQ010000132.1, read on the forward strand.
TCATCCACGACATTCATCCGCAGGCGCCGGTGCATCTGCTGATCATCCCGAAAAAGGTGATCCCCCGCGTCGAAGCCGCGACTGCCGCCGATCAACCCACGCTCGGTCATCTCTTCCTCGTCGCCGGCCAGCTCGCCAAAAAACTGGGCCTGGCGAACGGCTTCCGCCTCGTCGTGAACAACGGCCCCGACGCCTCCGAATCCGTCCCACACCTGCACGTGCATCTGCTCGCCAGGCGCCAGCTGGGCTGGCCACCCGGCTAAACGGCCCGTCGGCGGGCCGTTTTTAGTTTTGGGTTTTGGGTTTTGAGTTCCGGGTTGAAGAAACCGGACCGGAATCTCGTGCATAAGGATGCCGCGATCTGGCGGTAGGTCGGGGTTTATCCCCGACAGGTTTTCCCAAGATGTCGGGCGTAAAGCCCGACCTACCACCGTCGCAGCAGACATTCCTTCATTTCATCAGGTTCGGTAAGTGCCATCGTTCTCCGGAGTGGAACCGCTTGACCTCAAGCGGTTCAAGCGCGTTGAGGTCAACGCGCTCCACCTATTAACAGCACGGTCACGGCTCCGGGACGAGGTCCGCGCTTCGTTCCGGTTTCAGAATTTCGTCTTCTCTTCGAACGTACCGTCGGCGCGTTTCACGATCAGGCGCTTGAGTTCGAGCATCATCAGGGTCGCCGAGATGTCGGCCACGGCCAGGCCGGTTTGTGTCGCGAGCGCATCGGCGGAGAGCAGCGCCCCGCCGCGAAAACACCCAAACACGCGCGCCTCCTGCTCCGTGAGGTTCGCCGGCCGGCCGGCGGCGACATCGGCCGGCTTTTCGCCGATCGGCGCCGGCCGCAACCCGTCGAGATAGTTCAACTCGCCCAGGATGTCGTCCACGCTCGTGAGGAGCGTGGCCCCGTCGCGGATGAGCTGGTGACAGCCTTTGCTGGTCGCCTGGTCGATCCGGCCCGGCACGGCGAAGAGCAACCGCCCTTGTTCGCCCGCGAACCGGGCGGTGATCATCGCGCCGCCGTCGACGTCGCTCTCGACCACCACCACCGCCGTGCTGATGCCGGCGACGATGCGGTTGCGCATCGCGAACGACTGCCGGTCGGCGCGCCGCCCGAAGGGAAACTCGCTCAGCACCGCACCGTTTTCCTCGAGGCGGCGGTAAAGCTGCAGGTTTTCCGGCGGATAGACGATATCGATGCCGGTGCCGACCACGGCCGCCGTCCTGCCCCCGACGGAGAGCGCGCCCTCGTGGGCCGCCGTGTCGATGCCGCGTGCCAGGCCGCTGACGATGCAGAACCCCAGCCGGGCGAGTTCGGCGCCGAGTTTCTGTGCAACGCTCTGCCCGTAGAGCGTGGTGCGGCGCGAGCCCACGATGGCGATGCCCGGTTGTGCGAAATCGTAGCGCCCCTTGCGGTAGAGTCCGATCGGCGGATCGTGGATTTCCTTCAACAGCGGCGGATAGCCGGGGTCGCGCACCGTGATGAAATCCACGCCGCTCTGCGCCATGCGCGTTTCCTCGCGGGCCACGTCGAAATGCTCGCGCCAGCCGGTGAGGGTGGCACTGATCACCGGACCCACGCCCTGCACCGCTTCGAGCTGGCGCCGGCTGGCGGCGAAGACCGCGCGCGGATCGCCGCCGAGCTCGGCCAGCAGCCGGTTGAGCGTGATGGGCCCGATGTTGGGCAGCGCGTTCAGAATCAGAAACGCCTGCCGCTCGGTTAGCTCATCACTCATGGGCACTCCCATACGCCGCCGGCTGGTGTAGCGCAGGCGTCTCGCCTGCTTCGGTTTCATCGGCAGGCGGGGCGCCTGCGCTACCAAATGACTGGGTTCTCATGAATGGACATCGCGCAACGCCGCAGAAAGATAATCGAGCACCTGCGTGGTCTGCACGGCGACCTGGCCCTTGGCCCGGGCGAGCGCATCGGCGGCGCGGCCATGCCACACCACGCCCCGCGCGGCGGCTTGTAGGGCGGCATCGCCGTATGCCGCCGCCTTCCCCGTACCCGATCCGGCGGGGTTCGGCCGATTCGACAGGCTCACGGCAGGCGACCCCGCCCTACAAGACGGAACGGGAAGCTGTTCCGCCACGGCCTGCGCCAGCAAGCCGCCGATCAATCCAGCCAATAAATCGCCGCTGCCCCCGCGGGCCAGCACCGGTCCGCCAAAGCAAGAATGATACACGGCCTCCGCCGTGCCGATGTGTGTGATCGGTCCTTTCAGGACCACCGTCGCGCCCGTCTTCCCGCAAAAGTTCCGCAGCGCAGCGTCGCCGGCAATGCGGGCAAACTCGCCGGCGTGCGGCGTGAGCACCCGCGGCGCCGAGCCGGCCCGCACGATGTCCGGTTGCAACGCGTCCGCATCGAGTACGACGGGCACGGTCGCCGCCTCCATGATATTGGCCGCCAATGTTAGGGTTTCGGTTTCGCGACCGAGGCCCGGCCCGAGCACCAGCGCCGTGGCCCGCGCGAGCCGTTCGCGGATCAAATAGTGTCCGGCGAGCGCCAGGCCGCCTTCCGCCGTCTCCGGCCAGCCAATCCACATGGCTTCAGGCGCCCGCGCTGCAAACGCCGGAGCCAGCGATTCCGGCACGAACGCCGTCACGAGACCCGCTCCGCTGCGCAGCGCGGCGAGCACGGCCAGCAACGCCGCGCCGGGATAATTGCGCGAGGCGCCGAGCACGAAGAGGTGGCCGTAGGCGCGCTTGTCGGAAAGCGGAGAGCGGAGAGCGGAAAGCGGAGAGAGCACCGAGGGCAGGAGCACGAAGTCGGTGTGTCCCGGCCAATCATCTTGCCGGGCGGGATCGAAAAATCCGAGATCGAGATTACGCAGGCGGCCGGCATTGGGGCACTGGAGCGCGGGCGCTTTGACGCTGCCCGTGGCGTAGGTGAAATCGGCACGAAAGGCATCGGAAGTATCGAGGCCGCTCGGGAGATCGACGGCGGCGCGTAGGCGGACCGACCGGGCATTGGCCCAACGCAGCGCGGCCCCGGCGCGTTCATCGAGCGGCGGTCGGAATTGAAAGCCAAATACGCCGTCAAGGCAGAGGTCATAGGCGAGATCCCCCTCACCGACGCGCCGCGCGGCCACCCGTTGCGGCGCGGTCTGCAAAAGTTCCTGCCAGGCGCGCTGGGTGAGTGGTCGCAGCGCCTGTTCGCCGAAAACAAAGAGCACGTCGGCGCCGGCCTGCGGGTATTGCTCCAGAATCGTCCGCGTCGCGATCAGCGCATCGCCGCCGTTGTGGCCCTTGCCCACGAGCACGAGTACACGGCCGGCCGCGGAGAAGCCCCCGATTTCCTGAAAATCCTCCAAGACCGCCACGCCGATCGCCCGGCCGGCGCATTGCATCGCCGGCCATTCGCGGGCTTCGTCGCCACCGAAAAGCCGGGCTTCGAGTGCCCGCGCTTCATCGCAGGAAAGTATGGGATGCGCCGGGAGTGTTGTCATCGATGGGTCGCAATTTTACCTGCTTGTGGGTGGCGGCGGAGAGAGAGCCGGGTCCGGCGGCGGCGGGATCGCCGCCGGTTGTTGGGCCGGCGCTGTTATCTTGGGGGGCACTGGCCGTTCGGCGGGTTGGTCCGGCATCGGCACCGGTACCACTGGTTCCGGCAGCGGCCGCGACACTTCGGCGACGCCGGTGAACAGCAGCGGAGAATGCGCCTCCACGCCGCGCCT
>DATJPQ010000133.1:0-8087 GCA_035506315.1 Opitutaceae bacterium
AAGGGCGCTCCGGTATGCTGTAGGCAGCGAGCTTGCTCGCGCTCCGACAAACCGCGCGAGCAAGCTCGCTGACCTACAAAATCGCGAATCCTCAGAACTTCCCGATGCGTTCGTTCGGTGTTAATCCGCGAAATCAGCGGACCAGTCGGTTCCGCCCGGCCAACGGTCGGCCTACAACTGAAGATTGACGGAAGCAGGCGGACGGCCCCGCGGACACGTCCGCGCTCCCAGGTTCTTCGACGGAGCGCGGACGTATCGCCGCAGGCGATCGTCCGCCTGGACTGGCAACCTCGCGGGCCAAACCTACCGCAAGCCGACCGGCGTGCCGAGGATTTCGCGCAGCACGATCGCGCGGCGGGCCGTCTGTGGATCGTGCAGCTCGGCGAGCCAGCCGGCGGATGACGCCTGATACGCGAGCTCCGCACTCGCCGCCGTCGCGGCGTCCGTCGCCTTGATATCAGCCACGCGCTGTTGGGCGGCCTGCTGCTGCGCCTCAAGCGCCTTAAACCTATCCTCGATCTCGCGCTGGCGGGCGAGCGCCGCCTGGTCGATCGCCGGCGGTGGTGGCGGAGCTGCGGGTACCGGCACCAGGCGCCGCTGCAATTCCTTCATCATTTCCTGTACCGGATCCTGGAAAACTGGAGGCGGTGCCTCCACTCGTCGGACCGGTGCCGGAATCGTCATCGGCGGCGGCGCGGACGGCGCCCCGGGCTCCCCTCGCCGCTCCGCGATCTTGCGCCGGATCTCCTCCTGAATCCGTCGCGTGCGCGCTGCATCGTCAGTTCCCTCCAACGCAGCCTGCGGCGGATGCTTCTGGGGGATCGGGTTGCCGTCCTCATCGACCGGCGGGAGACCCTGCTTGATGCGCTGGCGCTGGTTGAGCCAGTACGCGATCGCCCCCGCGATCACGATGACCACCTGGATATTTTCGAGGATCCAGCGCATTGGATAAAACAAGTATCAAGTAACAAGTTTCAAGTAACAGGAGGTCGAGCAGGGGTGCTAGTGCGCAGCGAGCTGGATTCTTGTTACTTGGAAACTTGTCACTTGTTACTTCCTATTTCTTCACCTCCGGATGCGCGATGCTCGAACGCATCGAGGTGTCCGATTGGATGTTTTCCATGCGGTAGTAGTCCATCACGCCGAGCCGGCCGCTGCGAAACGCCTCGGCCATCGCGAGCGGCACCTGCGCCTGCGCCTCGGTGACCTTGGCCTGCATCTCCTGCGTCTTGGCCTTCATCTCCTGCTCGAGCGCCACGGCGGATGCGCGGCGCATTTCCGCCTGCGCCCGGGCCATGTTCAGGTTGGCGTCGGCCTGCGCCACCTGGAGCTTGGCACCGACGTTCTCGCCCACATCCACGTCGGCGATGTCGATGGAAAGAATCTCGAAGGCCGTGCCCGCGTCGAGTCCACGCGCCAGCACCGTCTTGGAAATGCTGTCGGGCGACTCGAGCACGTGCTTGTAACTCTCCGCCGAGCCGATGGTCGTCACGATGCCTTCGCCCACACGGGCGATGATCGTGTTCTCCTTCGCGCCACCGACGAAGCGGTCGAGGTTGGTGCGCACGGTCACGCGCGCCTTCACCTTCACCTGGATGCCGTCCTTCGCCACGCCGTCGATCGTCGAGCGGCCCTGCTCCGGATTCGGGCAGTCGATCACCTTCGGATCGACCGAGGTGCGCACGGCCTCGATGACGCTCTTGCCCGAGCCCTTCGTGGCGAGGTCGATCGCGCAGGCGCGGTCCCAGTTGAGTTCGATGCCGGCCTTCTTGGCCGCGATGATCGCCTGCACCGTGGGCACGACGTTGCCGCCGGCCTGGAAGTGCGAGGCGATCTGGTCGACGCCGATCGGAATGCCGGCGCGCACCGCGGTGATGCGCGCATCGACGATCAGGCTGTAGGGAATGCTGGCCAGCTTCAACGCGACCAGCTTCGACATGGAAACCGCCGCGCCGTTGAAGAGCGCCTTCACATAGGCGCCGACCAGGCTCACGACGATCGCGCCGACCACCAGCACGATCACACTGACGAGGACGACCAAACCGATCACAAATGGACTCATGGGAGGAGGGAGGTTCAGGTTTTGGAAACGATCAGACGAAAATTATCGAGGCCCACGACCTTCAGCCTGGCACCCGCCGGGGCGTGACCGCTGCGACAGAACGCCTCATAGCGGCGATCCTCGATGCGCACAAATCCGCCCGGGGCCAGCGTCGTCTCAGCCACGGCTTCGCGGCCCACCACATCGGTCGGGACCGCCGGCAACGGCTGGCTGGTGGCGTGCAGCGTGGTGTCCATGGTAAACTTTTTCGCCAGGCGGGAGCGAGGCAGCCAGACGAACTCCAGGTAGATCACCGTCGCCAGTGCGGCCAGTGCGAGCACAATGGCCAGCGCGCCGCCCACGGCGCCGAAGGTGCCGAAGGCATTGATCACCCCCATCACCATGCAAATGCAGCCGGCGATACCGCACAACGGGCCGGGTGTCACCACCTCCAGCGCCAGGAGAATTATGCCCACGGCAAAAAAAACGATGAGTACGCTCATGTGTCGACGGTCTCCACCACCAGATTGAAATCCGAAACTCGTTTCACCACGACGATAGTTCCCGGTGTGGCCGATCCGACCTCGACTTTCGCCGCGTAGTGGCGGCCGTCGATTTCGATCTGCCCGCTGGGGAAAAGCCCGGTCACGACCACGCCGCGCGCGCCGATCAGCGAGGCCGCCCCGGCCCCCGTCTCCGGCGCCACCCCCGCGAGCTGCGCCGCGCTGCTCCCCGCATCCGTCACTGCCAGTTTCTGGAAAAACCAGCCTTTCGGGATGAACCGCGCCAGCAGCAAGCCGGCCACCAGCGCCACCGTCACGCCCAGGGCGCAATTCACCAGCGGTCGCACGAAAACGTCTCCCGACCAGGCCACCGTGATCGGTTCATTCGGCCACAGGTCTGCCATCGACCACACGAGGGAGCCGAGCATGAGCACGAGGCCGGTCACCGCCAGGATTGTGATGCCGGGGAAAAAAATGAGCTCCACGAGCACGAACGCGAGCCCCACCACGAAGATCAGGACCGGCTCGTGGCCCGACAAACCGGCGACATAGCCGCCGAGAAACACCAGTGCCAGCAGCACGATGCCCGAAATGCCGAAGATCCCAAAACCGGGCGTCTTGAACTCGATGAACAATGCCAGCAGGCCCAGCCCGAGCAAAATCGGCGAGATCGCGTTCAGCCAGACGGCGAGTTGCTCCGACCAGGTGATCTCCAATCGCGTCACGGTAAAACCGCCTTCGCCGTATTTCTTCGCCAGCAGCTCGTCGAGCGTCTTGGCGATGCCCGCCGCCAGCAACGGTTGGGGCGGCATGCCATAGGTGGCACTGGCTTCGGTCGCGGTCAGCGACAGGAGTTCACCCTTGGGCTTGATCGTCTTGCGCCCGATCTTCAGTTCGTAATCGGCGTCGATCATCGCGGAGATTACCTGCCCGCGGTAGCCTTTCCCCTCGGAAATGGCCCGGACGCGCGCCTTAAGGTAGCTCACGATTTTCAGCTTCATCGTCGCCTCGACATCCTGCCCGCCCGACAGGACCGGCGCGGCCGCCCCGATCACGCCTTCGGGCGCAAACCAGATCTCCTCGGTCGTGGCCGAAATGAACGCGCCCGCCGACATCGCCTCGGTGTTGACGTAGGTGATCGTCTTGCCGGGGAACTTGGCCAGCGCCTCCATGATGTCGAACGTCACATCGAGGGCGCCGCCCGGCGTCTTCATGTCGAGGACCACGGCATCGGCCTTCTCGTCGATGGCTTCCTTCAGCCCGCGCCGCAGGATGTACAGCACCGGACGGCCGATCTCCTCGCGCACCGGGATCACGATCACTTGCGCGATTTTCTTCGGCGCGGCCACCGCCGGTGCCGGCGCATCCTCCGCGCGCACGGCGGCCACGCTCAGGGCGAGCGACAGACACCACAACAACAGCTGGTAGGTTCGGCCGGGCATGTCGGTTCGCAACATGGCCGGTGCCCCCGTGCGATGCAAGCACCGGGCTCGTGGAATTTCCCCGGGCGTTTCCAGACCTGGCTTGCGTGGCGGCGGCCCGCCTGCTTTCTCCTCCAGCATGGAAAAAGTTCCGTACCTCGGGCAGACGCTCACCCGCTGGCAGGTGGGTCAGTCGACTTTCCTCGCGTTTCCGGAAAAAGGCGCGCGGCTTATGAACTGGAACCTGACGCTGGGCGACGGCTCCGTGCGCGACGTGATCTACTGGCCCGAGTTGTCGGCGCTCGACGATTTCGCGAAGGTCAAGGGGGGCAATCCGATCCTGTTTCCCTTCTGCGGGCGCACCTTCGACCGCGGCGAGATCTTCCACTGGCGCGCCGCCGACGGCGTCCGCCGTCCGATTCCGATTCACGGCATCGCGCGGCAGAGCGAATTCAAGGTCACCCGGCTCGACGCGCGCGGCTTCGCGGCCCAACTGGTGCCGGGCGCGGAAGCGCGCGCCGCCTACCCCTTCGACTACGAATTCGTGGTGACATACCGCTTCTCGCCGCTCGCGCTCGCCTGCGAATTCACGCTCAAAAACCTCGATACGCAGCCCATCCCGTGGTGCGCCGGCCATCATTTTTATTTCACGGTGCCGTGGAGCGAGGGGCTCAAGCGCGACGATTATCTGATCCGTATTCCCGCCGGAAAAACCCTGAAACAGGACATGACCGGGACCGGTCAGCTCCTCGCCGGCCCCAAGCTCAAACTCGAGGAACCGCTCGGCAACCCGGCACTGATAGACACCTTCCATACTACGCTCCAGAGCAACGCCATCGTCTTCGGCGAAAAAGGCCGGCCGGGCGATGTAACCGTGCGCCTGGGCACCGCCAAGGTGCCGCCGCCCGGTGCGACGATCGTCACCTGGACACTCGACGCCGCGGCGCCGTTCTTCTGCGTCGAGCCCTGGATGGGCCCGGCCAACGCGCCCGAGCACAAACTCGGCCTGCAATGGGTGGCGCCGGGACAGACGCAGAATTTTGTGGTCGAAGTGAGCCTGCGGTAGGAATCGGCGCAGTTCGCATCTGTAGCGGCGGTCTATGACCGCCGATGCTGCCGGAACGATTTTCGGCGGTCATGGACCGCTGCTACAGCCCAACCCCGCGCCGTAAGCGGCGCGGCTGCAAAATACGCCCTGACGCCGCCCCGCCCGGCCCTACCCGACGAACTCGAAGTCCGCGACGAGCGCGTGGTGGTCCGAGGCGAGGGTCGGCTGCACCTGGTAACCTACGCAGCGCAACGCCGCGTTGTAGAAAATGTGGTCCAGCACGTATCGCCGGCGCCGCCAGGTGGGCTCGGTCTTCTGCACGGTCTTATAGCCCGCCTGGGCAAACTGCTCGGCCAACGACAGGTGCCGGCTGACATTGAAATCGCCCGTGAGCAACGTGGGCCCCGGCGACTGGCGCAGCGTCTCCAGCAGGATGGCGCGCTGCTCGCCATGCACTTCGCTGGACGATTTCAGCATGAAGAACGCCAGCAGATGCGTGTTGAAAAGCTGCAGCTCGCGCCCGGCGATCCTGGTTCGCGCGCCGATGAGCAGGCGGTCCGTCGGCGTCTTGTCCTCGCCGTAGAATTCGAAATGGATCGGCGGCGACGGCAAATCGCGCCGCGAGCGATCGGTCAACGGCGTGCGCGAAAAGATCGCCTGGCCGACGCCAAACGGCAGCTCCCGAGGATCGGCTTTCGGGAGCGCGAAATAGCTGTCGTAGCCGCCCAGCTCCTGCTGCAACCGCGTGTAATGCGGCGGCACCGCCGGTTGCACGCCGTTGGGTTGCGCATGCTCGACCTCCTGCAACTGGATGATGTCAGCGTCGTGCCGGCGGATTTCCGCCACCGTCGCCTCGAGGTTGATCGGCGCCGTGTCCGGATTTGTCGCGTCCCAGCCCTGGCCAAACTGCATGTTGAATTGTAGAACGCGAAACCGGCTCATGGCGGGGGCAGGTGGAGAGACTCGCGGCCGGCGCGCACCGGGTCCGCCAGTGGATTTACAGTGAGTACGAAGCCGTTAACTTTTTCGCTTTCCCTCGTGCGCCAGCACACGCCTGTCCGGAGGCGAGGGCCCGCCTCCAAATTGTCCACGCGGGGTGTCGGGCAGGGGGAAATCATCGTCAACCAGAGTGCCCCCGATTCGTTGGTTCGCAAACGAATTGCGGCAATTCTATTCGGGTTCGGCCGTGCCCTCGGTCACCCACGCCTTGGCCTCGGGCACCTGCCGGAAGAATTCGCGAAGTGCGGCGCTCAGGTGTTCAGCATAGCGGTAGTGCGCCCCTACCCCCGTGCGCAGTTCGGCCTCATAGATGAATTTGTCGGCGTGAGTGCCGTGCTCGAACGGCGTCTGCGCCCCGAGCAGCAGCGAGTACACATAGGCGGGAGAGCCGCGGCGCAACAATTCGTGCGTCAGCTCCGCCTGTCTGGCCAGCAGGGCCGCATGCGGAGTGCGGTCGATTTCAGGCGGCAGGTAGAATCCCGCCTGAATTAACGGCGTATAGCGGTGGCCGGTGCGGTGGCGGTTGAGGTCGCGCAGCTCGGCCAGCGCGAGATTGTTCCAGGCGAAGGTCACGCGCATCCGGCGAATCGCCGTGCCGCACAGGCCGTAGCGGTTGGCCCGATGGCGCAAGGCCTCCGCCACGGATTGCTCCTCGGCCAGCCACGGCGGCGCGGCGCGGTCTACTTTGACCCAGACCTCGTCGGCCAGCGAAGCGGTTGACAGCCTTTCGAGGCCGAGCCGCTGGCTCGCCGCCAGTTCCTGCCGCGCCTGCTCGGTGCACGAAGGGTCGGCAAAGCTGTGCCGCATGAGTCGCGGTGCCTGCTTGAGCAACACGTCGCGCAAGAGCTTTGCCGCCTCCCGCGCCTCGGGCTGCGGCAGGGAATCGAGCTGTTTGACCATCTGCGCCCACATGCGCGCGGTTTGCACGAGAGCAAGGTTGGTGCGCGTCGCCAGCGGGACGAAGTAGCGCGCCCGGTCGAGCGCGAAGTTTTTGCGAATGCGGGCGATGACCCCCGGTTTCGCGTTGGCCGGCAGGCGGATCCGCCCGGGCTCGGCCTGTCCCAAAGCATCGAGGCGGGCGTACTCGGCATCGTAGGCGTCATAGGCATGCGACATTGTCTCGACCCAGCTCGGCGCAAGGTCCTCGGGGATGCCCAGCTCGGCGGGCAGCGGCAGGTTGGCTGCGTCCATCGCAATGTACCGTGTGCTCGATTCCTGGCCGTCGGCCATCTGCGCCAATTCAAAAATTTTATAGGCCAGCCATTGCGAGACGCCGTCGATCGCGATAGCGAGCCCGCCGGTGAGACCACCGATGGAGGCGTGGCCGTAGTCCACAAACTTGAGGATGCGGTCGATCGACTCGTCCGGGTTGGTCAGATCGACCTTGCCGAGGATGGCGGCGAGCCCTTCGTTGCTGCGCGAGTAGCGGGCGAGCACGGAAGCCAGCAACTCGGGAGTGACTTTGGGCAGATCGGCCGCAGTGGGCGGCGGAACGACAGCAATTCCAGTGATCTTCATGCGCGGGTAACCGTCGAAAGCAAAGCGCCTGTCCCTGGATGGCAATTTTTAATCGCCGATTGTGATGAACTGATGCGCGCCGACGACGGCAGCCTTGATGCCAGCAGGCTCCTACACGCATAGAAGCAGGCCCTTGGTTGACATGACCCTCCCTTGGAGACGGAACCGGCTCCAACTTTTTGCCGCCAGGCAGCTGTCCGATGGTTTATTTCGAGGCGTCGATGACCTGGAGTGGGTTGTTCCCAAGATATTCGACGACCGTCGGATTGCCCACGGTGATGTCGGGCTTGAATTTGTCCGAGACGTTGATCACCACCGGTCTGGCCGTTTCCCGACCGATATTGGGTCCCGCGATGGCCAGCATGGACGGCAGCACCTCTGGCATCCAGTATCCACGCGAAGGGCAGCTGATTTTCGTCATCCAGAGCAATTTGTGCTCCCTGCGGGTCGCCGCCTGATAATCGTAGGCCGCGATCGCCGCAACGTAGAGATTGTCCATGGCCAGACCGTTGAGCGTTTGCGCATCGCCGCTCACGACCGACAGTCCCGGCGGCAGC
>DATJPQ010000134.1:0-10320 GCA_035506315.1 Opitutaceae bacterium
GCTCTGTCGGCGGTCATAGACCGCCGCTACAGAATACCGCGTCCGCTCCAAGCCACCGGCGCCTCCACACGCCGCGATGGGACTCGTCCGTTTTCCCGGCTCATAATTTCAGGCTGCGCAGGCGCAGCGCATTCGTCGTGATCGCGATGCAGCTCAGGCTCATCGTCACGCCGGCCAGCATCGGATTGAGCAGCCAGTGATTTACTGGATAGAGCGCACCGGCGGCGATGGGGATGCCCAGCCCATTGTAGAAAAAGGCGAAAAACAGGTTTTGTTTGATGGTGCGCAACGTGGCGCGACTAAGGTGCAGTGCCTTCACGATGCCGCGCAGGTCGCCCTTCACCAGCACCAGCCCGGCGCTGTGCATGGCGACATCGGTGCCTGTGCCCATGGCGATGCCGACCTCGGCCGAGGCGAGCGCCGGAGCGTCGTTGATGCCGTCGCCGGCAAACACGACCCGCTCGCCGCGGGCCTGATGTTCGCGCACGAGTTCCTGCTTGCGCGCCGGCGTCACACTGGCGTGGTAACCGTCGAGGCCGAGCTCCGCCGCCACCCGCAAAGCCGTGCTCTCGCGATCGCCCGTGACCATGAAGACCTTCAAACCCAGGCGGTGCAGCTCCGCAATGGCCTCCGGCGTGGTGGCCTTGACCGGATCGGCGAGCGCGATCATGCCGCCAAACCGATTGTCGATCGTGACGCCCACCAAGGTGGCCGTCGGATACTGGCGGAAGGCCTTCTCCTCTAGCCTCTCCGACCCGCCCGGAACCAGACGCCCGACCTGGACATAACGGCTCAAAACCTGCGCGGTTACCCCGAGACCAGGCTCGGCGCTAAAGTCGACGGCGGGAGCCAGCGATAATCCGCGGTCTCGTGCCGCTGCGACGATGGCGCGGGCGAGCGGATGTTCGCTCGAGCTTTCAGCCGCAGCGGCAAACGCGAGCAGGTCGTTCTCGCCAAAAATGCCCGCCGGTTCGACGGCGACGACACGGGGTTTCCCCTCCGTGAGCGTCCCCGTCTTGTCGATCAGCACGGTGGTGGCGGCGGCCAGTCGCTCCAGCGCCTCGGCGTTTTTCACCAACACTCCGGCCTGCGCCCCGCGACCGATGCCGGTCACCAGCGCGACCGGCGTCGCCAGCCCGAGCGCGCAGGGGCAGGAGATGATCAGGACGGCCACCGCGTTCACGAGCGCGTAAACAAAGCGCGGCTCGGGACCCAGATCGAGCCACAGGATGAACGTCAACAGCGCGATACCCCCCACCACGGGCACAAACCAGTTCGCCACGCGATCGGCGAGTCGCTGGATGGGGGCTTCGCTCTCCTGCGCCTCCTCGACCAGCTGGATGATGTGGGCCAGCAACGTGTCGCGCCCCACCCGCTCGGCGCGGAAGAGAAACGTGCCCGTCGTGTTGAGCGTGCCCGCGCTGACGGTTTCGCCGGCGCGTTTTGCGACCGGTTCCGGTTCCCCGGTGAGCATCGACTCGTCGATGTTGCTCTCGCCTTCCAGCATCACGCCATCGACCGGCACCTTCTCGCCCGGTCGGACGCGCAATGTGTCGCCCGGCACCACGGTGTCGAGCGCCACGTCCGCTTCGCGACCCTCGCGCACGCGGTGCGCCAGCTTCGGCGCGAGGGCCATCAGCGCCCGGATGGCGGCATCGGTGCGGGCGTGGGCCCGTTGTTCGAGAATCTGGCCGATGAGCACGACGGTCGTGATCACCGCCGCGCCTTCGAAATAGAGCGGCACGCCGTGCGCCGTCCGCAGCGTCGCGGGGAACCGCTCGCCGAACAGCACCGCCGCGACGCTGTAGAAATACGCCGCCCCCGTGCCGGTGACGATCAGCGTGAACATGTTGGTGTCGCGGTCGCGCAACGATATCCACCACCGCCGGATGAACGGCGCGCCACACCACCAGAACACCGGCGTTGTCAGCGCGAATTGCAGCCAGCCGTTCAGACGCGGGCCCAGCCAGTGGGCCCACGCCGGCGACAACATCCCGCCCATCGCGAGCACCATCACGGGCAGGCTCAGAACCACCGCCACGAAGAACCGCGGCAGCAGATACTGGTAGGCCGGCAAGCCCATGTATACGGGCTCGTGGGGATCAGGCACCGCAGCGGCGGGTTCAAGCGACGAAGAAGAGGAAGGCATGATGGGCGATGGACGCGCGACGCGCGAACCGGCGCCACCCCGCCAGCAAAGGCAACGCCGTGCAGTTTGGCGAGCCCGGCGTCAACCAACGCGCCTGAACCCTATTTCAGCCCGCATCTCAGACTGACCGAGGTCGAGCGCGTTGACCTTCCCTCGACTGGCTCGGAACCCTGAGCTTGTCGAACGGGCAACGCGCCAAGACGCGTCTTGGGCTTGCCCGCCGTGGCGGGGTCGAGCCGCTCCACCTGCGAAATACCAGCAATTCCACGAGGCTCAATTGCCGCCGCCCCCGGGCCGGACAATCACCGGCGGCGGACCATCGCGAAACTCGGAGTGGCGGATCTTGCCGCCGACGAACGAGAGGAAACCGCCAAGGCCAAGGGCAACCAGGGTGGCCGCCAGGGTCAGCACCAGTGAGAATCGTTGCCAAGGCGACTTCCGCCAGAAGCCCAGCAACGTACCCGCGGCCAGCGCCGCCACGGCATAATACACCCAGACGATCTGCCCGGCGAGACGCGCGTGCCAGTCGAGCCATTGCTGGGCCGTCGCGCCCGACATCGCATATACGCGATCGTAGGCCGCGTGGCCGAAATGTGCCACCGGCCAGGCGGCGAGTGCCGTGAGCAGGATCAGGATGAGCGCCACGGCCTGCGCGGCCCGGCTGCGCGCCGCCCACGCCAGCACGAGCGACAAAAAACCCGCGGCCAGTCCGTAGATTGGCAACGGGTTCAGCAAAACGTGAACGTATTCCGGCTGCCTCAGTTCATGCAGGAATTGGGTCCAAAGCGACACGGACTGAGCGGACACCGGATGCCCGCAGGTGGTGCGATGCCACGGGCGGCGCGGCCTCGTTCACATCTGGAGTTCGGCGTTCTCGATCAGCTTGATGCCGTCGCGCTCGACGAACTTGCCCTTGATGGTGACAGTCTTTGCGGCATACGAGGCGAGCTGGTCGTTCATTGGTTTGTGCTCGCCGATCAGGAGGTAAACCTGGCCGTCCGCGGTCTTGAGGCCGACGGGCAGACCACTGCTGATGCATTTCGCGGCACAACCGGCGTGACCTGCGCCATGGGCGCCGTGATCGAGATAGCAGGCCATGTCGAGCACCTCGCCTTTGACGGTGACCTCGCCGCCGGCGGCGTTCTTTTCCGGAGCGGCTTTTACCCCTAATGTCCAGGCCGCCAGGCCGCCCAGAGCCAACAAGAGTGGAATCAATTTTTTCATGGGATTTTCGATGGTTGCTTTTTGCTGGACTGGACCTGTCGGGAGTGAACGCGCTTCCCGCCAAATCGCAACCGGGGCCGGTCCGGAATGATTCAAAAAAAGACGCTTGACTGCTGAATTACTTCACTAATACAGCTGGTCATCGTCACACCGATGCTCCTCGTCATCGACCATCACAATGGCGTCCCCGCCTACCGGCAGATCATGGACCAGATCAAGCTCCAGATCGCCGCCGGAGTGTTGCCGGCCGGCACCGAGATGGTCTCCACCCGCAGCCTGTCCGCGGAACTGTCACTCAACCCCATGACGATCAGCAAAGCCTACGGCCTGCTCGAGCGCGAAGGCGTGTTGGAACGCCGCCGGGGCCAGACCCTCGTGGTCCGCGCCCTCGCGGCCGGCGAACAGCAGTCCAGCAAGCTCGAGCCCCTGCGCCAGCATCTCGCCAGCGCCGCCGTTCTGGCCCGCCAGCTCGGCATCTCGCGCGAGCAGGCGCTCAAACTCTTCCGCGAAACCCTGTCGTCCTCCCAATGAAATCCGCCGACACCGCTCCCGCCCCCCTGGTTGCCGAACGTCTCACCAAGACCTATTCCGACAAAAACGCGCTCGACGGCATCGATCTCTCGGTCCCCGCCGACCACGTCGTCGGTCTGCTCGGCCGCAACGGCGCCGGCAAGACCACCCTGCTCCAGCTCGCGGCCGGTATCCTGCTGCCCACCTCCGGCTCTTGCCGCACGCTCGGCCAGCGCTCCGACCTGCTCGACACTCCTCAACTCTCCCGTCTCGGCCTGGTTCCGCAGGAGGGGCGTTTCATCGAGTGGATGACGGCCGCGCAGCACCTGGACTTCACCGCCTCCTTCTATCCGACGTGGGATCGCGATTTGCAAAGGCGCCTGGTCGGGATCCTGGAGGTGCCGCTCGGCCAGAAGATCGCCCACCTCAGCACCGGCGACCGGCAGAAAGTCGGCATCCTGCTCGGGGTGTGCCACCGCCCGGCGTTGCTCCTCCTCGACGAGCCCATGAGTTCCCTCGATCCCATCGCCCGCGCCCGGATGCTCGACGTGCTGCTCGAGCGCCTGCGCGACGACGGCTGCACGGTCGTGATCTCCTCCCACATTCTCAACGACGTGGAGAAGATCGTGGACTGGGTCGTCGCGCTCGACGCCGGCCGCGTGACGGAGAACGCGCCGTTCGACGAGTTGCAGGAAAACTTCGCCGAGTGGACGGTGACGTCGACCAACGGCGGCCTGCCTGCCGCCTTCGCCGAGCCATTCGTCCTCCGCCACCAGGGCGATTCGCGCCAGGCATTGTTGCGCGTGCGCACCGCCGATCCCGAGGCCGCGGCGCGCTTCGCGGCCGCCCATCACGTGCAGATCAGCACCCGCCCGCTCAACCTCGACGAAATGTTTCCGCTGCTCATCGCGCAACGGAGGGACGCCCAATGACTCTGCGCACCTACCTGCGCTTTCTGCGCCCGGTGAGATGCCTGCTCGTGATCGCGTTCTACACCTTCACGGCCTCCGCCTTCTTTGGGCATGCCTTGTTTCACTTCGATCCCGTCACCTCCCGGTTCCTGGCCCTGGCCACCGTCCTGCCGCTTATGATTGGCATCGCGATCGCTGGAGCCGCTCATGAACCCATGCATCGGGCGTTCTTTCTGCTCTTGCCCGACGGTGCGCATCGTATGCGCAACGCCACCTTGCTGGCGGTGGCCGTCTTCGCCTGTGCGGTGACCTGTGTGGTCGCGCTGGCCGAACCATCGGTGCCACCTTTTGCCACCCTCGGGCTGGCCGCTGGACTCATCGCCGTGTTCTGCATCGACCGCCACCAGTCGTTCGCGGGGCTGGGTGCGTGGGCCGTCGCATTTTGGGGCTGGGTCCTCTTCAACCTGACTGTCGGCCGGTTGCTCCGCCCGGCGATGATCGCCGCCCCGTGGGCGTTTCTCCTCGGCGGCCTCACCCTCGCCGCAATCGGTCTCACGGCGGGATTTTCCCGTCGGCATCTGCGCCAACGCGGGGAGGTCCTCTTCGTTTCCATTCAAAGCATCGTGTTCTCCCACCTGTTCCGTCCGCACGTGATGGCCCGGTGGACGGAAGAGGTGGCGTTGTACCGCAGCCGCCTCTCGAAGGGGTTCTTTGCGGCGGGTCGAGATTGGTCCATACGATCGGTGGGCTCGTCCACCTGGGCTTGGATGCACGTATTCTGGCATGCCTTCGCGGGGCGCCGCCGGCACAACAATTTCCTTAGGAGTCAGCTCACCACGGTTGCGCCGGTGTTCGCGGGCGGACTCGCTGGACTCATTATCACTGGAATCCTCATGGGACCGTCCCATGCCATGCCGGACTACTGGCGGATTCTCGCGACCATGGCCGCTCCGGAAAATATGCTGCCGACGTCGGCTGAGGCCGGTTTCGTTTGGATTGCCGGCGGAGTGATGCAAGCCGGGGCCGCCGCCTTCTCGTTGTTGATGATCCTTCCTCCGCAACTGGCGTATCCGATCTCCCGCGAACGGCTGGCCCGGGTGGTTTTCGGTCTGAGCCTGGTGCAACTGGCGGTCGCGTTGGCGTTGCCGGCGACGGCGGTTTTTCTCCTCTCGCTGCTCGGGCAGATCGCTACCGGTCATTTCTGGCCCGGCGGTGGCCTGCCGGGCATCGTTGCGCTCGATCTGGCGCTGGCGGTCTGCCTGCCGTGGTTGGCTTGCGCCGGCTCGTTCAGCCATCCGGCCGTGCGGGTGCTTTGGGCCATTCCGGTCGCGGGCGCGCTTCTCACCGCCGTTATCACCCGCGGCAGCTGGACGCCGTTGGTCCTGACTGTGCCTGGGAGCATCGCCACGGTGGCGGTCGCCTCAGCCAGTGTGAGCCTGCTCTGGCTGTGCCTGCGGCGCCACTACCGTACCTGCGACTTGTTTTCCAATCCCGGCATGCTCAATACCCGGCTCTAAACGCAGCTGCTGTCTTCGGCCCCGCTTTCTGGCATATCCGCCAATTTCGAATCTGTTTCCGCATCGCCTACCAAAACCACCCATGAAAAAAGCTCCCAGCCTATTCCCGCGCGCCGCCTTGGTCGCGGGTTGCCTGTTCCTCGGCGCCGCGCTTCGCGGCGCGATTCCCTTTCCGCAGGAGGGAAGCGACCTCAAGCCCGATCCCGCCGCGCGCTTCGGCACGCTGCCCAACGGCCTGCGCTATGTCATCTATCCGAACCACGAGCCCAAGGGGCGCGCCTCGCTGCGCCTGCTCGTCGAGGCGGGCTCGCTCAACGAAACCGAGGCCCAGCGCGGCCTCGCGCATTTCCTCGAGCATCTGGCGTTCAACGGCAGCACCCACTATGCGCCCGGCACCCTGGTCGAGTTCTTCCAGCGCATGGGCATGAGTTTCGGCGGCGACACCAACGCCAGCACCGGCTTCGACCGCACGCTCTACCTGCTTGAGCTGCCCGACACCAAGGAGGCCACCCTCGCCGAGGGCCTTCAGGTCTTTGCCGACTATGCCGGGAGCCTGCTGCTCGGGCCGAAGCAGATCGACAAGGAACGCGGCATCATCCTCAGCGAAAAACGCACCCGCGACTCCGTCCAGTACCGCACTTTTGTCGCCCAGTACGACTTCCTGCTCGGTGGCACGCTGTTCCCACAGCGTTTACCCATCGGCCTGGCCGGGATCATCGAGAAATCCAGCCGGGAGCCATTCGTCGACTTTTACAACACCTGGTACCGGCCCGAGCTGATGTCCGTCGTAATCGTCGGCGACATCGATCCCGCCGTCGTGGAAAAGCAGCTCACCGCCGCGTTGACTGGTGTCGCGGCGCGCGCCCCCGCCCGGCCCGCGCCCGACCGCGGCAAAATCGCGCCGCCCTCCGGCGTGCACGTGCTCTACCACCCCGAGCCCGAGGCGCCCAACACCTCCGTGTCCATCTCCACGCTCGCGCCGTTCACCCGCGAGCCCGACTCCTCCGCCTATCGCCTGAAAGACCTCCCCCGCGATCTTGCCACTGCGATGGTCAACCGCCGCCTCTCCATCCTCGCCAAGAAGGAAAATGCCCCGTTCATCAACGGCAGCACCGACGTGGAGGAGAGGTTCAATTTCTACCGCCAGGCATCCATCACGCTCGCCTGCAAGGCCGATCAGTGGCCCGCCGCGCTCGCCGTCGGCGAGCAGGAGTTGCGCCGCGCGCTGCAGCACGGCTTCCAACCCGGCGAACTGAAGGAGATCGTCGCCAATTATCTCAATGACCTGGAGCAGGCCGTGAAGACCGCCAGTACGCGCCGCTCCCCGGCGCTCGCCGACGAAATCGCCCACAGCCTGCTCGAGCGCGACGTGTTCACCACGCCCGCCGACGATCTCGCGCTCTTCAAACCCGCGCTCGAGAAGGTCACCGCCGCCGATTGCGTCTCCGCCCTGCGCACGGCCTGGGCCGCCGACCACCGCTACGTGATCGTGACCGGCGATGCGAAAATCGATGGCGACGCCCCGGCTGCCATCACTGCGGCCTATAACAAATCCCTCGCAATTGCCGTCCCGCCGCCGGTCGCCGCGACCGATGATGCGTGGGCCTATACCCAATTCGGCTCGCCCGGCCAGGTCGTGAAACGCGAGCACATCGCCGACCTCGACATCGAACTCGTCACCTTCGCCAATGGCGTGCGCCTCAACCTCAAAAAGACCGATTTCGAGGTGGGCGTCATCCGCCTGACCGCCCGCGTGGGCAACGGCACCATCACCGAGCCAACCGGCGAACGCGGACTCGCCGGAGTGGCCGGAGCGACCTTCGACGCGGGTGGTCTCGGGCGGCACAGTCTCGACGACCTCCGCCGCATCCTCGCCGGCAAGACGGTGGGCATCGGCTTCCGCCCCGAGACCGATGCTTTCGTGTATGCCGGTGGCACCAACCGCGACGACCTGCTGCTGGAACTCCAGTGGCTGGCGGCCAAGGTCACCGATCCCGGCTACCGCCCCGAGGCCCTCCGCCAGGCGCGCAAAAGCATCGGGCAACTCTACCTCAGCTTCGCCCACACCGCCAACGGTCCGATGGCCACCGCAGTGGCCAACCTCCTCGCGAACGGCGACCCGCGCTTCGGTCTGCCGGCTCAGGAGGTCATGCTCGCACGCAATCTCGACGAAGTCCGCGCCTGGCTCGCGCCCCAACTCGCCCACGGAGCGATCGAAATCTCGCTCGTCGGTGATCTCGACCCCGACGCCACAATCGCCGCCGTGGCCAAAACCCTCGGCGCCCTCCCGCCACGCGAGCCCAAGCCCGCGCTCGCCGACCTGCGCAAGGTGGTGTTTCCCGCCCAGCCCTTTGCCCGGGACTACACTGTCGCCTCGGAAATTCCGAAGGGCCTTGTCGTGGTCTTCTGGCCGACGACCGACGGCGACGAGATCAAGCGTACACGCCGCCTCACCCTGCTCGCCAGCGTGCTCAGCGACCGCCTTCGTGTCAAAATCCGTGAAGAACTCGGCGGCACCTACAGTCCCAATGCGCGCAGCTTCGCGAGCGACACTTTCCCCGGTTACGGCTATTTCACCGCCGCCATCGATGTGGAGCCCGCCAAGGCCGCCCAGATCGCCGACATCGTCATCGCCCTCGGTGATGACCTGGCGCAACACGGCGTGACCGAGGACGAACTGATCCGTGCGAAACAACCGGCGCTGACCGCGATCAAGGAATCGCTGCGCAACAACGGCTATTGGCTCAACAACGTGCTGGCCCGGGCCCAGGAAAAACCCGAGGTGCTCGACTGGTCGCGCACGCGTGTCGCCGACATCGAAGCCATCACTGCCGCCGAGCTCAGCGCACTGGCGAAAACCTATCTCGGTCGCGACCACGCCTCCCGGGTCATCGTGCTTCCCGCACCGGCGCCCGCCGCCGCGCCCGTTCCCGCCACCGCACCAACACCCGCTGCCGTGCCATCGGTCCCGAGCGCCGCCAAGCCCTGAGCTGGATATTCCTAGATTCGATTGCAGGCCCAACTAGTATGGAGGGGCGCAGGCTTGCTGCGCCCTCCGGCTCCCAACCATGGAACGAAGCAAACGGTCGCAGCAAGCCTGCGCCCCTCCATTCGGATTCCATGAGTGGGAGCGAGCGGATGAGGGACCAACTACGCGCTCCGTGATCGAACCTGGGAGCGCGGACGTGTCCACCGGACCGTCCGCCTGCCGGTCTGCCAGCAGCCCCTACGGCACCGCCGGCGTGGCCGCTGCCGGTGCGGACGGCGGCAGACGAGCCGTTTTCGCCAATTCCCGCGAACGCCACAGATAGTAAATCGCCGGGTAGACCACGAGCTCCATGATCGTCGAGGTGACGACGCCACCGATCATCGGCGCGGCGATGCGTTTCATCACGTCGGCGCCCGCGCCGTGGCTCCAGAGGATCGGGAGCAGACCCGCGATGATGACGGCCGCAGTCATGGCTTTCGGCCGGACGCGTTTCACCGCGCCGTGGTAGATCGCGTCGCGCAGGTCGGCCGTCGTGCGGAGGAGGCCTTTCTTTTTCCAGTCGTCGTGCGCCAGGTCGAGGTAGAGGAGCATCACGACGCCGGTCTCGGCGTCGAGCCCGGCGAGCGCGATGATGCCGACCCAGACGGCCACGCTCAGGTTGTAATCGAAGAGGTAGAGCATCCAGAAAGCCCCTACGAGGGAGAAGGGTACCGCCAGCATCACCATGGCCAGCTTCACCAGCGAACGGGTGTTGAGGTAGATGATGAACATGATGATCAGCAGCGTGAGCGGGATCACGAGCATGAGCCGTTCCTGGGCGCGCTGCATGTACTCATACTGGCCGCTCCAGAACAGGCTGTAGCCGGTCGGCACCTTGAGCTCGCCCCGCTGCATGGCTTCGCCGAGTGCCTGCTGCGCGGCCCGCACGTAGGTGCCGAGG
Organism: Opitutaceae bacterium; assembly: GCA_035506315.1. Lineage (GTDB taxonomy): Bacteria > Verrucomicrobiota > Verrucomicrobiia > Opitutales > Opitutaceae > MWDT01. Next base: position 10,241 of record DATJPQ010000134.1, read on the forward strand.
TCCACGCCCTGCACGTCGACGTAAACCCAGGCGTTGGGCACGGCGCCTTCGCTCTTCACGCCCATCGGCGCGGCGACGAC
>DATJPQ010000135.1:0-30783 GCA_035506315.1 Opitutaceae bacterium
GATGCCGTAGCGCTTGCGGAGCTCCATGACGATATCGAGGAAATCCATGCTATCGAGCTGCAGCTGGTCGCGCAGGCGGACGTCAGGTTTGACGTTCGAAAGGTCTTCGTCCGGGGCAATATCGTGAATGATATCGAGAACCAGCTTATGGCATTCGGCTTTGGTCATGGGTGAGAGCGAAAGGCGAGTTAGGGGACAAATCGCTTCACGATCAACGTGGAATTTATACCCAGCATGCCGAAGGAGTTATTCAAGATCGTGTCGACCCTCGCGACTTTCTGCGGGTGGTTGAGCACCAGGCCGGGGAGCGCACATTGCGGATCGAGGTCATCAACGTTGATGGTGGGGTGCACTGTGAGATCGGTGAAGGAAGGCAGGTTGCCCGCCAGCTCCAGCGCGCCCGCGGCGCCCATGCAGTGGCCGATAAAACTTTTCGTGTTGTTGATGTACGTGTCGGGGCAGCCCTCGCCAAAGACCGCCCGGATGCACTCGCATTCCTGGATGTCGCCCATCGGCGTGGCGGTGGCGTGGGTGTTGACGATATGGATGTCGCGCGGAGCCAAATCCGCCCGGGCCAGCGCCTGGCGGATGCACTCGGCCTGCCGCGTCGGATTGGGCAACACGTAGTCGGTGGCATCGCTGTTCACGCAGTAGCCGGAAATCTCGGCGTAAATCTTCGCGCCCCGGGCCAGGGCATCGTCGAGCCGCTCCAGCGTGTAGAGGCAGCCACCCTCGGAGACCACGATGCCGTTGCGCGTTTTGTCGAAAGGCCGCGATGACTTGTTGATGTCGGCGGGATGACTGCCGAGGGCGTTCTGCGATTTGAAGCCGGCGAAAATGCCGAAAGTCTGGATGCTTTCGCTCACGCCGCCGCAGATCGCGAGGTCGACCTCGCCGAGTCGCAGCATCTGCGTGGCGTGAATCAGGCCGACGTTGCCGGCGGCGCAGGCCGCGCCAAGCGTGTAGGCGGGACCGGTGACGCCGAGGTGCAGCGTAATCTCACCGGCGGGATTATTGGCGACCGTGCGCGGGTTGTGGTAATGATTCCAGTACTTGGTGTCGTAATTGAACTTCGAGATATTGAAGATCTCGTTTTCGGTTTCGACATTACCGTGCTCGGTGATGCCGATGAAGATGCCGGTGCGATCCTTGGCGAGCTTATCGACGGTCAGGCCACTGTCGGCCAGCGCCTCGCGAGCACAGTAGATGCCGATGGAGCCGGCCCGTGTGCCCACCCGCACCTCCTTCCGCTTCTGGTATTTCAACGGATCGAACGAGCACACGCCAGCCGGCAGCCGCCCCATGTAACGCACGTCGATCTCGCTGATCCGCGCCACGCCGGCGAGGAGATTGGCCCGGAATTCGGCCAGCGAATTGCCGTTCGGGGCGGTGAGGCCGACGCCGGTGATGACGATGCGAGGAGTCTGGACGGGCATGGAAAAGGAAAAAGCGCTAGCCAAGCCCACGCGGAAAGCAATACAACGCTGGTTGCCATTCACAATATGAACGTACTCGTCGTCGGGGGAGCCGGTTACATCGGCAGCCATTGCGTCCGCCAACTCGTCGCCGCCGGGCATCGCCCCGTAGTGCTGGACAACCTGGTCTTCGGCCATCGCACGGCTGTCGCGTCCAGTATTCCCTTCTACCACGCCAATCTCGGCGACGTAGAGCAGGTGGTTAAGGTCCTCCGGCAGGAGAAGATCGAACTCGTGATGCATTTCGCCGCGTACTGTTACGTGGGCGAGTCCGTCACCAATCCCCTCAAATACTACGAGAACAACCTCGTCGCGCCGCTGCGGCTGCTCGGCGCGATGCTTTCGGCCGACGTGAAGAAATTCGTCTTTTCCTCGACCTGTGCGACCTACGGCATCCCGACGAAACTGCCGATGACCGAGGACCTGCCCCAGGCGCCGATCAATCCCTACGGCCAGACGAAACTCGACGTGGAAAACGCCCTGAAAGCCCTCGCCACCGCGCACGGACTCAGTTTTGCCGCCTTCCGCTATTTCAACGCCGCCGGCGCCGCCGAGGACGGCACCATCGGCGAGGACCACGATCCGGAGACGCACCTCATCCCGCTGGCGATCGACGCCGCCGTGGGGAAGCGCCCGAATCTGCAGATCTTCGGCACCGACTACCCCACCCCGGACGGCACCTGCCTGCGCGACTATGTGCATGTGGACGACCTGAGCCGCGCGCACATCGCCATTTTTGACCGGCTCGCCCAGCCCGGCGCGCGCTTCTTCTACAATCTCGGCACAGGCAAACCATTTTCCGTGCGCGAAGTCATCCGCTCCGTGGAAAAGATCACCGGCAAGAAAGTGCCGACGGTCGAGGCTCCGCGTCGCGCGGGCGATCCACCGGCGCTTTTCGCCGACTCCTCGAAGGCGCAACGCGAGCTCGGTTGGAAGGTGAAGTTTCCCGATGTCGATTCGATCGTCGCCACCGCGTGGAAATGGCATCAAGCGCACCCCCGGGGCTTCGTGGGGAAGTAGCGTGTTTTGGGTAACCACGAAACCCACGAAGGGACGCACAGGACGAAAGGGACGGTCAACCGCGAAGAAACGCGAATCGGCCTTAGAAGTCTGCAACCCGGAACTCGAAACGCGGAACCCGGAATCTGCAAAGGGGGCGCGACGGGCTACGCACCGGCCTCCGGCTCGGCCAGCCGTTTCTTCAGCGCGGCTTTTGTGAGACCCAGGCGCTCCGCGGCCCTGGCCTGGTCGCCGCCCTCGGCCTGCAGCACCCGCGCAATCAGGGCGCTTTCCACGCGCGGCAGGATCGCCGCACCGCCCTGGCCCATCTCCGCCAACACAAAATCCAGCGCGCGCTCCAGCGTGAGCGGCGGTTCGGCCCCCGCGGCCACCGCCTCGGCGCGTATCTGCGCCTTGGCCAACGCCACACTCTCGGCGACCGCCGTCACCGTGCGCTCGAACGGCGGCGTGCTGAGCGAAGGCTCCCCGGCTGCGGCTCCCGCGTTCGCCGCCACCGTCTCGCGCAACTCGGCGGGCAGGTCTTTGACGAGAATGGCATCGCCCTGCGCAATCACGGCGCTGCGGTAGATGACATTTTCCAGCTCGCGCACGTTGCCCGGCCAGGAGTGGCGCATGAGCACGCTCAGCGCCTCGGGCGAGACCTTGGCCACGCGCGCCTTCTTGTTTTTGACCAGATTCTGGAGGCAAAAATCCACAATCTGCGGGATGTCGTCGATGCGGTCGCGCAGCGGCGGCATCTTGATGCGCACCACATTGAGGCGGTAGTAGAGATCCTCACGGAAGGCCTTCGTCTTCACGATCGCCTCGAGGTCCTTGTTGGTGGCGGCGATGATGCGCACGTCGACGCGAATCGTCTCGCTGCCGCCCACCCGCTGGATTTCGCCCTGCTGGAGTACGCGCAGGATCTTCGTCTGCGTGGCGAGCGCCATGTCTCCGATTTCGTCGAGGAAGATCGTGCCGCCGTCGCACAGCTCGAATTTGCCGATGCGTTGCACGGTGGCGCCGGTGAACGAGCCTTTCTCGTGGCCGAAGAGTTCGCTTTCGATGAGATTGTCGGGGATGGCGGCGCAGTTGACGGCGATGAACGGCTTGTTGGCGCGATGGCTGTGTTTCCAGATCGAGCGCGCGACGAGTTCCTTGCCCGTGCCGCTCTCGCCGGTGACCATGACGGTGACGTCGCTCGCCGTCACCTGGCCGACGACCTTGAACACCTCCTGCATGACCGGCGACGAGCCGACGATGCCCTCCTTGTAATCCTCGGTGTTGACGGTGGACTTGTAGTCGCCGACCGCACGCAGATCGGCGTGCGCCTGCAGGGCGTTGGCGGCAAGCGCGAGCACCTTCTCCGGCGCGAAGGGCTTCATGATGTAGTCGAACGCGCCGTATTTCATCGCCTCGATGGCCGTCTGCGCCGTGCCAAAGGCGGTCATCAGGATGACCAGCTGCTTCGGATTGGCGGCGCGGATGTGCTGGAGCGCCTCGATGCCGCCCATGCCGCCCATGCGAATGTCCAGAAAGACGAGGTCGGGCGGGGGGCCCTTCTTCACGCGCGCCACGCCATCCTCGCCGCTGGCCGCCTCGGTGACCTGATACTGGCGCGAGCCGAGCACGCGGGCGAGCGAGTAACGGATCTCCGTGTCGTCGTCGATGATGAGGATGGTCGGGTGGTTCGGATCGGTCATGGGAGCGCGGGTTGCTGCAAACGCCGTGCCAGATGGCGCTGGCGAAAACGGGCCGAGCGCATTTGTTGGAGCGTATGCTGGGTTGGTCAATGAACTTGTTCCGGGTCCGCGGCATTCAGCTCGCGGTGCACTACAGCTTTTTCCTGCTGCTGGCCTATGTGGCGTGGGAGGGCTGGCTGGAACAATCCTGGCCGGGTGCGTTGATCAGCGTGGCGCTGGTCGTAGTATTCTTCATCTGCGTGGTACTGCATGAGTTGGGCCATTGTTTCGTCGCGCGGCGGAATGGCATCCGGGTGCCGCGCATCCTCCTGATGCCGATCGGCGGCATGGCGGAATTCGAATCGATCCCACGCCAGCCGCGCACGGAGATCACGATGGCCCTGGCCGGACCGGCGGTGAATTTCGCGATCGTCGCACTGCTGTGGTGGTTCGTCGATTTTTCCAGTGAGGCGGAAGCGACGGTTCTGCCGCAAACGATGGGAGAGTTCGTCACCCAGCTGTTTCTCGCCAATCTCGTGATGGGCACGTTCAACCTGCTGCCGGTTTTCCCGATGGACGGCGGGCGGGTGCTGCGGGCATTGCTGGCGATGCGGGTGCCCTATTTGCGCGCAACGTTTCTGGCCGCTTTGGTCGGCAAGGTGCTGGCGCTGCTGCTGGCGGTCGGTGCACTCTGGCTCGAGGCCTACCTGGCCGCCGTGCTTTTCCTTTTCATCTTTGTCGTCGGCGAGGCGGAATATCGCGCGGTGAAACGCGCCGAGTTGGAAGCCGCGCACTGGCGCGACTTCTGGGCGCGGGTCAATCTGCCGCCCGCGCCGCCAGCGGCCGAGCCGCCAGCGAGTGTCGGCCCGGAACCGCCCGTTTTGCTCGGCTAAAAAAGAACGACTCGCTTCAGCAAGTCGTTCTTTAGAAAGTGGTGGCACAGCCCGGAATCGAACCGGGGACACAAGGATTTTCAGTCCTCTGCTCTACCAACTGAGCTACCGTGCCATACGGAAAGAGGCGGAGAAAAGGGGCTCGCCTTCCCAGCGTCAACGGGAATTTCAGCCAGGAGTTTGTCGCATTTTAGATCGAAGGGCGGAGGACACTTGAATTTTCCGCCGCAAAGCAAACCCCCGCGACCGACAAACTCCTGAAACCGCCGCCACAGGCGGCGGCCAACCGAACCAGAACTCGAATTACCGCAGCGCGGAGCGCTGCCCAAGGATCCTGTCGAGGCAGATCACTGCCAGCCCAATGAAAATTCCGAAGAAGGTAACGTGCCAATTGGCACGGCCGACAGGATCCTAGCGAATCTTGATGGAGATGTAACGCAGGAGGCCGCGGTAATAGATGTACAGAAGATTGTTCCCCTTGGCCAGGGCGGCACGCGCTTCCAGCACGGTCTTCACGGGCTGGCGGTTGATTTCCAGAATGATGACTCCGACAGCGAGGCGATCGTGGTAGGGCGACTTGGGATCGACCTCCGTGACCACGAGGCCGTTGATGCGTTTGTCGATGTCGTTCTGCTTGCGATATTCTTCGTCCAGGCCGGTCGCCTTGATGCCTTCGAGCAGTTCGTCGGTGGCGACGTCGGCATCGAGCTTGCCGAGCTTGACCTCGACCACCTGTTCCTTCGCGGCGCGCAGGAATTTTACCTTCACGGTGGTGCCCGGCGTCATCTGTGCCACGAGCAGGCGGAGATCCTGGAGCGTGTTCACCGGTTTGTCGTTGATCGACATGATCACGTCTTCGCGCTTGAGGCCGGCCTTGGCGGCCGGGCCGTCCTCGGGACGCAATTCCATCACCACGACGCCCCTCTGGTCCTTCTTCAGACCGAGGGTTTCGGCGAGCTCGGGGGTCAGATTGTCGCCGGAGACGCCCAACATGCCGCGTTGCACGGTGCCGGTTTCGATGAGGCTGTGCATGATCGAAGCGGCCAGATTGATCGGGATGGCGAAACCAATGCCGATGTTGCCGCCCGAGGTGGAGATGATCGCGGAGTTGACGCCCACGAGACGGCCCCTGGCGTCGACCAGCGCGCCACCCGAGTTGCCCATGTTGATCGCGGCGTCCGTCTGGATGAAGTTCTGATACGGCTGGGCGATCTGCGATTCGTCATCCGGGAACCGGCGCCCGAGGGCCGAGACGATGCCCATGGTGACCGTCTGGCCAACCTTGAGGGGGTTGCCCACCGCGAAGACCACGTCGCCTACGCGCAACTTGTCGCTGTCGGCCAGCGTGATCGTGGGCAGATTCTCGGCGTCGATCTTGATGACCGCGATGTCGGTTTTCGGATCGGCGCCGATGACCTTGGCGATGAATTCGCGATCGTCGGTCAACAAGACCTTCAATTCGTCGGCGCCTTCGACGACGTGGTTATTGGTGAGAATGTAGCCGTCGGGCGAGACGATCACACCTGAGCCCAGACCCTCCTCCTTGACATCGGGCATTTCGCCGAAGAACTGGCGGAAGAGCGGATTCACCCGCTGGTGCACAGTTTTCGTCGAGTACACGGAGACAACCGTTTTCTGCACGGGCTCCACGACGTCGGCATAGCTGGCGACGAGACCGGGCTTGACTCCCTGCGCGATGGGCGTGGCGTCGACCGAAAGCGTGGGCTTCTTTTTAGCCTCGGCTTTGACCTCGGCTGTGGCCGCCTCGGCCAAGCACAACACGGGCAGGACCAGAGCGAGGGACAACAGGCGGAGCAATGACTTCAGTTTCATAAGTGGCGGAGGAAATAGAAACCTAGACAGAAACCCCGCGGGGGCAACCACGGGACCAGGGGAGAGCGTCAAAAACCCTTGATGCGGAACAAGCCCGTAACACTCTCGTTGCTGTTGATGCGCACGATGGCCTCGCCGAGCAATTTGGCGATGCTGAGCACCTTGATGGGCAGGCCACGCGTTTTGATGGGCACGGAGTCGGTCGTAATGAGCTCGTCGATCAATCCGTTGCTCAAGCGCTCATAGGCGATCTTGGAAAGGATGCAGTGGCTGACGGCGGCGCGCACGGTACGGGCGCCTTTCTTGCGCAGCAGCTCGGCCGCCGCGGTGAGGGTGCCCGCCGTCTCGGTGATGTCGTCGACCAGGAGCACATCGCACCCCTTCACATGGCCGACGAGGTTGATGGCCTCGACCGTGGTGGCGTTCTTGCGCTTCTTGCCGATCAGGCCCAGGCCCGCGTCCAGTACATCGGCATAGGCGGAGGCCATCTTCATGCCACCGACGTCGGGCGAGCAGACGACCAGGTTGGAACTCTTGATGCGCTTCGAAAAATATTCGAAGAACACCGGCGAGGCGTAGAGATGATCGACCGGAATATCGAAGAACCCCTGAATCTGCTGGCTGTGCAGATCCATCGTGAGAATGCGGTTGGCGCCGGCGGCCACGAGCAGGTTGGCGATGAGCTTCGCGGTGATGGGCACGCGCGGCTGATCCTTGCGGTCCTGGCGGGCATAGCCGTAGAACGGGATGACCGCCGTGATGCGATCGGCCGAGGCCCGGCGGGCGGCATCGATCATGATCAGCAGCTCCATCAGGTGGTGATTGCTCGGCGGGCACGTGGGCTGGATCAGGTAAACATCCGCGCCACGGATGTTCTCGTTGATTTTCACGAAGGACTCGCCATCGGGGAAACTCGTGACGGTGGCCTCGCCGAGAGGCACCCCGATCGTCTGACAGATTTTCTGGGCAAGAGGCCGGTTGGCGTTGCCGGTGAAGATTTTCAGCCGCGACTCGTTCATAAGGTGAAGGGGGATCGTGGGGAGTTTGTCACCCAGCGGAAGGTTTTTCTGGACCGGACAGCTGCGCTTCGAGCGCCTCGACCCGGCGGAAGAGGTCGGGCAGGCGCTGTTTCAGGACGTGGAGGCGCCGGTCGAGATTGAGCGGCAGCGGCGGGTTGCCCGCGACATAGCTCTCGGCGGGCAACGTAAAGGTGACACCCGCCTGGCCGGCCACCTTCGAGGCCCGGCCGACCGTCAGATGGCCGGCCACGCCCGCCTGGCCGCCGAGTATGACATAATCCTCGATGGTCGCGCTGCCCGAGACGCCAACCTGGGCGCACAGAATGCAATGCCGGCCAATGGTGACGTTGTGCCCCACCTGTACGAGATTGTCGATTTTGGTCCCCTCGCCCACCACCGTGCGGCTAAAGCGGGCGCGGTCGAGCGTGCTGTTGGCGCCGATCTCGACGTCGTCCTCGATCACGACGATGCCGACCTGCGGTATTTTTTCGTGGCGGCCGTCGACGAACTCATAGCCGAAGCCGTCGGAGCCCACGACAACGCCGGGATGCAGGCGGACCCGCCGGCCCAGCACGCACTCGGCGGCCACGATCGCGCCCGGCATCAGCCAGCAATCGTCCCCCAAGTGCGCGCGCCGGCCCACGAAGACCTGGGCCTGCAAATGCGTGCGCTCGCCGATTTCCGCCTCCGCCTCGACCACGCACAGCGGACCGACCGTGGCCGACGCCGCCACCCGCGCTCCGGGGGCGACAAACGCCGTTGGATGCACGCCCGGTGCGGGCTTGGGCCAGAGCGCCTGCTCGATGCGCGCACACAAACGGGCGAGGGCCACGGACGGTTTCTCGACCAACAGGAAGAGCTGGTCCGGCGCGGGCTCACCGGCGTAATCCAAGGGCAGCAGGACGACGGAGGCGCGCGTCTGGGCGACTTGTGCCCGGTATTTCGGATTGCTGAGGAAGGTGAGGTCGCCCGGGATGGCGGCCTCCAGCGCGGCGATACCCTGAACGGTCCCGGCGGTGGAGCCGCGAACGACCCGGGGTTGCACGATGGCGCTGACTTCAGCGGCGGAAAACGTGACGTGCATGAGGGAGAGGAGTGTGAGCGATTCGACGGCGGGCGCAAAGCCACAAAAAAGCCCTGCTCGCACGAGAGCAGGGCTGGTCGACCGGGTCGAAAGAAAAGGTTATTTCTTCACGCCGGGCACGGTGATGGCCGGCGTATCGGTGGCGGCGGGCGCCGCGGGCGCAGTCGTGGTGGGCGCGACAGGCGCAACGGCGGCAGGAGCCGGGCGGCTGAGGTTGATTTCCTTCATCACATCGTCGGTGATGTCGTAAGCCGCATCGCTGTAAATGATCGTCTGCACGCCGAGCAGGCCGAGGCCGGACTTGTCGAAAACCAGCGTGGCGCCCTTGCGCTTGGCCACGTCGCTCGCGAGCTTGGTGATCTCCTCGATCATGATCGTCTTAAAGGTGTTGACCCTCTGCTGGAGCGAACCGCGGGTATTGTTGGTGAAGCTCTGGACCTCGTTTTGCTTCTTCTGGATGTCCTGCAGTTTCGCCTGCGCGGCCGCGCCGGCCTTCTGCTTGGCTTCGGCGGTGGTCGCAGGATTGTTGGCCTGATCGGCCAGTTCCTTGTACTGCTCGACCAGCGCATTGCCCTCTTTGTTGAGCCGGTCGAGCTCTTCCTGGGCTTTTTGTTCATCGCCGCGGAGCTTGGCCATCTGCTCCTCGGTTTTGTAGTGGCTATCGTAGAGCTTCGCCATGTCGACGGTCATAATCTTCGGCGCGGGCTGGGCTTGCACGACCAGCGCGGCCGAACTGACAATTGCCAGGGTGAGCAGGAGACGGGCGGTATTTTTCATAGGTGTCGAATAAAAGAGGAAGCGACCAGTGGAACGGATTTAGAAGCGAGTGCCAAAGGAAAAGTTGAACTGGTTACCTTTCTTGTTGGTCTTATCGCCCTTGAGCGGGAAGCCGAGGTCAAGACTCAGGGGGGCTCCGGCCACAAACATCCGCAGGCCAAAGCCCCAGTTGTCGTTATAGTTTACGGGGCTGAAGTCATAGGCCTTCGCGTTGACAAACCCGGCGTCGTAGAAGACCGCGAAGCGAATCGGGCTCACAATGTCCACCGTGTATTCGGCGCTGAAGAATCCATAGGTCTTGCCACCGATCGGCTCGGTGCCGGTCACCGGGTCCTTCGGTCCGACCATGCGGTACTCGAAGCCGCGCAAATCGTAGGGTCCGCCCAGGAAAAACTTGTCATAGTACGGCACGTCCTTGCTCTTGCCGAACTGCTGGATGACGCCGCCGCGGGCCAGCAAGGCCAGCACCTGGGTCTGCGATTCGAACACCGGGAAAAACTGCGCACCGCGAAATTCATTGCTGTAGTAATTCTCGGTGCCGCCAAACGGACCGCCCGCCACGGCGGTGTCGAACTCGATGCGATTGCCCTTCGTGGTGCTGATGATCTTGTCCCGCGTATCGCGCAGGAGCTGCAGCCCGACCTTGGAAACGGTGGATTTGCCCGCCAGCGCCTGAAAGACCGGCCCGGCCGAGGGATCGACGTTCGCAATGTCGACCTTTTCGAGGGTGTACGAGAGGCGGCCTTCGACGAGCTCGAAAAGGTTCTTGCGCAGGTAAACTTCGCCGCCGGTGCGGATCTCCTCGTAGAAGGAACTGGTATAGTCCGAACTCGTGCGAAAGAGACTGAAGCCGAGCGCGAGCGCCCGCTGAAACAGGTACGGCTCCTCGAACGTCAGCACCGTTTCGCTCGACTGCGAACCGAGCTGCACCCGGAGACGGAACTTCTGGCCGTCGCCCTGGAAGAAGGAGTGCCGGTTGAAGAGATCGAAGTTGGATTGCGACACCTCGGCAAAGACGGTGGCCTTTTCCAGCGAGCTGTATCCGGCGCCAAATGACAGATTGCCCGTGCGGCCCTCCTTCACGGCGACCTTCAGGTCGCGCCGGCCGGGGATGTTGGTCTGCTCGTCCGTCATGTTCACCTCATCGAAGAAGCGCGTGTTCTCCAGCCGCAGCTTGGAGATCTTCATGCGCACCGTGTTGAACACTTCGCCGGGACCGAGCGTGAGTTCGCGCAGGATGACGACGCTCTTGGTCTTGGTGTTGCCCTCGATTTTGATCGACTCGACGTTGAATTTCTCGCTCTCGGTCACCTGGTATTCGATGTCGATGTTGCCGGTCGCAATGTTCGGTTTGCGCAGCAGGTGCACGCGGGTGTCGAGGTAGCCGTCGCGGCCGTAGAAGTCCTGCATCGTCTCGACGTCCTTATCGAGTTTCGACGGCGTGAAAATCATGCCGCTTTTCTGGCGCAGCACGCGCTTGAGGAGAAAGTCCGGATAGAGCTTGTTGCCCGAGACGCTGATGTCGCCGATGCGATACTGGCGGCCCTCGTCGACCGCGATGGTCAGGATGAGCTTGCCGGGCGTCGGATAGTCGAACCGGATCTTCTCGGGCGCGATTTCCACGTCGAGGTAGCCCTGTTCGCGGTAATAGTCGCGCACCTTGTCGAGGTCGTCGTCGAACTGGTCGTCCTTGAAGCGGCCCCCGCCGGTGAGCCAGGAAAACATCCACCACTTTTTGGTTTCCATCTCATGGCGGAGCGTCTTGGTCTTGACGTGGGTGTTGCCCACAAAGCGGATGTCGCCGATCTTGACCCGGTTACCCTCCTTGATCGTAAAAGTCACGGTGCCAAAACCCGTGCCCGAGTTGCGCTCGATGGACGAGGTAACCTGCACCTGGTTGTAGCCGGTCTTCTGGTAGTAATCGCGAATCTTTTCCGCGTCTTCTTTTACCAGCCGCTCGTCCAGCGCCGCGTTGGTCTTGGACTGGACCTCTTTTTGCAGGCGCGAGGATTTGACCTTTTTGTTGCCTTCGTAGCGGATGGCCAGCACGCGATACTTGGGCGTGACCTCGACCACGAGGTTGAGGACGTTGTTGGGCAGCGTCTCCCGCTTGACCTCGATGAATTCGAACAAACCGGTCTTGTACAATGTGCGGATGTCACGATCGATGACGGTATCGTCGACCTGGCCGCCCTCCTTGATCTGCATGTTGGCCCGGACGACCTGTTCGTTGACGTTGGCCGTGCCCACGAAACGGATCGTGAGGGTGCCCACCTTGTAAACCGGCTGGGCCGGAGCCGAGGATTGCGCCGCATCCGCCGGAGCGGGCGAAGCGGCCGGGGCTCCGAGGCACACCGCGCCGGCCGTCGCCAGCGCGACGGCAGAAAGCAGACTGAAAAAACAGCGAAGGGTGTGGCTACGGAGTGTAGTTTTCAAAGCGGGTGTAGTCTCGGCGGAACGTAAGCTTCAACTCTCCTACCGGTCCGTTTCGTTGCTTGGCAACGATTAACTCGGCGGAATCGGCGGCAACCTGGTATCTTTCGTCAGCGTCTTTGGGTCGGGCAAGCATGAGTACGACATCGGCGTCCTGCTCGATCGAGCCGGATTCGCGCAAATCGGACAGTTTCGGACTGCGGTTTTCCTTCTCGGACGAGCGGTTCAGCTGACTTAATACAAGCACCGGAACGTCAAGTTCCTTCGCCAAGGCCTTTAATCCGCGGGAAATCTCCGCCACCTGCTGTTCGCGCGGCGTTTGCGGGTCGGTCGGGCTGAGCAGTTGCAGGTAATCGACCACGATCAAACCCAGCTTGGCCGGCAGCCGCGCATAGAGCCGCCGGGCCTTGGCGCGGAGCTCCATGATCGTGAGGTGGCTGGAGTCGTCGATGAAGAGGGGCGCCTTGGAAAATTCATCCGCGGCCTTGAGCAACTCCTGCTGTTCGAGGCCGTTCTTGGACAGCAGGCCGTCGCGCAAGAGCTTCATATTGACCCGGGCGCGGGCACAAAGCATGCGCAGAGCAAGCTGCGGGGCGCTCATTTCGAGCGAAAAGATCAGGGTGGAACATGGCTCGCCCTTTTTGGGCAGGACGGCGGCCTCGGCGATATTGAGCGCGAAGGAGGTTTTGCCCATGGCCGGGCGCGCCGCCAGCACGATCATTTCCGACCGCTGGAAGCCGAAGGTGAGGACGTCGAGGTCCTTGAAACCCGAGGAGACGCCGGTCAGCTCGCCCTTCTTCATCATCATTTTCGTGATGACGTTCATCGCCTCCCGCGTGGGCTCCTTCATCGGTTTGGCCGAGTCGGAGATGCGATCCTGGGTGATCTGGAAAAGGTCCAGCTCCACCTTGTCGATGAACTCCTCGAGGCCGCCCTGGTAGTTGAAGCAGTTTTCGACGACGCCGGTGGAGACCTTGATCAATTCGCGGAGCAGGTGGAGCTCGCGGACTTTCTCGATGAAATACTGCGCCTGCGCCGTGGTCGGGATACGGCTGCTGATCTGGGTGAGATAAGCGTAGCCGCCGACGCCATCGAGGAGACGCTGTGTCTTCAACTCCTCCGCCAGCACGGCGAGATCGACGGGCGGGCGGACCTGGTAGATTTCGCACAGCTTCTCGTAGATGGTGCGATTGGCGGGCACGTAAAAGGCCGCCGGCGACACCTTGGCTTCCAAGCAACGGGCGATCGTATCGGAGCCGTCGAGCAGGCAGCACGACAGCAGGTATTCCTCCGCCTCGACCGAATGCGGCAGGGTGCGCCCGAGCGGCAGGGCCAGGTCGGATGCGCCGTTGGTGGCGCGCGGACGGCGGGGAGGCGGTTGGGCGACAGCGTCAGCCATGAAGAAAGGACCGGCGAGTAAGAGGGCAGCGCGCCCGTTGCGGCAAGTATCCTTTTCTCACAATCAATTCACGGCCAAAACCACTCCAAAGAAAAGGCCGCGCCGTGGGGCGCGGCCGCGAAAGAAATGCCGGGCGCGGGAGCTCCAAGTTATTCCTTTTTCTCCGGCGCGCCCTTGGCGTCCTTGCCCTCCTGCGGCTCCCGCGGTTTGCGCTCCTTGCGCTCCTTGCGGGGCGCCTCGGCGGGAGCCTCGGCGACCGCGGCCACGATCGGGTTTTCCGACACGACATCGAAGGGCAGATCCACGCTCACATCGGGGTGCAGCTTGATCTTCACCGTGTGCTGGCCGATCGCCTTGACCGGGGTGTGCAGATGGATCTTTTTCTTGTCGAGCTCCACGCCGCTGGCGACGAGCTTGGCATGCAGATCGTTGACGGTGATGGCGCCGAACATCTTGCCACCCTCGCCCGTCTTCACGACGAAGACCAGCGACGTCTTTTCGATCTTTTTGCCGAGTTCCTGCGCCCCGACGAGTTCCTGCGCTTCGCGCTCGGCGCGGCGCTTTTTCAGCGACTCGACCTGCTTTTTGTTGGCGCGGGTCAGCGGCACGGCAAAACCCTGGAGGAGGAGAAAATTGCGCGCATATCCGGCGCGGACTTTCACCTGGTCGCCCTCGCCGCCGAGGCCATCGACGGGTTTGAGGAGAAGTACTTCACTATAGGCCATGGTAGTAGTTGGTTTTAAAAATGGGTGATGAGGGAAGGAGACGGAACGGCAGCGGGCTAGAACGGCACGTCCTCGTCGACGTTTTCCTGCGGGGCGGCCGCGGCGGGCCTGGCGCCGGCCCGGGGGGGCGGCACAGAGCTGGGTTCGGCCGCGGGTCCGGCGTCTTCGCCCGCCGTGCTGGCGGCAGCCGCCGCCGGCTGGCCACCGCCACCGGGACGTCCGAGAAACTGCACATTATCGAGCACGATCTTGAGGCGGCTGCGCTTCTGCCCGCTGGTCTTGTCTTCCCACTGGTCGAGGCGCAGACGGCCCTCGACGAAGGCGGGGCTGCCCTTGGTCAGATATTTGGCCACGAGTTCGCCCTGTTTGCCCCACGCCTCGATGTCGACAAACGTCGTCTCGTCGCGCGTGGCGCCACTATCGTCCTTGTACTGGCGGTTGACCGCGAGGCCGAACTGACAGATGGCCGTGCCCTTGGGCGTGACCCGGAGTTCCGGATCGCGCGTCAGGTTGCCGATGAGAAAGACTTTGTTGAGGGAGGCCATGGGGTGTGGGGGTAGGTCGTCGGGCTTCAGGCCGTCTGGACGTACGTGCGGTAGACGTGTTGGTTGAGCCGGAGGCGTTCCTTGAGGTGCGCCGGCGTTTCGGGCGGGGCGGCAAAGTCCATCTGGACGTAGACCGCGCCGGTGAGCTTTTTGTCCGTGACCCGCACGAAGTCACGCTTGCCGAGATTTTCGACAGCCGAGACTTCGCCCTGCACCGCGGCGATCTCCTGCTTCACTTCCTCGATGATCTTCTCGATGGTGTCTTCCGTGCCGCGATTATCGAGGATGAAGGTCGCGCGGTAGTGGCGTTTGGTGGCGTTCATGTTGGGTTTCGACGATTAAGTTGATTCATGGCCGGGGTGACTCCGCGGTCGAGCAGGAGCGAGAGGCCGGCGAGATAATGAGTGAGATTCCGATCGATGAGAGTGCGTTGTGCGGGAGTGAATTTTCCGAGGACAAAATCCTTGAGGTCCATCTGCGGCGGTTCCTTCGGGCCGATGCCGATGCGGTAACGGACGAAGCCGTTGCCCAGGTGTTCGAGCACGCTGGCCACACCATTGTGGCCGCCGGCACTGCCGCGCACCGAGATCTTCAACAGGCCGAGATCGATCGTGAGATCGTCGTAGACCACGGCGACCTGCACGGGTTCGAGCTGGTGAAACCGCATGAAGGCGCCCAGCGCGCGACCGCTGTCGTTCATGAAGGTCTGCGGTTTCGCGAGCCAGAGCGTGCGCCCCGGCGCGCAATCCCAACGGGCGACCTGCGCCTCGAAGCGCGCGGACTTCCGCCAGGCGAGACCGTGCTTTTGCGCGAACGCGTCGAGCACGATCCAACCGGTGTTGTGCCGGGTGTCGGCGTAGTCGCGGCCCGGATTGCCCAGACCGGCGACAAGCGAGATGGACATGTCTCAAAGAACAATCGTCCCCGCCCGTCGCGGTCAAGCAGCGGGCGAGAGCGGAAAAACTTATTTCTTGGCGGGTTTGGCGGCAGCCGCGGGCGCACCGGGTTTGGCGCCGGGGGCGGCGGGCGCACCCGGCTTGGCGCCGGGAGCGGGCGCAGCACCCTTGGCACCGGCAGCCGCAGGCGCACCGGGTTTGGCTCCGGGGGCACCGGGCGCGGCCGCACCGGCGGCAGGAGCAGCGGCACCCGCGGCAGGCGCGGCGCCTTCGGCGGGTACGGCACCCTCGGCGGGTATGGCCCCTTCGACCGCCTCGGCCACCACCGGGGCTTCCACCACCTCTTCCTTGACCTCGGTGCAGGAGACCACGGCCTGGCCGGGGAGCTCGCGAAATTCGACCCCCGCCACCTTCTTGAGGCTGCCCACCTTGATCGTCTCGCCGACCTTCAATTCGGTGACATCGACGTTGATGGCTTCCGGCAGATCCTTCGCCAGACATCGGATGCGGAGATGGTGCAGGGCAATTTCGAGCACGCCGTTCTCGTTTTTGACGCCGAACGACTCGCCGACCACATGGACGGGCACGCGAATCTCGAACTTCTCGTCCGCTTTGACCTCGTGGAGGTCGAGGTGCAGAAAATTATCGGTGAGCGCGTCGCGCTGCACTTCCTGCAGGAACACGAGGGCGTTCTCGTTTTTGTCGGCGCGGGTGAGCTCGATGAGCTTGGCACGGCCGGCGATGATCTTGAGGAGGCGGTGCAGCTCCGCGTCATCGACCGACAGCTTTTCCGGACTGGTGTGCTTCCCGTAAAGGATGGCGGGAACGCGTTGGCCCTTGCGCAGGCGGCGCGAGGCGGAACGGCCGGTTTGGGCGCGAGGCGTGACAGTAAGAGTGAGCTTTTGGTTCATGGTTTCGTTCCCCCTGTGACCCCGGGAATCGGGGGCAGGCGTAGTTGAAAGAGGGTCAGGTCATAGGGTCGGCCGGGGCGAAAGCAACCAAAACTTTTGGGCGCGGCCAACCTGGGAGCAGATCCATACTTGCGCACGGGGGCCAGGCGGTTCGCCCGCGATTAAGGTGGAGCGCGCTGACCCCAGCGCGCTAAAAGCGTCTTGAGGTCAAGCCGCTCCACCAAATTCAATCCCATGCTCCGCAATCACTTTTTCGCGCTCACCCCGCCAATTCCTGCGCCATGGCTTTGGCGAAATAGGTCAGGATCAGGTCTGCGCCGGCACGCTTGATCGCGAGCAGCGACTCATGGCGACAGCGCGCGAGATCGAGCCAGCCGAGCTTGGCCGCCGCATGGATCTGTGCGTACTCGCCCGAAACCTGATAGGCAGCCACCGGCTTCCTGGTCGCCTCGCGCACGTCGCGGATGATGTCGAGATACGGACCGGCGGGCTTCACCATCACGATGTCGGCGCCCTCGGCCTCGTCGAGCGCCAGTTCGATCAGCGCCTCGCGCCGGTTGGCGGGATTGAGCTGGTAGGTGGCCTTGCTGAGCAGGTGCGTGCCCGCCGCCGAGGCGCTGCCCACGGCATCGCGAAACGGCCCATAGAACGCCGAGGCGTATTTCACCGCATAGGCCAAGATGCCGGTGTGCGTGAAATCGGCGGCGTCGAGCGCGCGGCGAATCGCGCCGATGCGCCCGTCCATCATGTCGCTCGGCGCCACCAGATCGACGCCGGCACGGGCGTGCAGCACCGCCATCTGCCTGAGTATCTCGACCGTGCGGTCATTGGCGACATCACGGCCGTCGGGCGTGAGCACACCGTCATGCCCGTGGGTCGTATAGGGATCGAGGGCGATGTCGGTCATCACCGTGATCTCCGGCACGGCTTTCTTCACCGCCCGCACGGCGCGCAGGATGAGCGCGTCCTCATGGAGCGCCGCCGTGCCTTCCCCGTCCTTCAATCGCGCATCGAGTTTCGGGAAAAGCGCCACCGCCGGCACGCCGAGTTTCGAGAGCGCGCGGCACTCCTTCACGAGATCGGCGAGATTGAGCCGGAAGACCCCGGGCATCGAACTCACGGCTTCCGGCGCACCCCGGCCTTCGACGACAAACAGCGGCGCGATGAAATCCTGCGGCCGGAGCACGGTTTCCTCGACGAGCGCGCGCAGGCTGGCGGTGCGACGCAGGCGTCGCGGCCGATGGGTGAGTTCGAGCTGAAATTTGGCAGGCATGGCGATGTCCCAGAACTAAAGCAGACCTGCCCCGTTCCGGCCAAACTTATTTGCCGGGTCGCCGCTCCGCCATGCCGCCATGCTTCGCCCATTCCGCCAAACAACCGGGGGATGGCGTGGCACGGCCCGCCGCCCGAAACCGGCTGCGGTACAATCGGAAAAGCCGGCGATCAGGCGATCGCGTTGAGCAACGTTCCGACCGTGGAAATTTCACCGGTGCCTCCATCGGCAGCCGCCGTATCGTCGGTACTAAGCAGACCTGGTGCACCCGCAAAGGAATGGTGCCTGCCGGGGCGTGGAGCATCCTGCAGCACCTTCGCCATGGCCTGCTGTGCGGTGGACAGATCGCCAGAATTGAGCGCATTCGCCAGTGCTTGAAAATCGGCGACCCGCGGGTTGCTGGAAGCAGTTTGGGTATCATTGACCGCCTGGGCGAGCCGTGGCGAATCCTTGAGCAGCTGCGCGAAGATTTTTTGCGCCTCCGCCATGTTGCCCGATTGGAGTGCATCGGCCAGCGACTGGAGGACTTTGCGGTGCGGATTGGCGCCAGCGAGGGCCGACGGATCGATCAGGGTGTTAGTGGTTAGCGCTGATACGGACATGAGCGTTAGATGGATTTGAGTTTAATGAACCAGGACGGGGCGTCAGTTGGACTGGGAAAATGGATGCAATAGTTGCTACCGCGAAGCGGGTGCTGGCGGGCAAAAACCGCCAGTTGCCGATCAAACCTGTATATTGATTACCGATCCGGACACGGCTGGCGCAGTGCTCGAAGTCGGCGTCGTCGCGGAATTGCCCGCGCCATAATGGTGGTGGTGATGATGGTGTCCGACACCCGCCGTACCGACCATGTCCTGCTTCAACGCGCTCAGCGCACTCCGTGCGCCGGTGAGATCGTTGGACTGCAGCGCAGTGGCGAGGGACTTGAGATCGCTAACCGGGGAAGCCGTGGACGTGGTTTGCGCGTTGCTCAGCGTCTGCGCAAAGGCCGGCGCGTCCTGTTGCAATGCGGCAAAGTCTTGCTGCGCTCCGGCGAGATCGTTGGATTGCAGCGCATCGGAGAGGGCCTTGAAATCTGCACGGGCTTTCCGGTAATCGGTCTGCAAACCGGACGTGGCGAACGGGGAAGAGGAGGAAACGGCACTGACAGACATGGGTGTTCCTGGTTAAGATTAAGTGATCGCAATCGATGTCTGGCCCTCTTATGCAGAACGTACGCCATGCCGCCCAGTGCATCGGTTAGTCTTGGGATAGAAACTGTTTCCGGACTTGTTTTTCCGTTCCCTTAGCCGGTGCATCCTCCTGGGTTTATCCGGAGGAAAAATTTTCCGTCGCCCCGCCGGGGCGCGTATGGGTCGAAACGACTCCACCCCAGGCGCCGCTGTCCGAATAATCCCGATTTGGCCACCATCGGCGCCCCACCCTGTTGCGGCCCCCTGCGTATTACACATCCGCAAGAATTTTGTTTTCCAGATACGATTTCTCGTCACAGAGGGCACGGAGTTCGAAGGAGATCACAGAGGCAGATGTATTCCTCTGTGACCTCGACCCATTTCTCTGTGCACTCTGTGTCTCAACTTCAAAGCCTTGGTTGCGACTCCGCCGCGCTAGGTCATCAGCAAAAACATAGTTCCGCTCCGGCGGAAAACCCTCTAACTCTTGCCTTCCCTTTCACCATTTCATGCCCATCCAGCTCTTCGATTCGCTCGAGCGTAAACTCAAACCCCTGGCTCCGTCGCACCCCGACGGTGTGTTTCGCTTCTATAATTGCGGCCTCACGGTTTACGCCCCGGCGCACATCGGCAATTTCCGCACCTTCGTCATCAACGATGTCATCCGCCGCCTGCTCGAGCTGGAGTTCGGTCCGGGCAAGGTGAAGCACGTCCGCAACATCACCGACGTCGACGACAAGACCATCCGCCGTTCGCAGGAGGAGAAGCGACCGCTCGGCGATTTCACCCGGCAGTGGACCGATAAATTCCAGGTCGACTGCGCGGCGCTCAACTGCCTGCCACCGCACGTCGAGCCCGCCGCCACCGGCCACATCCGCGAACAGATCGACATGATCGCGATCCTCGAACGCAAGGGCCACGCCTACCGCACCACCGACGGCTCGGTATATTTCAAAGTAGGGTCGATGCCCAACTACGGCCGCCTTTCGCGCATCAAAGAGAGGGACCTCCAACTCGGCAGCGCGCTCTCCGGCAAGCCGCAGGCTGTCGATGCCGACGAGAAAGAGGACGGCAGCGATTTCGCGCTCTGGAAAGCGCACAAGCCCGACGACGGCGACAACGGCTGGGACAGCCCCTGGGGCCGCGGCCGGCCTGGCTGGCACATCGAGTGCAGCGCCATGAGCAAAAAGCATCTCGGCGAGACGATCGACCTGCACACCGGCGGCGTGGATCTGCTCTTCCCGCACCACGAAAACGAGATCGCCCAGAGCGAATGCTGCAACGGCCGGCTCTTCTCCCACCACTGGTACCACAGCGAGCACCTGCTGGTGGACGGCAAGAAGATGAGCAAAAGCCTCGGCAATCTCTACACCTTGGACGATCTCAAGGCGAAAGGCTTTAGCCCAATGGCGCTCCGCTACGCCCTGCTTTCCAGCCATCCACGCAAGCAGCTCAACTTCTCCCTGGATTCGCTGCATGCCGCGGAGAAGGCCCTGACGACCCTGCGCACCTTCCGCGCGACGTTGCCAGCCAGTAGCAGCCGGGGTCCCGAGGCTGTTTTCGCCCCGGTCCTGGCTGCGTTGCGGGATGACCTCAATACGCCCGCTGCCCTTGGCGCGCTCTTTACTGTCGTGAATCGCGGCCCGGCCGACATCGATCGTGCGGAATTCGACCGGATTCTCTTCGCCCTCGGTCTGGATCTCACGGCACAGCTACAACAGACCTCGGCGCCCGCCGAAATCTGCGCTCTTGCCGAGCAACGCTGGGCCGCGAAGCAGAAGAAGGATTTCGCCACCGCCGACGCGCTGCGCAAGGAAATCGCCGCCGCCGGTTGGGCGATGCTCGACCGCAAGGACGGCTACTCGCTTGAACCCGCGAAGAAGTAGGCCGCGCTGAACCTGTAGCCGCACGTTTTGACGTGCGGATGTAAGGGGAATCCGCGCCGCGAGCGGCGCGGCTACGATGGCCGCCAGCACCAGCGGCCGGGCACGATTTGATTCCGGAGCATTGTCCGTTACCCTCTCCTGCCACCCCAACCAGACCCGCTCGCTCCCATGCACAAAGGCCGGCTTGAAGCATTCAGCGATGGCGTGCTCGCCATCATCATCACGATCATGGTGCTGGAATTGAAGGTGCCACAGGGCACCGATCTCCACGCGCTCCAGGCGCTCCTCCCCGCTTTTCTCTGCTATATACTGAGTTTCGTCTACGTCGGCATTTATTGGAACAATCACCATCACCTCTTCCAGGCGGTCAAACACATCAATGGCTCGGTCCTCTGGGCCAACCTGCATCTGCTCTTCTGGATTTCGCTGTTTCCCTTCGTCACCGGCTGGATGGGCGAAAACCATTTCGCCACCTGGACCGTCGCCACCTACGGTGTCGTGCTGAACATGGCGGCCGTAGCCTATTTCATCCTCGTGCGGGTGCTGCTGGCCGGGCACGACGCCGATTCCCCCCTGGCCAGGGCAATCGGGTCCGACTTCAAGGGGAAAGTATCGGTCGTCATCTATCTCCTGGGCATTTCCCTCGCGTTTGCCAGCGCCTGGATCGGGCTCATGCTCTACATGGCCGTCGCGATCATCTGGCTAATCCCGGACCGGCGAATCGAAAAAACGCTCGTGGCTTGAAGCGCCCATCAACTGCCACCCGCGCAGTTACATCTTGTCGGCGTAGCCGCGCGTTTTGACGTGCGGGCCGGAATCCGCCCCGTAAGCGGCGCGGCTACCAAAGTCCGTCACGCGCCCCGCGGATTGACACGGAGGCATTTTGGCGGCGGTCTTGCCGGCTCCGGCCCTGCAATCGTACGCAGGACCACAATTCCTACTACCATGGCCATGTCTCCGCTCGATGAAATCCGCCACTCGTCCTCGCACGTGCTGGCGACCGCCGTCCTCCGCCTTTTCCCCGAGGCCAAACTCGACATCGGTCCCCCGACGGACAGCGGTTTCTACTACGATTTCGATCTCGACCACAAATTCACCACCGAGGACCTCACCCGCATTGAGGCCGAGATGAAGAAGGTGATCGACGAGAACCAGCCGTTCAAACGCACCGAGGTGCCGCGTGCCGAGGCCGTCGAGATCATCAAAAAAATCGGCCAGGAGCGCTACAAGCTGGGCCGGCTCGCCGACATCCCCGAGGGCGAGGCGATTTCGTTCTACCAGAATGGCGACTTCATCGACCTGTGCGCCGGCACGCATGTGCGGTACACCAAACAGATCAAGGCCTTCAAGCTGCTCTCCATCGCCGGCGCCTACCACCGCGGCGACGAGAAAAACAAGCAGCTCCAGCGCATTTACGGCACCGCCTTCGCCTCGAAGGACGAGCTCGCACAGTACCTCGACCGGATGGAGCAGGCCAAGCTCCGCGACCACCGCAAGCTCGGCAAGGAGCTGAAGCTTTTCGTCATTGACGACGACGTGGGCCAGGGTCTCGTGCTGTGGACGCCCGCCGGCTCGGTCATCCGCCAGGAACTGCAGAACTTCATCAGCGAGGAACTGCGCAAGCAGGGCTACTCGCAGGTGTTCACGCCGCACATCGGCAAGCTCGCGCTCTACAAGACCTCGGGCCACTTCCCCTACTACAAGGAATCGCAGTTCACACCGATCATCGACCCGGACCAGCTTGCCCAGATCGCCAAGGAGGGCTGCACCTGCGCCGAAATGACCGCGCGGCTCGACGCCGTCTCGGAAAGCTTCCGCCAGGAGATCAACCGCCGTTCGGGCCGCGAGGCGATCCCGGTCGAGCGCACCAAGGCGGACGAGACCCTGCTCGACGGCTTCCTGCTGAAGCCGATGAACTGCCCGCATCACATCAAGATTTTCGCCTCGCAGCCGCACTCCTACCGCGACCTGCCGGTGCGCCTCGCCGAATTCGGCACCGTGTACCGCTGGGAGCAGAGCGGCGAACTCAACGGCATGACCCGCGTCCGCGGCTTCACGCAGGACGACGCTCACCTGTTCTGCACCGAGGAGCAGGTCGGAGCTGAAGTCCTCGGTTGCCTCTCGCTGGTGAAGATCGTGCTCTCCACGCTCGGCATGAGCGACTACCGCGTGCGCGTCGGCCTCCGCGATCCGGATTCCAAGAAATACACCGGCGATTCGGCCAATTGGGACAAGGCCGAAGCCGCGTGCCGCGAAGCCGCGAAGACCCTCGGCGTGCCGTTCACCGAGGAGCCGGGCGAAGCCGCCTTCTATGGGCCCAAGATCGACTTTGTGATCAAGGACGTGATCGGCCGCGAGTGGCAGCTCGGCACGGTGCAGGTGGACTACAACCTGCCGGTGCGGTTCGACCTTTCGTACAGCGGCGCCGACAACCAGCCGCACCGTCCGGTGATGATCCACCGGGCGCCCTTCGGTTCGATGGAACGGTTCTGCGGCGTGCTCATCGAGCATTTTGCCGGCGATTTCCCGGTGTGGCTCGCGCCCGAACAGGTGCGACTGGTGCCGATCAGCGAGAAGACGCTCGACTATGGCCGCAACCTGCTCGCCCAGCTCAAGGCCGCCGGCGTGCGCGCCTCGCTCGACGAGCACAACGACAAGCTCGGCGCCAAAATCCGCCGCAGCGAGGTCGAGAAGGTGCCATACACGCTCGTGCTCGGCGGCAAGGAAGCGGAGGCGCAAAGCGTCAGCGTGCGCTCCCGGGCCAAGGGGGACGAAGGCGTGTTGCCCTTCGCGCAATATCTCGAACGCCTCAAAGCTGAGATCGCCACCCGCGCCCTGCCGGAGAAGGCGCAGAAGCCGGCGACCGGAAGTCAGAAATAGCTGCGGCCGAGGTGACGAGGCTGATCGGGCGCGCTTCGCCTTGCATCAGCCTCCTGACGTCGGCTGCCACGCCTGGCCTCCGAGGTGGAGCGCGTTGACCTCAACGCGCTTGCTCGGCGCAGTCGTCGAAAAGCGTCTTGAGGTCAAGCCGCTCCACCCTGTCTGCCACTCAGGCCCATGATGCTCCGCGAGCTTCTCCGGTAGCCACGAGCGTGAGCGAGTGGATGCTCCGAACTCCACTCGCTTACGCTCGCAGCCACGTTCCGAAACGGACACCAAGACGCCGGCCACGCTTGCGCGCAGCCGGCGTCCCCTTGTGTGAAACAGACCCCGTCGGGCCTGAAATCAGATGGCGGCTTCGCCGCGCTCCTCGGTGCGGATGCGCACGATGTCTTCGAGGGGATAAACGAAAATCTTGCCGTCGCCGATCTTGCCGGTGCGGGCGGCCTTCCCGATGGCGTCGATCCCCCGGGCGACCTGGTCGTCGGTCACCGCGAGTTCCAGCTTCACCTTGGGGAGAAAATCCACGGTATATTCGCTGCCGCGGTAGATCTCGGTATGGCCTTTCTGGCGACCGAAGCCTTTGACTTCGGTCACCGTCATGCCTTCGAGACCGGCCTGGGCCAGCGCTTCCTTCACCTCGTCGAGTTTGAAGGGTTTGATGATTGCCACGATGAGTTTCATGTAAGGGGAAAAAGTGAAAGGGAGAGTGAGCGGGTGAGCGGAGGCGGTCAGTCGATGTAGCCCTCTTCCCCGTGTTCGTTGATATCGAGGCCTTGCCGTTCGACTTCGGCGACCGGCCGGAGCCCGATGAGGGCCTTGACGAGATAGGCAATGACGATCGTGGCGACGATCGAGAGGACGAGCGTGATGCCGATGGCCTTGATTTGCTCGAGCCAGAGGCCGCCATGGGTGACCAGACTGGCCAGACCGTTCTTGGTCGCCGCGGCGCCCGTGAGGTTGGCATTGACTGCGCCGGTCGCGAGCACCCCGGTGAGAAACGCCCCCAGGGTGCCGCCAACGGCGTGCACGCCGAAAGTATCGAGGGCGTCGTCGTATTTGAAGATCGCCTTGAGCTTGGTGACCGCCAGATACGGCACCGCACCGGCGAGCACACCGATGATGACAGCACCGGTGGTGTCGACAAAGCCGGTGGCCGGCGTGATCACGACCAGCCCAGCGACGATGCCCGAGCAGAAACCGAGGATCGAGGCATGCCCGCGGTAGATGAGCTCGATCATGCCCCAGGTAAACCCGGCGACCGCGGCGGCGAGGGTGGTGGTCATGAAGGCATTGGCGGCGATGCCATCGGCCGCGACGGCGCTGCCGGCGTTGAAGCCATACCAGCCGACCCAGAGCATGCCGGTGCCGACCATGCAAAGCACCATGCTGTGCGGCGCCATCTTGTCCTTCCCGAAACCGAGCCGCGGCCCAAGGATCAGGCAGAGCACCAGGGCCGACCAGCCGGAAGACATGTGCACGACGGTACCGCCGGCAAAGTCAATCGCCCTGATCGTGGCGTTGCCGTTCCACACGCCGTTCATCAGGCCCGTGGCCCCCCAGACCATGTGGGCCAGCGGGAAGTACACCACCACCATCCAGATCGCCACGAACAGCAGGATGGCGCTGTATTTCATGCGTTCGGCGATGGCGCCGATGATGAGGGCCGGCGTGATGATCGCGAACATCATCTGGTACATCGCGAAGACACTATGGGAGACCCAGAAGGCGTAGTCGGTGTTGGGCGCCGCGCCCACGCCGCGGAGAAATACATGTTCCCAACCGCCGAAAACCGAACTGCCGGCGCTTTTGCCAAAAACAAAACTGTAGCCGAACGCCCACCACAGAAGGGCCACCAGACCGGTGATTCCGAGGCATTGCGCCAGCACCGAGAGCACGTTCTTCCGGCGCACGAGGCCGCCGTAGAAGAGCGCCAGCCCGGGCAACGTCATGAACAGCACCAGCGCTGAGCTCGTCATCATCCAGCCGTTGTGGCCGGGACCGGGCACGCCCGTGAGCGCCTTGCCCGGATCGCCATTGGTGATGTAGGCCTCGAGGGCGGCGAGACGCTCCTCGGTGGTCGGCGCCGCGGGCGCGGCTGACGCCGCCACCATTTGGGCCGAAGCAGACAGGGCGGTCAGCCACGCCAAGCCAGCCAGAATAAAAGCACGTACCAAACGACTACAGGAGGGTTTTTTCATGGGTCGGCCCGCTAGAAGCAGATGCAATGCCAGCAGGTGAAAAGTCCTTAAAAAATGCTAACGCTTTGCATGCGGTTATGCTGCATGCATATAAAACGGACGCCTGGTGCCGCGTCATGCGTTGGAAATTAAGAATGGCTAATTTGCCGCGGTCGGGACCGCTCAAAATTTAACCGAGGGATGTGCGCCAAAGGTTAGATGGCGGCATCGCCGTGTTCCTCCGTCCGGATGCGGAAGGCCTCGCCGAGCGGCAGGACAAAGACCTTCCCATCGCCGATCTTGCCCGTCCGGGCCGCCTTCATGATCGTGGCGACCGTCTTGGGGGCCTGCTCATCGGTGGTGAAGATTTCGAATTTCACCTTCGGCATGAAGTCCACCGAGTATTCGCTGCCCCGATATACCTCGGTGTGACCCTTCTGGCGGCCGAAGCCCCGGACTTCGGTGACCGTCATGCCCGGGTTGCCGATCTCGTAAAGCGCCTCTTTCACTTCCTCGAGTTTGAACGGCTTGATGATGGCGATGATGAGCTTCATCTCGGCTGGGAAATCGGCCCATCTTTAGCAGGCGACATGCCAACCGGAGCCACGGCCCGGCCCTTGGGTGCAGGGGAATATCCCCATGTATCCAGCACCGAGACTACGAAGCGCGGCCCGGGGTATTGGTATCATTGTTACACCGGGTCCGCGCCAACGGTCCGCGAAGCTGGCACGGGATTAGCTATCCACGTCGCCACACACATGAGCCACCGACTTATCCGCACGCTTCCTGACCGCCCGAGGACCGGCTGGTCTGCCGGCCCGACTGCGGCCGTGATTCCGGCCGCGATCCGCCGCCCCGCTCCGCTCCCTTGTCTCCGAGTCCACTAACCAAACTACGCCCATGCCACAAACACCCGCACCCTCCACCCCGACAACCAAGCCCACCCTGGGCCTGACCGGACTGACCATCAACGCCATGGCGCTGATCGCGCCCGGAGCCTTCCTCTGGCTCACGTTTCAAATCCAATCGCTCTACGGCGCGCCGATGGCGGGCTGCGCGATGTGGTTCGGCATCGTGCTCGCCCTGGTGCTGTGCTTCGCGACCGCCATCAGTTACGCCGAACTGTCGAAGATTTATCCCGGCGCCGGCTCCTCGTATTTTTACGCGGAGCAAGCGTTCGCCTCCAAGACCCATGCCTACAAGTTCGCCCGCATCGCGAAGTTCATCACCGGTTGGGCGAGCCATCTCTATTACTGGGTTTATCCCGGTTGCATGGTCGGCGTGACCGCAATTCTTAGCGGCTATCTGTTGAATCAGTTTTTCCCCGACACCTTCAGCGGCAGCTACAACAGCCCGCTGTTCATGTATGGCTTCTGCCTCGTGTTCGCGCTCGGCGTGGCCTACATCGCCTACCGGGGCGTGACCGGCACGACGGCGGTGAACATGGCGATCAACATCATCCAAATCACCGCACTGCTGGTCTTCTCCGTCATCGCGATCGCGTACCGGATGCAACACAAGCAAGGTTCCGTCGGTTATCACCTTTCCAATGGCGTGGCGGTGAATTACCAGGTCGCCCAAGAGGTCGTGAAGGACGACGCCGGCAAACCCGTGCCCGTGCTCGACGCCGACAACAAGCCCACCGTCGACAAGGACGGCAAGACGGTCTTCAAGATGCAGGACTCCGCCGACAAGGACGGCGTGCCCGTCCCAGGCGACAAGGACGGCAATGCCGTCACCGATCCCAAACTCGCCGCGCCCTTCCTCGTGAGCTATGCGCCCGAGGAGGCCGTTACCGGCAAGGCCGGCGACGACAAGGATCCGCAAACGTTTAATTTCCACGCCACGGCCGGCTCCGTCGTCGCGCCGCACGGCTTCAATTATATTTTCATTCAAGCCTGCATCGCGATCCTCATCCTGGTCGGCTTCGAGTCCGTCACCGCGATGGGCGAGGAGGCGAAGAATGCCAAGCGCGACGTCCCGCGGGCCGTGCTGCTGTCGCTCGGCATCCAAGGCCTGGTGTGTTACCTGATCGAGTATTTCGCCGCCAATTATCTGCTGCATAACGGCTACGCCCTGCCCAATGCCGCCGCCTCCGGCGCGCCCATCGGCGACATGATGGTCATCGTCGGCACGTGGCTTTTTGGCAGCTATGCCGCGGGCAAGGCGTTCATGCTCGTGCAAGCATTCACCGTGTTCCTCGCCCTGATCGGCACGACCCTCTCCTGCCTGAGCACCGGGGCGCGCGTGACCTACGCCATGGGGCGCGACGAGGAAGTGCCCTCGCACTTCGGCATGATCCACGGCCGCACGCTCTCGCCGCACCGCGCCATCTGGACCCTCGCCATCATCTCCGCCATCATCGGTGCCATCACCGTGGCGGTCTATCTCGGCGGCACCACGCCGGCCGCCCTGGACAAGCACAACCTCTGGTACAGTTTTGGCATCTTCAGTCCCGAGACCTACGCCAAGCTGCCGAACACGCTCGTGATCGTGACCCTGGTGAGCAACTTCGGCACCTTCCTGCTCTATATGCTCACCTGCGTGATCGCGATCGTGGCCTTCCGCGAGCACAAGAGTTTCCACGGCTTCAAGCACGTCGTCGTGCCGGTCTTCGGGTTGCTCGCCAATCTGGCCTGCATGCTCTTCTACCTGATCGGGCCGTTCACGGTGACCGGCATGAGCTGGAAGGAGCCCTACATCGCGCTCGGCATCGCGGCCGTCTGGGGCATCTACGGCCTGATCTACTTCCGCTCCAGCAGCAAGAAACGCGGCAAGGAGATCTTCCTGAGCGAACGCCCGGCGACAGTAGCCTCCTGATGCCGTCCTGATTGCTCCATTCATTCACGGCTCCGCTCGCCTTTCCCGGCGGCGGAGCTAGTGTCTTCACACCCATGCGTCTCCGTTACGCCCGTCTCACCACCGCCGGTCCGGTCCGAGAAATCAACGAGGACTTCCTCGATTTCTGGGAAGCCGACGATCCGCTGGTCCGGGACAAGCAGGGCAGCGTGGCGCTGCTGGCCGATGGCGTCGGCGGCCTGGATCGGGGCGAAGTGGCCAGCCGCCTGGCCGTCGAGGAGGCGTTGCGGGTCTTTCGTGCCGCCGCGCCCGGCACCGATCCGTCGGAAACGCTGAAGCGCATGTTCGCCACCGCCTGTGTCAAAGTCCACGACGCCGGGCTGGCCGCCGCTCCTGGCCGCCCGATGGCCACCACCCTCGTCGCTTCGATCGTGCGCAACGGCATCGCGTACATCTCCAACGTCGGCGACACCCGCGCCTATCTCATCCGCCAGCACAAGATCTATCAGCTGTCCAAGGACCATGTGGCCACCGCCCTGCCGGTGAAGCTGGGCCTGATGCTCGAACGCCAGGCCATGGCCACCCGGGCACGCAGCGAGCTTACGCGGAGCTTGGGCATGGAACCGTTCTGCCAGCCGGATTTCGCGACCGAGATCCTGCAACACGCCGACTTCCTCCTGCACTGCACCGATGGTCTGCACGCCTACGTGCTGAACGAGGAGATGTGCAACATTATCAGCCGGCATCATCCCTACGACGCCTGCAAACAACTCGTCGCGCTCGCCGAAAAACGCGGCTGCGACGACAACATTTCCTTGCAGTTGCTCGAAGTGCGTGACTGGGAAGGAGCGGTGAATCCCTCCCCCCCCCGTACACCCACGAAGCAACGCACCTCCGCCAAGCGCATCCCTCAGTCGGGGGCCAGCGAACTTTCCGCGGGCCTGACGCTCGATGGACGGTTCGACCTCACCGACCTGATCGCCCGCAGCAACATGGCGCAGATTTTCAAGGCCAACGACCGGCAGACCGGCGAGGCCGTGGCGATCAAGGTGCCGCTCATGGCGATGGAAAGCGATGTCGCGGGTTTCGAGCGCTTCCAACGCGAGGAGGAAATTGGCACCCGCCTCAACCACCCGGGGGTGCTGAAGGTGATCAAGGTCGAGGGGAAGAAAAGCCGGCCTTATCTCGTGATGGAGTTCCTCGACGGCGAAACGCTCGCCAAAATCCTCGAGAAACAGAAGCCGCTCCCCGAGCCCGAGGCGGCACATTATGCGAGCCGGATTTGCGACGCCCTCGACTATCTCCATGCCAACGGCATCACGCATCGCGATCTGAAGCCGCAAAACATCATGGTCTGCCGCGATGGCAGCCTGCGCTTGTTCGACTTCGGCATTGCGCGCGACAAGGAGGCGCGGCGCCTGACCTTCGTCGGCTTCACGCCGGCCATGGGCACGCCCGACTACATGGCGCCCGAGCAGGTCAAGGGCCGGCGCGGCGATCATCGCACCGACATCTACAGCCTCGGCGCGATCCTCTACGAGATGGCGACCGGCTCCACCCTGTTTCAAGGCGAGAGCCCGTACATCGTGATGAATGCCCGGCTGACCGGCGATCCCGTCGCCCCGCGCAAGGTGAACGAAAAACTCACCCCGGTGATCGAGGAAATCATCCTCCACGCCCTGGAACGCGATCCGGAGAAACGTTACGCCAACGCTGGCGCGATGAAGCGTGAACTCGACAACTACGAGATCGTCCCGTTGACGGAGCGGTACCTGCACCTGCGTTCGCCCCAACCGTGGAAAAACCGGGTGCCGATGGTCCTGCTGATTGTCGGCGTCGTCCTCGTCCAGGTTCTGCTCTTCTTTGGAATGTTCCTATATTTTAGATCCAAGCACTGAGACGGAAAGGTGCAGCTGCGGAGG
>DATJPQ010000136.1:0-9968 GCA_035506315.1 Opitutaceae bacterium
CGTATTTTACGCGGCACAATGGTATCACGCTGCTCGATTTCCAGCTCTATGGCGCGAACCTCAAGCATCATGGATTTGAGACCCCGGCCGACCGGACGACCGACCTGCGCAACAAGGCCGCGTTCACACTTACCTCCGCTCCGGATGCCCCCGGACCGCTGCAGGTGTTGACACGCACGGCCGGGAGCGAGGTCTTCTTGCTGGTTCGGTTTTCGCTCGTTTGATTCTCGGTTATCGATCAAACGCAATCTCGAACGTTCCGATCACATCGATCGCGGTGAGTTCGGAGCAAAACGCCAGCGGTGTGTTCGAGCTGAACTTCCGCGACGAGTGCTACATCCCCTTCGAGGGAGCTGGGGCGATCGGCAGGTGGCGCATCGAACTCCCCAAAGATTTTCGTCAATTCGACCATGGTATCGCAGTACTCAACTCTGAAAACGAAGAAATAATCGACCCCTGGCGGTACCCGCTGCGGGATGGCTAGGGAATGATTCCATTTTGTTTCAACACTGCGTACCGGTCGGCGCCGAGGCGTTGTTGCAGCGAGCGTTCGGTCTGTTGTTGAAATTGTCCGAGCGCCGCGCGGGTCGCGCCGGGATCGGCCTCCCGGGCCTGCGCGTCGAGGCCGTACTGGTGTACGACTTCGTCGTAGATTCCCACCGTCTCGAAAATGCCCTCTATCTCCAAAGGGGAAACCTGCCAGCCCGCGGCGAACCGCCGTAAATCCACGTAGCGGCTGTCCTGCGATTTCAAGAATTGTTCGAGCGCGTCCGCACCCGCAATCGCCTGGAATTCGCCGCGCCACTTCTCCTCGGCCCGCTGGATCGCACCGGCGTAGGCGGGATGGCCGGTGTTGTTCTGGAGCGCCGCCAGTTGCGAGCGGGTCCGGTCCCAGTCACGCTGCACTTCGGTCAGCGCCTGCAGCTGCGCGTCGCTCAACGACCCGGTGGGCAGCCCGCGCTGCAGGTTCCCGATCGTGTCATCCACTCCCTGCAGCTGGGCGGCGCGCGGCTCGCCGAGGAGCGCACGGAGCTTCCGCGCCACCGCCTCCTGCGCGTTCTGCTCCAGGATATTCAAGGTCGCCTGGTCGATGCCGCCCCGCAGTTTGTCGGCCTGCGCCTTGCGCAGGTCGTCCTGCAGGCCGCGCTCGAGTTCGTAGACGGTGTCGCGCTCGGCGTCGGAGAGCTGCATCTGCCCGACGTTGAGTGCAGCCATCACCCGCGCCATGTCCCAGCGGCGGAACGCGTCGGCCCCCAGCGCCGAGCGCAGTTCGGCGTCGAGCCGGGCGTCGTGCTCCAAGGCCAGGACCGCCAGCGCGTCGGCGTCGGCGTGACCCTGCAGGTATTGCCGCTGCGTCTCCGCCGCGCGTGTCTGCCAACGTTTATCGAAATCGGCCCGGACCAGGCCGGCCAGGACATCCGCGGGCACGCCCGCGCGCCGCAGCGTTTCGATCCACTGTTCCCAGCCCGCGCCGATCCTCACCGGCACCGGCTCCGGGGGAGCGGAATCGGCGGATGCGTAACCGTCGCCCGGCGGATGCGCCCGCGGAACGCGCGAGCCCGGTGACGTCGGAGCCACCGGCGCGGACGTGCGCCACAGGCTCACGACCAGCACGAGCAGCAGCCCGTTCAGGCCCAGCGACAGGGCATGTCCAACCGTGATTTTCATCCGCTTAATTTACGGGACGAGTATTGTCTCATTTGATCGCGGCAACGCTCCATCCGCGGCCAGCCACCGGCCGCGAATGGCCGTTGCCTGGTTTTATCCATGAGGGGCCATTCGATTATTGATGGAACGTCGTGACGCTTTTCGCCGGCAACGTGTAGGTGAAGGCGTTGTTCGTGACGGTGGCGCCCGATACCGCCGCCATGTTTTCGCTGGAGGAGGTCCGATTGACCGACAAGGAACTCACGCCGGTGGCATTCTGGAGCGAAAACGTCTGGCTCACCGACGAGCCGCCGGTGTTGATCGCGACGATGACCAGGCCGTTGTTGTGATATGCGGTGACGTACACATTGGAGGTGGGATTGTACGTCGAGCTGCAACGCACTTTGCCGGGCCGGACATACTTCGCGAATTGCCCGATGGCATAGCCGTTTTTCTGCGGCGTGGAGCCGTTGATCAGGTCGTCCGTGGTGTTCGGCGGCGTGTGATAGGCGCGCCACCAGATGTAGGCGCTCATCTGGTTGTTCATGCAATCGCTCACTTCCTTCGCGTCGGTGATGGCGGTGGTGATATCCTGGCCGGAATTGTAGTGTTCCGTCATCCAGACATGCTTGCCATGGTTCAGCGCGTTCTGGTGGACGATGTTGCCGCCGCCATAAATGTGTCCGGCGATGATGGTGACATGACCGACCGCCGTGCTGTCGTTCAGCGTCGGGTCGGAGTACGAGTCGCTGAAATGGAACGATTCGGGCATCGCGATCGGCTTGCCGACGGCCGGCGCGTTGTTTGCGGTCCAGGTTTCCATCTGCGCCGGGGTCCACGAGCAGGATTGGTAGGTGACGGTGATGTCGGGCTCGTTCTGGAAGGAGACGTAATCGACCCCGATGCTGTTCGCGGCGCTGGCCAGGTAGGAGGCATACGCGGCGTACTGGCTCGTCAGCAACGATCCGCCGACGGCGTTATTGTTGCTCTTCATCGAGGGCGGGGGCGTCCACGCAGTGCCGAGCACCTTGGCGCCGTAGGAGTGCGCCAGGGACGCGTTGCTCGCATCGGTGCTGAAGCTGCCGGTCTCGCTGATGTAGACGCGCAAGAGCGAGAATCCGAGCTGGCCGGTGCCCGTGCCAAAGAAGGTGGCCGCCTGGGCCGAGGTCATCACGGGGGCAAATACGCTCGCGAAGCCGAAACCGTCGATCGTCTGCTGATTGGCGCCGACATTGATCGTACACGTGCCGGCAGGGAGGGGCAGGGCGGACAAGGCGACCGCCAGCGCGAACGCCGCCGGACGCAGCCAAGGGCAGTGATCGGACTGCAAGCGAGACCGGAGTCCCGCGCAAGCACGCCCCTCACGGAGCGCAGGTGTAGTGAGGTTTTTCATATTTATTGGGATTTATTCTGGCTGGGGCGGCAAACGGCCGGAGGGGCGCAATAGCCTACGGGAGGCGTTCGACACGGCCGACGCCGGTTTCTGCGCGGGGCATTCCTTCGAGCTGGCTTGGCACCGACATACGTTGCACAGCTCCCTGCTCCGGGCAACGAGGCCGGGTGATTTGTCCCCGCCCCTGGCCGATCGCAGCGTCTGGCTGATGGCCCGGGAGTTATGAAGCAATTGACGCCGCCGGCCGGAGGCGATGGCAACCGCCCGCTTCAGCCGTGGCCGCCGCGCAGGACTTGCACGTGGTCCACCCCATTTGCTTCGAATTCGCGCCAGTAGCCGTCTTCGAGCTGCCCGAGTTTTTCGACGTCCTCGTCGGAGAGCTCGTCGCTGAGTTTCGTGGCGCCGAACCCGGCGCGCAGGTCGCGTTCGGCCAACCGCGATGCCAGCTCGGCCCAGAAGGAGTCGTCCACGAATTTCTCGAACTTCTCGCGCGCCGGCCCCTCCTCCAGCTTGGCCGACGGGAAGAATTGCCCCCCGGCATCCGCTTCCACCAGATCGGCACAGCCAAACGTCTCCGCCAGCGCGAAGACCTTCTGCGTCACGCCGGCGTAGCGCTCGGGCATGCTCTGGGGATCGTCGGAGCGTGCACCGGCCACCCCCTGCCCCAGGTAAACGAGTTCGAGCAAACGGGCATATTCCTTGGTGGTAAACGACACTTTCATACGGCCCAACAGGGGCGCGCCCCGCCCCGCCGCGCAAGTCCGGAGTGGCTCCGCCAAGCCACCTCACTTCGGCCGCTTCGGCCGCGAGCAACGCGACTCCGATTGTAACCCATTAGGTTACATTCGGGGTGTCGGGTTGTTCTGTAGGGGCGCAGTCTTGCCGTTTCGACAAGCTCAAGGCCCTGAGTGTATCGAAGGGCTGCGCCCTCCAGTGGTCGAAGGGCGCAACACGATTGCGCCCCTACCAGGCAACCATCAAGTTACCATCAGGCCTTCCGGTTGCGGCTCGATCGGGGCTTGGCGGCGGGAGGGACGATGCCTAGCGTGCCGGACTCGCCGGCGTTTTTCCCCGGCGTTACCGATGCCGACCTTCCGTTCCTGCTTTTGGCTCTCCGGTCTCCTGCTCTGGATGCCGGCGGTCCGCGCCGATGTCTCGCTGGCACCGCTCTTCCGCGACGGCGCCGTGCTCCAGCAAGGCAAACCGGTGCCGGTGTGGGGCCGCGCCGCGGCCGGCGAAAAGATCACCGTCGCCTTCGGCGGCCAGAGCATCGGGGCCACGACGGGAGCGGACGGTCGCTGGACGGTGGTGCTCGCACCGCTGCCCGCCTCCGCTCTGGGCGCCGATCTCGTGGCGCGGGGGCAAAACCTTGTCACCATCCACGACGTCGTGGTGGGCGAGGTGTGGCTCTGCTCCGGCCAGTCGAACATGGAGTGGCCGGTCGAGCGCGCCCAGGACGCCGCGAAGGAGATCGCCGCCGCCCATTTTCCGCTCATCCGGCAGATCACGATCGAGCATGCCGTCGCGGACACTCCACGCGAAACCGCGGGAGGCGAATGGCAGACGGCCTCGCCCGCGACCGTGGGCCAGTTCACCGCCGTCGGCTATTTTTTCGCCCGGGACCTTTGGCAAAAGCTCGGCGTACCCATAGGCATCATACACAGTTCGTGGGGCGGCACGCCCATCGAGTCGTGGCTGAGCCCGGCCGCGCTCGCGAGCCAACCGGCGTTCCAGGCGGTCGGCGAGCGCTGGCGGGAAAACCTCGCCGCTTATCCGGCGAACCAGGCCGCCTACGACGCCTGGACGAAGGCCGAGGCCGCGGCCCAGGGGCAGGGCGTCGCCGCGCATGCCGCCTGGCTCAAGCGGCAGCCCCGGCTGCACACCCCGCGGGGCCCCGGCGATGCGTGGACGCCCATGGGCCCGTTCAACGGCATGATCAATCCGCTGCTGCCCTATGCCCTGCGCGGCGTGCTCTGGTATCAGGGCGAAAGCAACTCCGAGCGCGCGACCGAATACCGCGCGCTCTTCGTCGCGTTGATCACCTACTGGCGCGCCCATTTCGGGCAGGGCGATATCCCATTTTATTGGGTGAGCCTGGCCAACTACAAGATGCCCGGCGATCCCACCGGCACGGCCTTCGCCTGCCTCCGCGAGGCCCAGGCGCTGGCGCTGGCCCTGCCCAACACGGGCCAGGCGCTGGCGATCGACATCGGCAATCCCGACAACATTCATCCGACCAACAAACAGGAGGTGGGCCGCCGCCTCGCCCTGATCGCCAAAGCCAAGGTCTACCACATCCCGTGCGACTGGTCCGGCCCGGTGTTCACCGGCGCGACGCCCGAACGCGGCGCGCTGCGCGTGCATTTCGCCCACGACGAAGGCGGCCTCGTGGCGCACAACCGGCCCGTGCAATCGCTCGAGGTTGCCGGGGCGGACCGGAAATTTCATCCGGCACAGGGCCGGATCGAGGGCGCCACGCTCGTCGTGAGCGCCCGCGAGGTACCCGCCCCGGTGGCGGTACGGTACGCGTGGAAGAATGCGCCCGAGGCGAATCTTTGCAATGGCGCCGGCCTGCCCGCCGCACCGTTCCGTAGCGACAACTGGTAGCTGGCGCGAGCCGCGCTTCGTCCACTCGCTCACGCCCGCGGCCACCTGAAAACAAAAAGGGCGGGGTCGCGAAACCCCGCCCGACAATTGAATTTTGCGGCCGACCGCGGATCAGGGACTCAAGTCGTAGGCTTCCGCCATCGCCGCGCCGGCGGTGTGGTTGACGCCGGTGATCTGGATCGTGTAGGTGCCCGGCGCGAGGGTGATGATGAGCGCGGAGTCCTTGCTGCCGGAATCGAACACGGCCACGCAGGCCGAGACGACATCATTGACGCTGCCGAGTGTCTGCGTGGAATTCACCGACGTCTGGGTCTGCCAGTTGTCGTTCTGGGCGAGCAACTGGTCCTGGCTGTCGTAAACGGCCAGCACCGGATCGTTCAACACGCCGGCCACGCCGGACTTGGCCAGCGCCGGGCCCCAACCGCGCAGCAGCACCCGGCGCGCAGTATTGCCGCTGATGGCCAGGCCCGCGATCAATGGGTCGCCCACGGTCACCTGCGCCCGGGCGGACAGACCCGTAAAGCGCACCGCACCGGTCGCCGTGCTGGCATCGGCATCGTACACCTCGGCCAACACGGTCCCGCTGCCCTGACCGTCGGGCACAATCACCGTGTAAGAGCCGGGGGAAAGCGTAACGAGCGTGGCGGCGTCGGCGCTGCCGGCCACGAGCGGTAACGCACTCAGGCGGTTGAACACCGCCATGAGATTGCTGGAGGAGTCCCATCCGGTGTTGATGGCATACAGCAGAGTGGCGCCGTTATAAATCTGCATCCGCGGCGCAGCGAGCGGCGCGGGGACGCCGAGACCGCTCAAACCCGGGCCGACCGCGCGCAGCAGCACGCTTTTCTGGCCGTTGCCACTGATGACAAAACCGGTGATGAGGGGATAGCCATTGTTGACCGTCGCGCGCGCCGACAGGCTGATGAGGCGGCCGGCCGTCGTGGCCGCATCGGATTGCTGGGTGCCGGTGCCGGCATCGGTCACCGAGCTCGCGTTGAGCGTGCTGCCGAAAGCGACGTTCGAGGTTGTCTGGCTGGAAGTCGTGCCGTTCGTGGTCGTGCCGCCGGCGAGGTCAGCCGCAACACCGACGTAATCCGTGCCCGACACGGAGGAGAGCAAGAACTGCCAGTACAACTCGATCACTTGGGCGGAGCCATATTGAGAAGTCAGCACGAGGCCGCGGGCGCGCACATAAACGAGCGAGCTGGGCAGGCTCAATCCGCCGAGCTGCCAATTACTCGTGCCACTCACCCGGCTGGCCTTGCCGAGGGAAGTCCACGTCACGCCGCCATCGGTCGATTGATCGAACACCGCGCCGGAAAGTTCCGGGCCGCTGCCGGTGCGCTGCCAGGTAATCGTGGTGTGATTGGCGCTCACGGTGAGGGACTGCGTCGCCATCGCAGTCGCCCCGATCCGGGCGAGCAGGTAACGGCCCTGACTGCTCATCAGGGTGAAGGCGCCGCCGACGAGCACCTTGCCGTCGGGCTGGATCACCAGGGAGTTCACGCTGGCGTTGGCATTGGGGTCGAAGGTGGTATCAAGCGTGCCATCGGCATTGAGCCGGGCGAGCCGGTTGCGGGCCACGCCATTGACGGCGGTGAAGACGCCCCCAATCACAATCCGGCCGTCAGTCTGCAGCGCGAGAGTGGCGATCACGTCGTTGGCGTAAGCGTTGAAACTGGTATCGCGCGAACCATCGGGATTGAGCCGGACGACGCGTCCGGGCTGCGTGGGAACGCCGGATGCTTGCGGAGCATTGGCGGCGAGCACCCGGCCATCCGGCTGCACGGCCAGCGCGGTGATCGCTCCAAGCAGTCCCGGCTGAAAGGCGGTGTCGAGCGTGCCGTTGGTGTTCAGTCGCGCGAGACTGGCATAGGCCGGCACGCCGCTGGAGAAGGGGGCGCCGACAATAATCTTACCGTCGGTTTGCAGGGTCAGCGCCGTGACGGCCCCGAGAGGGGCGGGGGCGTTGAACGTCGTGTCGAGCGTGTGCGTGCCGTCCGCGTTGGTCAGAAAACGGGCGAGACGGCTGCGCGCCACTCCGGCGATGTGCGTGAAATCGCCGCCGACCACAAAACTTCCGTCGGTCTGCAGGAGGAGTGCGTTTACCGTGCCATCGGGATTGGGCTGGAAAGTCGCATCGACGTTGCCGTCGTCCCGCAACAGGGCGAGGTGCTTCGTCGGCAATCCGCCGATGTTGTTGAAGGCGCCACCGGCCAGCAGCGTGCCGTTGGAACGAAACGCGGTGAAATAGCCGCCGATCATGACCGTGCCGTCGGCTTGCAGGGACAGCACATTGACCTGGTCGTCCGGGCTGGGATCGAAACTGAGATCGAGTGAGCCATCGGCATTGAGCCGGGCGAGTCGGGCGCGGGTCACGTTCGAGATGCCAGAGAACGCCCCGCCGACAAGGATAGAGCCGTCGGCTTGCAGCACCATGGAATTGACCTGGCCGTTGGCGCTGGGGTTGAAATTTTCGTCGAGATTGCCACTGGTCTGAAGCCGGGCGATGCCGCTGCGCGACCAGCCGCCGACGGTCAGGAAATTGCCGCACATGAGGATCTTTCCATCGGGTTGCACGATGAGCGACATCACATTGCCCGTGCCATTGGGATCGAAGCCGGGATCCAGCGTGCCGTCGGCATTGAGCCGCGCGATGGACATCCGCTTCGTCGCGGTGGTCGCCGCGTTGGGCGAAAAGTTGGAAAAGACACCACCGACCAAAATCTTGTTGTCGGCGGGCTGCAGGGCCAGCGATGACACCTGGTTGTCGGGTGTGGGGTTAAAGGCGGTGTCGACCGTGCCATCGGTATTGAGCCGCGCCAGGTACTGGATCGAGGTGGCCGTGGTCGCGCCGTTGGGCGTCAAGCTGGTGAACGCGCCGCCGATCAAAATTTTTCCGTCCGGCTGCTGGAGCATCACGTCGACATCACTGCTGGCATCGGGGTCAAAGGAGGCATCCAACGTACCGTCGGAATTGAGCTGCGCGATATGGTTGCGGGCTACCCCGCAGATGTTCGAGAACGCGCCCGCCACGACGATCTGGCCCACATGACCAGTATCGGTCCGCACCAGGATGGCCAGGACGGCGCCATCGGGGCTGGGATTGAATCCGATGTCGAGCCCGCCGTCGGCATTTAACCGCACGAGATTGCCGCTCGTGGCTCCGCTCTGGTTGGTGAACAAGCCGCCCAACAGGATCTGGCCGGTGGCGGTTTGCCGGACGATCGTGTTGATGTGACCCTTCAGCTGCACCACATAGTTGGGCTGGAAACGGGAAGCGGGCAGGAGGGTGCCGTTCGGATTGAGCCAGGCAAAGCCCGGGACGGGGGAGGCAATGCCGTTGTTGTCGGAAAGCACCGCCACGGCATTGACCGCGTCA
The DNA here is from genome assembly GCA_035506315.1 of Opitutaceae bacterium. Taxonomy (GTDB): domain Bacteria; phylum Verrucomicrobiota; class Verrucomicrobiia; order Opitutales; family Opitutaceae; genus MWDT01. The sequence continues at coordinate 9,030 of DATJPQ010000136.1, forward strand.
TCGGGGGTGGGAAGGAAGAAGCCATCTTCGGAGTTGTCCGTGTTGAGCCGGGCGAAGTTTGAGCTCGGAGACCCGGCCAGCGTGCTGAAAACTCCGCCGACCAGAATCCGGCCGTTGGGCTGCACCGCCAATGCGTTCACCTTGGAGCCGATCGGCCCACCGGCGCTGACGACGAAACCGTTGTCGACCGTGCTGTCAGGGTTGAGCTGGGCGATGGGCAGGCTCAGGGTCGTGACCGCCCCGCCATTGGGCTGCAAGGTCGTGAAGCCACCAGCCACGAGAATTTTGCCGGCATAGCCGCTGTCGGTCCGCACAGTCAAGGCCCGGACCTGTTGATTCGCGTTGGGATCGAAGCTGGCATCGAGCGAGCCGTCGGTGTTGACCCGCGCGAGATAGTTGCGCTGGGTCCAGTTGGTCGCGCTATTGGGCTGTATCGTCGTGAACAGACCGCCGAAAAGAATCTTCCCGTCCGAGGGCTGTACGGCCACGGCGACGACCGGCGCATTCGCACTGGGATCGAAACCCGCATCGAGACTGCCGTCCGCGTTGAACCGCGCGATGAAATGACGCACCAAGACCGTCGTGGTGTCGTTGTTCCCGAACGCCGCAGTGAAGCCGCCACCGACCACGATCTTGCCGTCGCTCTGCAACGCCAGGGTGGTAATCGCAGCGTTGGTATGGGCATTGAACGTGGTGTCGACCGTGCCATCGGTGCTGTTGATGCGGACAATACAGGAGTGCGCCGTTGCGGTGGTCGCGCCGCTGGAGTAGAAAGTGGAGAAAGAGCCAGCGGCCAAAATTTTGCCGTCGGATTGGATGGCCAGCGCGGAGACGGATTGATCGCCTCCGGGGGTGAACGTGCTATCGAGGCTGCCATCGGTATTGAGTCGCGCGATATAATTGGCGGTGGTCGTCGTGGAGCCGTCGCTGCTGGTAAAT
>DATJPQ010000137.1:0-11826 GCA_035506315.1 Opitutaceae bacterium
CAGGTAATACCAGCACGAACCGGCCCATTGCGGCATGGTGTTGGTTTCGCGACGGGCGCGCACCCACGCGCCTCCGGCCGGGCGCGGTTGCGTGGCCGGCAGGGCGGCGCCGGTCTCGTAGTTGAACCAGATCTCCAGCCACGCCGTGCAATTGGCCAGCGGGCTTTCGCCCGTTCCGCTCGGCAGGTAGGTCTGCACTGCGGGCAGCTCGAGCGGCAGGGCCCGCGCCGGCAGGGGCAGGGCGTAGTGCGTGACGCCATCCTGCGTGTAAGTGACCGGCGCGGGTGGCACGTCCGCGGCGCGCACCGCCGCCGCCCGGCGATAGTCGGCCTCGTCGACCCACACGATCGGAAACGGCTCGCCCCAGTAACGCTGGCGGGAGAAGAGCCAGTCGCGCAGCTTGTAATTCACCGCCTCCTGGCCCACACCGCGCGCGGCGAGATCGGCGGTGATGCGCCGCTTCGCCTCGGCCCAGTCGAGTCCGGTGTAGGAGCCGGAGTTGATGAGTGAACCGTCGGCAATGAAGGGCAGTTTCGTCTCCGATCCGTCTTTCTTCGCGATCACCTGGACGATGGGCAGCGCATACTGCCGGGCGAAATCGTAGTCGCGTTCGTCGTGCGCCGGCACCGCCATGATCGCGCCCGTGCCGTAGCCCATCAGCACGTAATCGGCGATCCAGACCGGCACGTGCGCCCCGTTGACCGGGTTGATCGCATAGGATCCCGTGAAAACTCCCGACTTCTCCTTGGCGAGATCGGTGCGCTCGAGGTCGCTCTTCGCCGCCGCCTTCTTTTTGTAGGCGGCCACGGCTTCGCGCTGGTCCGGCGTGGTCAGCGTGTTCACGAGTGGATGCTCCGGTGCGAGCACCATGTAGGTGCAGCCGAAGAGCGTGTCGGGACGGGTCGTGAAAACCTTCAGGTCGCCGCGCGACCCCGGCTCGAGCTTGAACCGGATTTCCGCGCCATCGCTGCGCCCGATCCAGGCCTCTTGCATCCGTTTCGTGGATTCGGGCCAGTCGACATCCTGCAAATCGGCCAGCAGCCGCTCGGCGTAGGCCGTGATCCGCAGGACCCACTGGCGCAGGTTGCGCCGTTCGACGGGGAATCCGCCCACTTCGCTCTTGCCGTCGATCACCTCCTCGTTGGCCAGCACGGTACGGAGCTCGGGACACCACCACACGGGGCGCTCATCGACGTAGGCCAGGCCTTTCTTGAAAAGCTGCAGGAAGATCCATTGCGTCCACCGGAAATACTTCGGGTCGGTGGTGTCGACCTCGCGCTCCCAGTCGTAGGAGAAGCCCAGCGCCTTGATCTGCCGGCGGAAATTGACGATGTTGTTTTGCGTGTTGCTGGCCGGGTGCGTGCCGGTCTTCACCGCATGCTGCTCGGCGGGCAGGCCGAAGGCATCCCAGCCGATCGGATGCAGCACATTGCGTCCCCGGGCCCGTTGGTAGCGGGCGATGATATCGGTCGCGGTATAGCCCTCCGGATGGCCGATGTGCAACCCCGTGCCCGACGGGTAAGGGAACATGTCGAGCACATAGTATTTGGGCTTCGACGTGTCGTCGGCAGCGCGGAAGGTGCGATTTTTCTCCCAGAACGATTGCCAATGAGGCTCGATTTGGGAAAAGTCATATTCTTTGCAATGCGTAGCCATCGTGAGAAATCGATTATCGTGAGGTTTTCAACGTCTCGGTCAACCATGCTCCCCGTCCTGCTCGTGGCGCTTTTCGCCGCCTGGGCGGCGCCGGCGTCCGCCGCGATGTCGCGCGGATTCCAGCGGGTGCTCGACGCCGTGGTCCGCATCGACGTGCGCGAAGTCGCGTTCGAGGCCGGCACGAAGCGTTTTGCCTCCAGCATCGGCTCCGGCGTGATTTTTTCGGCCGACGGGCTCGTGCTCACCAACGCCCATGTCGTCAGCCCGCGCGCCGTCGAGATCAACGTGACCCTGGCGAACCTCGAACGCGTCGGCGCCACCTTCGTCGGCTGGGACCACTGGACCGATCTCGCCGTGCTCCGGCTCGACGTGGCGGAGATCAAACGCCGCGGTCTCAAGTTCACCTTCGCCGAGTTTGGCGACAGCGACAAGCTGTTCGCGGGCCAGACCGTGTTCGCCGTCGGCACACCCTTCGGGCTCAGTCGTACGGTGACGCGCGGGATCATTTCCAACAACAACCGCTATTTTGAGGACAGCCACGGCGTGCGCGGCTACGAAACCGGCACCTTCAACACCTGGCTGCAGACTGACGCTGCCATCAATCCCGGCAACAGCGGCGGCCCGCTCGTGACGGAAGACGGCTCGGTGATCGGCATCAACGCGCGGGGCTACATCGGCGCCGACAACCTGGGCTTTGCGATTCCCGGCAACATCGCCAAAAAAATCGCCGCTGTTCTCGTGCGCGATGGCGCCATCACCCGCAGCTACGTGGGCCTCATGCCGGGCGCACTGCAGGACCTCGAGAACTTCTACGCCTTGTCGACCAACACCGGGCTCCTGATCAACAGTGTCGACGTCGGCTCGCCCGCCGCCAAGGCCGGGTTGCGCGGCGGCGACATCGTGCTGGCGATCGATGGCCAGAAGGTGGACGGCCGGTTTCCGGAGCAGCTGCCGCCGATCCAAAATCTCATCGCCAGCCGGCCGGTCGGGGCGAAGCTCGCGTTGAACGTCAAACGCGGCGCCGATACGCGCGACCTGGTCGTGACCACCGAAAGATTGGAGAGCCGGGTGGGCGAGGAGTGGGCTTTCGAAAAGTGGGGGCTGAGCGTGCGCAAGGTCTCCCGGACTTACGCCCGCGAAAACCAGCTGACCGACGACACCGGGCTCCTGGTCATCGGAGTGCAGGCGGGCTTTCCGGCCGACATGGCGGGTCTTTCCCGCGGCGACGTGATCGTCCAGATCAACCAGCAACCGATCGTCAACCTCGAGGTCGCGAAGAAATTGCACGCCGAGTTCGAGGCCAGGCCCGGGCCGACGCTGGTCGAGGCTCGACGCAACCGCAGCGTTTCGCTCTACGTAATGAAGCCATGATGTGCCATCTCCCTCGTTGGGTTGAAACTGTAGCGGCGGTCTATGACCGCCGTTTCTGCCGCCGGGCGATGAATCATTCCTCCGCAGGTGCGCCCGCCGGGGCGTTGCTCGGCGGTCATAGACCGCCGCTACAGGTGACATTGCTCAGTCTGTTGCTGCTGGTCGCAACGGCGCGCGCCGCCGAGCTGCCGGAGCTCTGGGCCGAACGCGTGAAATGCGTCGTCGCGGTCCAGTTTTACGTCGAAACCGAAATCGACCGGCGCGACACGGTTTCCTACGGCACGGTGATCGATGACCGCGGCACGATCATTCTGCCACCGGTCGCCGCGAACCTGCGCTTCGCTCCCGACCAGCTCAAGGATTTCAAGGTCTTCCAACCGGGTGATCCGGCGAGCGAACCGGCCGAGTACCTCGGCGTCGATCCCTTGACCGGCTGGCATTTCGTGCGCGTCGGCGGAAAAATGCGGGCGAAACTGAAACCGGTGACGGCGTTTGTGGGTCGCGCCGACGCCGCACCGATTGTGGCGGAGGAAGTCTGGGGCATCGGCCTGCGCAACAAGGAGGAGGATTTTCTGCCCTACCTGCTTTCGGCGCGCGTTTCGCTCCTGGCCGAGTTGCCGCAGCGCACGGCGATCGCCCAACAGGAGGTCGCGGCGCCCGGGCTGCCGGTGTTCAACCGGGCCGGGGAGTTCATCGGTCTGGCGCTGAGTTCGTTTGGGCAGGATTTCATCCAGTTCTCGCGCAACGATCGCGGGGGCACGCCGGTGATGCTCGTCAACGTGGAGGAGAGCAGTGCGTTCCTGGTGGCGGGCGAGGTGCTGCCTTATCTCAGCCGGGTGCCGAAAAACGTCTTCGGGCGCCCGTTGGCCTGGCTGGGCACCTATGGCCTGCAGCCGGTCGATCCCGAGGTGGCCAAGTTTCTCAAACTGGAAAACCAGTCCGCCGCGGTCGTCAGCGAGATTCTCGAGGGCAGTCCGGCCGAGAAGGCGGGCATGAAGGAGCGCGACATCATTGTGGCGATCAATGGAAAAACTCTGCCCCGTTTCAAACCCGACCGCGCGGTCACCACTTTCATCGACCGGGAAATAGACCGGCGTGCGCCGGGCGACCAGGTGGCACTGACGGTGCTGCGCGACAGCCAGCGGATCGAACTTGCCGTCACCCTCGCCGATGCACCCAAACTCGCCCGCGAAGTGCCCCGGCGCTACTTTGAGCGTCTCGGGTTGACGGTGCGCGAGTTCGTGTTTTCCGACGGGGTGGTGCGCCGGGCCAAGGCGGCCGAGCAGGGGGGGGTGATCGCGCACTTTGTGAAACCCAACGGCCCGGCGGGCGCGGCGGGCCTGCAGACCGACGACTGGATCAAGGAGATCGACGGCGTGGAGGTGAAAACGTTCCTGGAAGCGGTCACGCGTCTGGCGGCGATCGAAGGCGACCTCACCCGCAACGAGTTTGTGCTGCTCGTAAGCCGCGGTGGCGAAACCTCCGTGCTGCGCGTGAAATTGAAATAGGTGCCAGGCAGTTCGTGCCACCTGCGCTGCACAAAACTGTCAATTCCGGGCACGAGGCGGTGAGCAGAAATGAGCCGGCCATGCGACCGATTTTTTACGGCGCTCAAATCGCACCAGCTGAAGGAGGAAGAGCACTGCGAGACGCCCCATTCAGGTTGCGTGACATCCGCAACCAAGTCGCCGGCGCTCGACTAAAGTTCGATTGAAACGGTCCTAGCTTTTGCCGCCGAAGCTGACGTAATCGTCAAGGTCGAGGCGGTCGAAATTGGTGCGCAGATCGTCCCGGCCCGGTGCCAGCCGGGCCAGGTCCTCCGCATAGCCGCTGTGTCGCTTGATGTCACCCGGGCCGAGCGCTTCCAGCCAGCGCGACCACGCTTCAATCTCCCAGGCGGCCCGCGCCGGCTTCGTATGTTCGTTCACCCAGGCCAGCATCTCGGTGTCGCTCCGGCCGGTCTTGACCGCGGCGAGCAACGCGGCGGGATCGATGCCGGTAAAGGCAAAGAACCGTTGGTCCAGCGGGCAGGGATAGACATACTCGCCGTGTTTGCCGGCGGCATATGCGCGGGCCTTGTCGAGGAGTCGGGCCAGATGGACGTAACCGCCGAGCCGTACGCGCGGGCTGCGTGGCGGATGTTGCGTGAGGTCGGGAGTCAAATAAGTGATCATGGCGAAATAAAGCGGCGCAAAATTAGCTGGAATCAGTCGAAAAGCCAGCCCGGCACCATTGCCATTCTTGCGCGGCTTCGATGGTGGCAGGGAAGCCGCTGGCTGAATTTACCCCGGGCCGCGGCATCGTTGAAACCACGGTCGGATGGGCATTTGACTTTGCCTGCGCGTGACGGTGTATTGCGGGCATCGTTCAACACCCATCACCCGCCATGAAACGTTACCTAATTCTTGCCGCGGCCGCGCTGGCCGTTTTGGTTCTCGCCCCTTCTTCCTCGTACGCCGCAACCAACCGGACCAAACCGGCCAAACCCGAGCGTATCGCCCAAGGACAGGAAGTGCAGATCACGGATTACCTCGTGCCGGGGAAAACGACGATTTTCGATTTCACCAGCGAATTTTGCCCGCCCTGTCGTGCCATCTCGCCCCGTTTGGACGAGCTGCATGCCCGGCGCGACGACATCGTGGTCGTCAAGGTGGACCTCAATCGCCCCGGCATCAAGGGCATCGACTGGCAATCGCCCGTGGCGAAGCAATACAACATGCATTCGATTCCCCATTTCAAGGTCTTCGGGCCTGATGGAAAACTGATTGCGGAAGGCGACAAGGCGCGGGCGCTCGTCACCGGCTGGTTCAAATAAAACGGGCGCATCCGATAAGCTTGGCCGCGCTTCGGTTGCGAAGCGACTTGCGCGGCGGGGGACGGCGCGACTCAATGAACGGTCATGTTCACAGGAATTGTCGAGGAAACCGGCAAGGTGGTGGCATTCACGCGCCAGGCCCAGGCGTGGCGGCTGCAGATCGAGGCGAGCGCGGCGTTGCAGGGTGTGGCGTCCGGCGATAGCATCGCTGTCAATGGCTGCTGCCTCACCGTCATTCAAAGCGATGCCCGGCATCTCTTTTTCGATGTGCTCGAAGAGACGCGCCGGTTGACCAATTTTTCCGCCCTGCAGTCCGGCGCGGCGGTGAATCTCGAACGCAGCCTGCGGTTCGACGGCAAGATGGGCGGACACTTCGTCACCGGACACATCGACGGCCTGGGCACGATCGAGGTCTTCGAGCCACGGGGCGCCGATCACTACCTGCGGGTGCGCGCCCCGGCCGGGAATGGACGCTATCTGATCCACAAGGGCAGCATTGCCATCGATGGCATCTCGCTGACGGTGGCGGAGGTCGACGGCGACAGCTTCGCCGTCTGGCTGATTCCGCATACCTGCACCGTCACCAATCTGCGCGGGCGCCGCGCGGGCCAGCTGGTCAATTTGGAATTCGATTTGCTCGGCAAGTATGTCGAGAAACTGCTCAATCTGCGGGCTCCCTGACCGCCCCCGATGCGCAATGCCCTCCACGTCCTGACCGACGAGCTCAAGCGGCTCAAAGCCGCCGGCGTGAAGACCGTGCCCGTGCCGGACGAGACGCTGGCGGCGTTGCGCCAGGCGATGCAGGTGGAAAGCGGAAAGCGGAAAGCGGAAAGCGGAAAGAACGAACGCCTGACATCCGAGGTTGAGACGACCGCAATCCCGGCGGGAAAGCTCGCGCCGGAGAGCAGTACGTCGGAACTGCCCAAGGTACATTCGACTCTCCGCTCTCCGCTTTCCGCTTCCCGCTCTCCAGCCCTGCCGCCGCCACCGGTTTTCACGTTACCCGGGGGCGACAAGGCCACCCGCTGGGCCTGGCTGCGCGATCGCGTGCTCGACGATCCGGTCTGTCGCGCCCACGTGCGGCCCGGCAAGAAGGTGGTCCTGGGCGTGGGCAGCGTCGACGCGCAGATCATGTTTGTCGGCGAAGCGCCCGGCGCCGACGAGGAGGTGCAGGGCGAGCCGTTTGTCGGCCCGGCGGGGCAGCTGCTCACCCGGATGATCCAGGCGATGGGGCTGCAGCGTCCGCAGGTTTATATCGGCAACATCATGAACTGGCGGCCGGAGCTGCCGACCGGTGCCGACGGCCGGCAGTACGGCAACCGCGAGCCCACCGCGGAGGAGATGGGCTATTGCCTGCCCTATCTGCGGGCCCAGATCGAGGTGGTCGAGCCGGCGATTCTCGTCGCGCTGGGCTCGACCGCGGCGAAGGGATTGCTGGGGATGCATGCGTTCAAGACCCTCGGCGAAGTGCGCGGCCGCTGGCACGAGTATTGCGGCCGGCCCTTGATGGTCACCTACCATCCCAGCTATCTCCTGCGCAAGGAGGCCGAGTCGAAGCTCGGCGAACGGCGCGCGAAACGCGCCGCGTGGGAGGATTTTCTGCTGGTCATGCAGCGGGCCGGGCTGTCCATCTCCGACAAACAACGCGGATATTTTTTGGATAAATGAGAACCTCTTCCTTGTCTGTCGCGGCGGTCGATGACCGCCGTAATCCGAACCGACTCCGCCGTGGCGGCCCTAGACCGCCGCTGCAGATTATCTTGGTCGGGTTGGCCCTGCTGTTCGTCGCGGCGTCCCGGGCGCGCGCGGCGGGCGAGCTGTTCGATTTCGAGGTGCTGCGTTACCGGGCGAAAATGCTCGCGTTGGCCCCCTATGTGCCGCGTCCGGCGCGGGTGCCCGAGGGTTTGCTCAAGCTGACCTACGACCAGCACCGGCGCATCCGGTTTAACGTCGCCGAGACGTGGTGGCTCGACCAGCGACTGCCGTTTCAACTCCAGTTCTTCCATCCCGGCTGGATTTTCAACCGGCCGGTCCCGATCTCGGAGGTGCGCGGACGGGAGGCCATCCCCATCCCGTTTTCGCCCCAGTTGTTCAACTATGACGGACAGGAGGTTGGCGCGGTTCCCGAAACCATGGGGTTTGCGGGCTTTCGCATCCTCTATGATTTGAACAAGCCCGGCGACGAACTCGGCGCCTTTTTGGGCGCGAGTTATTTTCGCATGCTCTGCCGCAAGGCCGTCTATGGTCTCTCGGCGCGCGGCCTCGCGATCAACTCCGGGGAGCCCGTGACCGAGGAATTCCCCTGCTTCGAGGGGTTCTGGGTGCAACGCCCCGCGCCCGAGGCGAAGGAGCTGGTCGTCTATGCGCTGCTCGACAGCCCGAGCGTGGCCGGAGCGTATCGCTTCACCATCCGGCCGGGCGACGATACCGTCATGCAGGTGCGCCTGGCGTTGTATCTTCGCCAGCCGGTCAAGGTCCTCGGCGTGGCGCCGCTCACGAGCATGTTTTGGTACGGCGAAAATTCGAGCGAACGCTACGGAGATTTCCGCCCCGAAGTGCACGATTCCGACGGTCTGATGATCCAGCATGGCAGCGGGGAGTGGGTGTGGCGTCCACTGACCAACCCGGGCGCTGTCCGGTCCATGGCTTTTGCCGACGAGCATCCGCACGGCTTCGGCCTGGTGCAGCGTGACCGGCGGTTCTCGAGCTACGAGGATCTCGAGGCCAACTACCATCTGCGTCCGAGCACGTGGGTGGAGCCGGTGGGGGCGTGGGGTCGGGGCGCCGTGCGGCTGGTAGAGTTGCCCACACCGGACGAAACCAACGACAACATCGTGGCCTTCTGGCAACCGGCCGAATTGCCCGCGCCGGGTGAGCCCCTCGAGCTCGAATACCGGTTGCATTGGTTTATCGACCAGATCAAGCCGCCGGCCGGTTATGCGGTGGCCACGCGCATCGGCCACACCCGGACGCACGAGTCCGACGTGACGCGCTTCAACATCGATTTCGATGGTCCCTATTTGCACAACCAGCCCGACGATCCCGCCATCGAGGCGATCGTGTCGGTCGGCAATGGCGCCACGCTCGTGCATCAGACGATCCAGAAAAATCGCTTTAACGGCACCTGGCGCGTGGCCTTCGCGCTGCGTCCCGATGGCAGCGGTAGCCCGGTAGAACTGCGTTGCTTCCTGCGCAAGCCTCCGCATGTCCTTACCGAGACATGGACCTATCGCTGGAATCCCTGAGCACGTTTCGCCCCCCCACCGGCACGCTGGAGCAGTGGAACTCGGCCTACGTGCGCGTGGAGAATTACCTGCGGGCGCACCGGATTCACAACCGGCTGCATCAGAGCCGGCTCATCCAGCGCATCCTGGAACGCGCCGCCCGCCGCCACGCGGAGAACCCCACCCTCGACCCCACCACGCTCGCCGCCGAGGAAACGGAAAAATTGATGGACCGCTGGTTCGGCGAAATCTTCGGCGACCAGGAACGGCCGCATGATCGCATCGCCATCGATGGCCGCGTCGCCCTGCTGCTGTGCGACGGGCCGCAAAAATGGCCCTATGCTTTCCTGGACGAGGAAAGGGTGTCCGGGGAATTCGCGCAGGCGATGCAGGAAAGCTCCATCCAGGCCGGCCCCGATCTCGCCGTGTCGGCCATGGTGCCGCGGCCCATCGATCTCGGCCTCATCAGCGAGGCCGCGGGGGAAACCCTGGAGCGTTTTGAGCGCTATCCGCTGCTGCGCACACTTTTTCTGTGGGCGGTGTTTCTGGGCGGATTGGCCGTCTTCTTCTACGCCACACGCTGACGGGCCATGGCTGCACCCCTTGTTTTCAACCCGACCAGGATCGCCCTGCGCCGCCTGAACAAACGGCGGTTCCTGTTTTTCTCGTGCGTTTTCGTCCTCACGAGCCTCGCCGCCTGGGTCATGGCCGACCTGTTGTGGCAGGACGGCATCACCGGGCTGGATATCGCGCTGCTCGGGCTGTTCGTCATCCTTTTCGCCCATATTGCCGTGGGCTTTTGCACGGCGCTCTTCGGTTTCTATGTGATCAACCGCGGCGGCGACTATTGCCGGATCATGCGCTCCGTCGATTGGGCCAGCCCTCCGCCGCTCGCGAGCACGGCCATCGTGATGCCGGTCTGCAACGAGGACGTGAGCCGCGTGTTCGAAGGGCTGCGGGTCATCTACCGCTCCCTGCAGGAGACCGGCCAGCTCGAGCACTTCGACTTTTTCATCCTCAGCGATTCCAACCAGCCCAACCAGTGGATCGAGGAGGAGGTGGCCTGGGTCGAGCTCTGCAAACAAGTCGGCGGTCTGGGCCGGATTTTCTACCGCAAGCGCCGCCAGTCGATCAACAAGAAGGCTGGCAACGTCGCCGACTTCCTCCGGCGCTGGGGCAAGAACTACCGCTACATGGCCGTGCTCGACGCCGACTCGATCGTGACTGGTCGCGCACTGGTCCAGCTGGTGGCCTTGATGGAGGCCAATCCGCATGTGGGCATCGTGCAGACGGCGCCGCGCATTGTCCGCGGCGTTTCGCTTTACGCCCGCATCCAGTCGTTCGCCAACCGGCTCTACAGCCCGCTCTTTCTCGCCGGGCTCAACTACTGGCAGCAGCACGACGGCAACTACTGGGGGCACAATGCCGTCATCCGCGTGCAGCCGTTCATGGATCATTGCGCGTTGCCCGATCTGCCGGGCAGCGAGCCGTTCGGCGGGCGCATCCTCTCGCACGATTTCGTGGAAGCGGCATTGATGCGGCGCGCCGGCTGGGCGGTATGGCTCGCGCACGATCTCGAAGGCAGCTACGAGGAGGGGCCGCCCACGCTCATCGACAGCGCCAAACGCGACCGCCGCTGGTGCCAGGGCAACCTCCAGCATACCTGGCTGCTGACCGCGCGCGGTTTCAAGCCCGCCAACCGCTTCCACCTTTTCATGGGGGTGATGGCCTATGTGTCGTCGCCGCTCTGGCTGCTGTTTCTCGTTCTGAGCACGATCCAGGTTTTCGCGCTGGTCACGGCCGGTCGTGGCGGCCCGCCGCGGCCGGAAGACTTTACGTCGGTCTTTGGCTATACCATCCGTGTGCCGGAAGCGCTCGCACTCTTTTGTTTCACCATGCTGCTGCTCTTCCTCCCGAAGGTCATCAGCGTGATCGTGACCCTTGGCCGGGCGGCGGAGGCGGAGAAATTCGGTGGCCGGGTCCGCCTGGTGGTCAGCGCCCTGCTCGAAACGGCCGTCTCCTCGCTCCTGGCGCCGATCAACATGATGTTCAATGCCAAGTTCGTGCTGTTCACATTGCTCGGTCAGGGGGTCGGCTGGATCTCACAGCGGCGCGAGGCCGGCGAGGACGGCACCGACTGGCGGGAGGCGATTCTCACCCACTGGCAGCAGACGGCCTTCGGCCTCGTGTGGGGCGTGTCGTCGTATATTTTGTGGCCGATGTTCTTTTGGTGGCTCAGCCCGGTGATCGTCGGCCTCGTGCTCTCGATCCCGCTCTCGATTTTGCTGAGCAAGGTGAGCATCGGGCAGAAAGCCCACTGGCTCGGCCTCTTCCTCACGCCGGAGGAAACGCAACCGTGCTATGAGTTGCGCCGCCTCGAGCAAAATCTGGCGGCCTGCTACAAGCATCTGCACCCGATCGAACCCCTGCGCAACGACTATGGCCTGCTGCAGGCGGTGCTCGATCCCTACATCAACGCCTTGCACGTGGCGCTGCTGCGCCAGCGCCGTCCGGGCGAGGAGGCGCGGGAGTGGTTCATGCAGCTCCGCGAGCGGTTGCTCCGCGACGGCCCGGACAAGTTGCGGGCGAAGGAAAAGATGGCGCTGCTGCTCGATGCCGAGTCGATGATCTGGCTGCACGAGGAGTTGTGGCGGCTGCCGAGCGAGTCGCTGGCCGAGTGGTGGCGCCTGGCCATGCGCCAGTACAACGTGCTCACCGCGACGCCCGTCACGGCGTTGTACCGGTAGCGGCGGCCGGCCG
>DATJPQ010000138.1:0-13961 GCA_035506315.1 Opitutaceae bacterium
CTTGATACTTGGTACTTCGCGCCCGGCACTTGGCCCTTCGCCGCCGCGATCTTCGCGGCGGCGGTGGCGTCCGGCAGCGCGTCGTAGGATTTGGTGACGACCGGGCCGCTCACGATGATTTCGCCGGTCCCGCCGGGTGGACATTCGCGGGCTTCAGCCAGCGTGGCGATCGGTTGGTCGGAGATCGCAATGATCTTCACCTCGATCCCGGGCACCGGGCGGCCGATGCAGGCCCCGAGCACGGACGCGAGATCCACTTCGTCGGACGAAATCGAGCTGACGGGCAAGGCCTCGGTGGCGCCGTAGGGACTGTGGAGGCGTCCGTGAGGCAGGAAACGGGGCGCATCGCCCCACAGGCTCGCTGGAACGGGTGCGCCGGCGCAGAGCACACGGCGCAGGCCCGGCAACGCCACGCCGTGCGCCAGACAGTGGTCGGCGATTTTGCGCCAGAGTGTGGGAGAGCCAAACGAGTTGGTCACCCGCTCCTGCTGGATGGCGCGCACGATTTTTTCCGGATCGACCGCAGCCGGCCGCCGCGGATCGATCTCGGGCACGATCGTGGTCATCCCCAACGCGGGATTGAACAACGCGAAGACGGGCAACAGCGGCAGGTCGACCTCGCCGGGTTCGATGCCGTAGGTCGCACGCACGAGACGCACCTGGGCTTCAAACATGCCATGCTCGTAACACACGCCCTTGGGCGCACCAGTGGAGCCGGAGGTGAAGAGGATGGCTGCAAGGTCATTGTCCGCAGTGGGAGCGATCGTTAATTTTCGATTTTCGATTTCCGCTTTTCGCTCCGTCAAACGCGCGTCGAGCCGGCGGCTGGCCGTCACGCGCACCTCCACGCCGCGGAAGGAGCGGCGCGCCACACGGCTGATGAGTTGCGCGAGCGGGATGCCGACAAGGGCGCGCGGCTGCGAGCGGGCCACCCCGGCGAGAAAACTTTTCAGGCCCATGCCCGGGTCGATGATGACCGGCACCGCCCCGAGCGCGAAAATTCCGAACACCGCGGCGATCAGCGGCAGGCCGGGCCGCACCATCACGAGCGTGCGGTCGCCGCGACGCACTCCGGCCGTGGCGAGCCGCGCCTGCCAGGCGGCGGCTTCAGCCTCGAGTTCCGCAAAAGTGAGGGCGAGATAATCGATATCACCATCGCGCGTCCGGCCGCGTGGAATCTTGACGGCGGTGCGGGCCGGCTGCTGCGCCGCCATGAGCGGGAGGTGGCGCGCGATGTTGGTGGCGGAGGACATCCGGCGTGCAGTTCACGGGCTGCGACCGCCGGCGGCAACAAAAAGGCCGCGTCCTCCATATTACTATCTTAGAAAATGCTCGCGGGGCGTGAAGAATTTATAGCCACAAAAGGCACGAAAAATCCTAAGTAACGGCTGTACCCTGCGTCGCGCCTATAAGCGCGCGGACGGCTGCGGCCGAAGCCCGCACCCTTTTTTGCGATCTTTGTGGCCAATCGGATCGGCCTTTGGTTGCGGCTCCGCCGCGTCAAGCTTTCAGCGAAGGCTCGTCGCGCAGCAGGTCGGCCTGCCAGGGCAGCAGAATCTCGTCGATTTTACCCGGTTCCCGGGCGATCTGGGCGAGTTGGGCGCGGTTGGCAATCAGCGTGGGTTCGAGCTCGAGGCGGGCGGCCTGACGGTCGCGGAAAGCCTTGAGCGCGTCCTGCCGGGCGAGTTCGTCGCCGTTGAGCGGAGCAAGCCGCACATGCTTGCGCCGCGGGAGGGACTTGGGGTCGCGCTTGAGGCCGGCTTTGACCGCGGCTTCCAGCGAAGAGAACAGTCGGAGGTGGCGTTTGCCGAGATTCACGGCCGCCAGAATGTCTTCGACCGAGCGCCCCTCCTCGGCCGCGAAGGCCACGCGCATGAGCAACTCGGTGCCGCAGACCTTGAAGGGCGGCGTGTCGATGCGCCGGGCCTGCTCCTCGCGCCAATGCCACAACGCGTGGAGCACGCTGAGGCCGGCCCCCCGGAGGCGTTCCGACTGGCCGATGCGCCAGTCGTTTTCGTCGGGCGGGCTGAACCCCTCGACGCCGGCGGCGATCTGCGCGCGGCATTGTTGCTCGAACCAGTCGAGCCGGCCGAGCCGCACCAGTTCCCGTTTGAGCAGATCCCGCAAATCGGGCAGGTGAAATACGTCGAGCGCCGCATAGTCGAGCAGCTTGGGCGTCAGGGGCCGGCGCGACCAGTTGGCCTTCTGGCCGTTCTTGTCGAGCTCCACGCCGAAATGCTCCTCCAGGAGTGCGGCCAGCCCGATGCGCTGGCGGTTGAGCAACTGCGCCGCCAGCATCGTGTCGAACAGGCTGTGGGCGCGGAAACCGCAGAGCGCATGCAGCAGCCGCAGGTCGAAATCGCTGCCGTGCATGACCAGATGCTGGCGGCGCATCCGGGTCCAGAACGCCTCGAGATTGAGCCCGGGCGCGAGCACATCGAGGAGGAAGATTTCCCGCCCGACCATGAGCTGGAACAAGCAGACGCGCGTGCGGTAGTGGTACATGTTGTCGGCCTCGGTATCGAGGGCGACCTCCGACGCGCGATCGAGGGCGGCGAGCAACGGCTCCAGCTGGCCGGTCTGGTCGATGAAGGTGTACGTGGGCGGGCGCGGGGCGCCTTTTACGCCGAGCAATCGGCGCACGGGATGAGGAAGAAAACGGGAAATCATCTCAACTTGTCGGGGCGCGATAGAAAGCGACGATGCCGCCCGGCGCGATAAATAAAATCACCGTAGGAGCCTGTCGGACTTGCTAATGAAACCATGTCTCCTTCTGGAAATTTTTCTTAAATGACGGGAATCTGCTTCGACAGGCTCCTTGAGCAGCGCTCCGCGCTGTGAAAACCGGATTTCTCTTCCGATTTTCCGCCGCCGCGCGGCGGTTTATGGAGTTTGTCGGTCGGGGCGGATTGCTACGCAACGCCGTCTCAAGCTCTCTCCGGACTTCTATCCCAAGCCCGACAAATTCCTAGTCCCAGGCGGTGAGGAACGCATCGATCAACGCGGGCAGCTCGGCGCTATAGCCGCCTTCAAGCACCGCCGCCACGGGTATCGCGGTCTCGTGCAACCAGCGTCCGAGCGTGGCGAAGTCTTCCACTTCAAGCGACAAGGTGGCGACCGGATCGCGCACGTAGGCGTCGAAGCCCGCGGAGACGAGCACCAGATCGGGTTTGAACGCACGGATATGATCCCAGGACTGCGCGAGCGCCGCCAGGTGCTGCGGGCGCGGGGCGTGGGGCGGGAGCACCCAGTTGCGGCAGGTGCCGGAATTGCGCGTGCCCGTGCCCGGATAGCCGGGAAACTGGTGGATGGAGCAAAAGCGGAAACCCTCGCGTTCGTCGAGGATGGCCTCGGTGCCGTTGCCGTGGTGCGCATCGAAATCCCAGACGGCGACCCGCGCGGCACCGCGCTGCCGGGCGGCCAGGGCGGCGAGCGCGACCTGGTTAAGATAACAAAATCCCATCGCCTGCCCGGCGGTGGCGTGATGGCCGGGCGGCCGCATGAGCGCGAACGCCTGCTGGCGCGATCCCAGGGCCAGTTCCATCGCCTGCACGGCGGCGCCCACGGCGCGGCGCGCGTGGTCGTAGATCCCTGGAAAATAGGGCGTATCCTCGTCGAAATCGATCGCCACCTGCAGGCGCTGAATATGCGCCGGCGTATGGCCCAGCAACAGGACCTCCTCCGCGGCCGCCACCGGCAGCCGCCATTCCCACGTCGGATGCGCGGCGCGCAGGTGCGGCACGACCGCCTGTATGCGCGCCGGCTGTTCCGGGCGCAGCGACGAGCCGAACCCGGCGCATTGCGGATCGTGGAGGATGATCATCTGCGATTACGAAAAGACACAGAAATCCCGAAAAACCAAGCATCGGTCACAGGTGCCGTCCACCAAGTACGCCCCGACGCATGACCGTTGCCCCCGTCGTCACGGCGACTTTCGCTTTGCGTCCGTTGACGTCTTGGAGTGGGTATGCGTGTGGCCATGAAAGTCGTCGTCCTCTGTTCCGGCGGGATGGATTCCGTGACCGCGCTCCATTGGGCGCGGCAGGAACACGCCGTCGTGGCGGCGATCAGCTTCGACTACGGCTCGAAGCACAACCCCCGCGAGTTGCCCTGCGCGGCGGAACAGGCGGGCCGGCTGGGCGTGCGCCATGAGATGGTGCCGTTGCGTTTCATGGACCGGCTTTTTGCGTCGCATCTGCTCGCGAGCGGCGGCGTCATCCCCGACGGGCACTACGAGGCCGACAACATGAAGCTCACGGTGGTGCCCTTCCGCAACGCCATCATGCTGTCGATCGCCGCAGGCTTCGCCGAGAGCGCCGGCGCCGAGGCACTCGTGATTGCGGCGCACAGCGGCGACCACGCGATCTATCCGGATTGCCGCGAGGAGTTCATGCGCGCCATGAGCGAAGCCATGCGCACCGGCACCTATGCCGGCGTGCAACTGCTACGGCCCTTCATCCAGTTGAGCAAGGGCCAGATCGCCGCGCTCGGCGCCCGCCTCGGAGTGGATTATGCGCGCACCTGGTCCTGCTACAAAGGCGGCGCAATTCATTGCGGCCGGTGCGGCACCTGCGTCGAGCGCCGCGAGGCCTTCCTTGCCGCCGGCCTGCCCGACCCGACGGTCTACGAGTCCACGGAACCATTGCCCCTCAAACCGCCAGGAGCCGGTCAGGCTGGCCGATGAAAACCGTGTCTCCTGCCAAAATTCTCGTTGCCGTGGAGAAGATCTGCCTCGACCGGCTCCTTAGGCAGCGCTTCGCGCTGCGTCGACCGCGTCATCCCTTTGATATGCGGCCGCCGCGCAGTGAATCAAGGACGCTCCCATTCACTGTAGGCAGCGAGCTTGCTCGCGCGGTTTGTCAGAGCGCGAGCAAGCTCGCTGACCTACCATACACCGAGTCCTCAGGCGTTTTCTCGAGGAGTTTGTCGGTCGGGGCAATTTTGCGTGGTGGCGGAACGTACGACCTGCTTCCGCTCGTTTATCCAGAGCGCGACAAACTCCTGACACCATGCTGATCGCGGAAATTTTTTATTCGCTGCAGGGCGAAGGCGAGCTGAGCGGCGTGCCGTCCGTCTTCATCCGCACCAGTGGCTGCAACCTGCGCTGCGCCTGGTGCGACACGCCCTACGCCTCGTGGAATCCCGAGGGTCGGCCGTGCGCGCTCGACGAGATCGTTGCCGAGGTGGAGCGCCTCCCCGCCGAGCATGTCGTTCTGACCGGCGGTGAACCGATGATCGCACCGTCAATCCGCGAGCTCGCCGCCGAACTCAAGATGCTCGGCTACCATCTCACGGTAGAAACCGCCGCCACTGTCGCGCCCGAAGGCATCGCGTGCGACCTCGCTTCGCTTTCGCCCAAGCTCCTCAACTCCGCGCCCGACCGCGTAACGCACCCCGAATGGCACAAACGCCACGAGGCGGCCCGCTGGCAGCCCGACGTCGTGCGCGCCTGGGTCGATCGTTACGCCTACCAGTTCAAGTTCGTCGTCGCCGCACCGACCGATGTCGAGGAGATCGAAGGCATGCTGAAAAAACTGGGCCGCGAGATCCCGCGCCACAAGGTGCTGCTCATGCCCGAGGCGCGCACGCTCGCGACGATGCGCGAACGCGCCTCGTGGCTGGTCGAGCTGTGCAAGGCGCGCGGCTTCCGCTATGCGCACCGGTTGCAGATCGAACTGTGGGGCAACCGGCGGGGCGTGTAGTGCGGTGAACGCCGCGCTCGCCGCCACCAGGGCCGGCACAATTCCGACCAACCGTCAGCCGTAGCCTGCGCGCGCCGTTTATTCCGATTCCGCCGTAGGGCTGGACCTTGTGTCCAAGCCGCTCGTTTCCCACTCTCCGGCCCGGACACAAGGTCCGGCCCTACAGACGGAAAATAATGGAGCGTCATTTGTAACCCATTAGGTTACAAATCGCCCTTCAACCATGGCATTTTCCCTCTGTCAGAGCGGAATTTCAACGCAGTCGTTGCCAGGGCGAAAATGTAACCCATTAGGTTACAAACCGGGTTTGGCCGAAACATTTCTGCTCTGAGACGCGACAGGAAAATGCCCCGACCCTGCCCGCCAAAATTGTAACCTAATGGGTTACATTCACGATGACCGACGAAAATCGCTCCCGCTGTTTGCGTTGGCCGGGCGCGCCATCATCTTCGCCGCATGAGCACCGCTTCGCCCGGCCTTTCGGCCCTTGGTCAAATTGCCTTCACCGTGAGCGATGTCGAACGCGCCACGGCATTTTTCCGCGATCAACTCGGCCTGCCCTTTCTCTTCGCCGCGCCGCCGGGCCTCGCCTTCTTCAACTGTGGCGGCGTGCGCCTGATGGTGACGAAACCGCAGGGCGCAGGGGCCGTCGGCGCCAACTCGATTCTATATTTCAAGGTGGCCGACATCGACGCGACCTACACGGCGTTGCAGGCGCGCGGGGTCGTTTTCGAGCGACCGCCGGCTCTCGTCGCCCGCCTGCCCGATCATGAGCTGTGGCTCGCCGCCTTCCATGACCCGGAAGGCAATATCCTTGAGCTGATGAGCGAGAAACGCTGACCGGAGCCGCTATCGCTTCAGCCGGGCCTTGAATGGGTCGGTCGGACAAGCACAACCGCCGCCGGGCTGGCCGCGGCGCGCGATGGCCCGCCAGCCGAGCCAGGCCACGGCGAGTACGACGGCAGCAAGTGCGATGACGGTTTGCAGGGTGGCGTTCATTTCAAAATCCCAGGGCCCGACCGCCGTGATAGATGACCAGGCATACGACCCACGCGGTGCCGGTCATGTAAACGAGCTGGAAGGCGGGCCATTTCCACGAACCCGTCTCGCGCCGCACCACCGCAAGCGTGCTCAGGCATTGCATCGCGAAAACATAATAGATCATCAGCGTGAAACAAGTGAGCGGCGTGAAGAGCGGGCGGCCGTCGGGCCAGGTCGCCTGACGCAAGGCCTGGCGCAACGGCGTGGTGTCCTGGTTGTCCGTCTGGGCGTTGAACACCACGCCCATCGTGCTCACGAAGACTTCGCGCGCCGCCATCGAGGTCACGAGGCCGATGCCGATCTGCCAGTCGAAGCCGAGGGGCTTGATGACGGGCTCCAGCAGATGCCCCGCCTGGCCGGCGTAGCTGTGCGCCAGCTGCGCGCCGGGGGTCGCGCCCGCCGGCGCCTTCGGGTAGGCGGTGAGAAACCAGAGCACGATCGAGATGCCGAGGATGACCGTGCCGGCGCTATGGAGAAACGCCCATGCCCGTTCCCACATCTGCCGCACGACGGCGGGCAATGCCGGCACGCGATACGGCGGCATCTCGAGGATCATCGGCGAGGGCGCGCCCTGGAGCAGCGTGCGCTTGAACAGCCACGCGAAGCCGAACGCGCCCACCGCCCCGAGCGTGTACATGAACAGGATCAGGCCGACCTTGGTGACGACCGGCACGCGGTCGCCCGGCACGAGCGCGGCGATCATCAGGAGGAACACCGGGAGGCGCGCCGAGCAGCTCATCAGCGGCGCCACGAGGATGGTCGTGAGCCGGTCCCGCTTGTCCTCGATCGTGCGCGTCGCCATGATGCCCGGGATCGCGCAGGCGTGCGAGCTGAGCAGCGGAATGAACGCCCGGCCGTTGAGGCCGACGCGCCCCATCAGGCGGTCCATGAAAAACGCGGCGCGCGCCATGTAGCCGGTGCTTTCGAGCAGGCCGATGAAGAAAAACAACAGCATGATCTGCGGGAGAAACACGAGCACCGCGCCCACGCCGCCGATCACCCCGTCGGTGAGCAGATCGCGCAAATCGCCCGGCGCCAGCAGGTGTTTCACCCCGTCCGCCAGCGCGGCCATGCGGCCGTCGATCCAGTTCATCGGATATTCGGCCAGCGTGAAAATGCTGAAGAACATCGCCGCCATCACCCCGAGAAAAACCACCCAGCCCCACCAGGGATGCGTGGCGATCGCGTCGATGCGATCGCTTACCGAACGACCGTTCGGAGCGACGCCCGGCTGCTCGACCAGATTCGCGCAAAGGCGGGCGATGGACTGATGCCGCGCATTGACGAGCGTCTCGGCCCAGTCGGTGCCCTCCGCCGCCCAACGTTGCTGCCACTGGCGCAAAATCTCCGCCGTTCGCGGATGCAACGGAGTCGAACCGGCCACGCGTACACTGTCCCGGTCGGTGAGCAACAGCAGCGCCTCGGCACGGGCGATGAGCGGCTGCTTGCCGTCGTGGTTCGTCAGCGAGGCCTGGAGCTCCGTGACGGCCGCCGCGATGGGCGCGGGCACGTCCCAATTGTGCCGCGAGAGGGGCAAATCGTGACGGCTCATCGCGAGTTTCAGCTCGATGAGACCCGTGCCGTTGATCGCCACGCACGGGATCACCGGGATGCCGAGCGCCTGCTCCATCCGGCCGAGGCGCAGGCGCAGGCCGGACTGGGCGGCCAGGTCCATCATGTTGAGCACCAGAATCACGGGCCGGCCGAGATCGAGCACCTGGTGAACGAGGTACAGGTTGCGCTCAAGATTGGTGGCGTCGACGATGCAGATGATCCGGTCGGGTTGCGGCGTGTCGGCGCGGCGGCCGAGCAGCACGTCGCGCAACACCGCCTCGTCGGGCGCGCGGGCGGCCAGCGAATAGGCGCCGGGCAGATCGATCACCGTCATCGGCTGGCCATGCTGCGAATAGGCCGTGCCCTCGTGCTTCTCGACCGTCACGCCGGGATAATTCCCGATCTTCTGGTTCAAGCCGGTGAGCGCGTTGAACAAGGTGCTTTTCCCGCAGTTCGGGGTGCCAACGAGTGCGTAAACCGGTGGACGCATGGGAAGGACGGAATGACGGTAAGGCTGGAACGGCGACCGGTCAGCCCTGCGGTTTCTGTCCGTTTAGCCTTTCCACCATGATGTATTTGGCCGCGCTGCCGCTGAGGGCGATGCGCGTGCCGCAGATTTGGCAAAGCAAAGTATGCTGCCCGGAGATTCGCTCGATGACCGCCGATTCGCAGATGCCGATCTCGCGGAGGCGGGCGCAGACGTTGGCCTCGCCCTCCAAATCGCAAATACGCCCCGCCGTACCGACCGGAAGATCGGTCAGGCGGATACGTGCAGGTATGGGAGATTTGGTCGAGGAAGACATCTGAAATGATGCAATCCCAAGAGTTGACTGAGACTCATTATCATTGTCAACCCACGGTATCACTCCTTTTTGCTCTTCGCTGGATCGTTGCGGTTCGAGTTGTGATGTAGCCTGTTATAGGCACAAATGACGCTCCACTGAAGAAAATTTTCTCAGTGGTTGAGCAATCTCTGGAAATTCACGTCGGCCGCCAGCACTCCTCCGACCGCGCCGTCGGCCCCGCGCAATGCGACCGCCACGGTAAAGCAGAAGTCCCCGGTGGCGGTTGACCGATAGATGTCGGTCGAGCAAACCCCTGGGCATCGCAACGCTTCACGGTACCAGGGCCGTTGCGTCCAATCGCGACCGAAGCCCGCCGGATCGTGGGCGACGCGGCCTTCCTTCCATCCGATATTGTCCACGATCTGCCGCCCGTTCGCACCGGTGAAGTACACCAGCTCGAAATAGTCATGCTGCCGCAACCAGCCGGCCAGCTTGTGTTCCAGCCGGTCGCGCTCGCCTCTTCCGGTAACGAGTTCGGGCAACAGCCGCTCGACATCGCATTCCGCCCGGGCATGGGCCGCAAAACGAAAGACGCCGACCGACAACAGCAGCTGTTCCGCCAGTTCGCGGGCGTGGTCGCCGAGGGCATGCAGCGACTTCGCGCCCTCGAGCTGGCGTTCCGCGGAATGAGCCATGCCATGCACCTGCCCGTTCACCGCCTCGGCCGTGCGGGCCTCCTCCAGCTTGGCGTCGGTGGCGTGATCTCCGGTCACCGCGGCCACGCGCACGATGCTCGATTGCATCTCCTGCACCCGGTCTTCGATCAGGTGGGTCGTCTCGCCGGTGCGGTCGGCGAGGCGGTGCACTTCGTCCACGACCACCGCGAAGGCACGGCCCTGCTCACCGGCCCGGGCCGCCTCGATGCTGGCGTTGATGGACAGGATGCGGGTGTGGTCGGCGATGCGCGCGACCGTCGCCAGGGCGGCGCCCACCTGGCCGGAGGATTCGCGCAACTCGACCACCGCCCGCTCGAGATCGAGCGTCAGGCGTTCCATCGTCTCGGCAATGGTGGCGGCGCGGCGTGCCTGCGCCTGGGCCTGGGTTTCCATCTCGGCGCCCAGCGCGGCCAACCGCGGCCCGAGCGCGGCGAGTTGCACCGAGGCGTACGCGATCCGGTCGAGCTGTGCCGGCGCCGCCAGCCCATTATCCCGCTGCTCCACCACGAAGGGGGGAGCGGGTGCGGCCGAGGCGGACGCCGTCGAAGAACGGGTCCGCAAGTGCAGCAGTCTTTGGCGGGTTCTATGTAATAGTTCGGCGACCATGGTGGCAGGATCGCCTCCTTAGCACACCCCATGCTCAGGCGTGTAGCATCGCCCGGCAATTAGCGGTCACCCTGCGGGCAAACAGTCCGGCTTCTGTGCGGGCGAATTCAATTCGCCCCGAAACCCGCCCCTACGCCGACGCCGGCACCGAGGAGAAGTTCCTCCTCCTCCTCGGCCTCTTCGGCCGGCAGCTCCTCCATCGGGGCGAATCGTTCCGAGGAAAACCCGAGTTCCTGCTGGCCCTGGTGAAAAGGATCGGGCGGATTGTGCAATTCTTCCAGCAACAAGCCTACGGTGGCCGTGTCGCCACCCTTCACGATCTTCTCCCGCCCGAGAAATACTTCGCGCACGGTGTAGATCTTATCCTTTACCGGCAGCTGCTTGTAGATTGCCCGGACAAATTCGGGAAACGTATCGTTGATGCAGATGACTTTCTGGCCTTTGACCATTGGGAGTGGGGAATCGTACCATAAGGAACACAGAGGTCACGCCGAGATTGCTGGCGGCGGGCCATGAGTGACGAAGGGTTCCGCAGTTACTCGATCCTGCCTTCGTCGAAATCGATCAGGTCGGGCACGCTCTTGATCTCGCCGGCGCGATCGGCGCAGCCCATCGCGGTCAATGCCTCCAGCAAAAACTCCTGTCCGGCGGGCGTCATGCCCTTCTGCACGAGATCGCGGTTCCATTTGGCCGCGCGCACGTCCCTGGGCAGGAGCGCCAGCAACCGGCGCTCGATCTCCGCATCGTCGGCCGACTCGCGCACGATTTGCTCCACCGCGTCCGGACCGATGCCGAGATGCTGGCAGAGGAACCGGTCGAGGCCGCGTTTGAAGTTTTTCGCGTAGCTCGCCGGCAGCGCGCCATGCGCCTTCACGTATTGGCACTTGGCCAGGAAACGCGGCAGGTAGAGCAGTCCCGTCGCCGCGTGCGGCAGATAGGGCGACGGCAGACAGGTCAGCACTTCGCCCGTGGAGCCGGGAATGGGTCGGGAGGGCATGGCGCCGATTCGGGCCCGGCGCCGGAGCGAGGTCAACGCGGATCAAACCGGCGGCGGCGTCCCGCTGCTGCCACGATGCGCAATCACTTCTTTTCGTCGTCCGCGGGCGGTGGTGGCATCGGTTCACCCGGGGCGTGGTGCTGGCCGGCCTCCTTCAGGCGTTCGAGCTCGAGCGGATGCTCCTCGTGCATCTCCTCCTCCGACATGCGGCCCGTGAGCCAGGAGAGGTTCATCGGATAGATGTCGGGGTTGAAGATCACGAAATAGAGGTGCCACACGATGATCGCCAGGGTGGCGAGGACCGCCTCGTAGAAGTGGATGGTCCGCGAGATGTCGAAGCCGAGCTTGGTGAAAAGCCCCATCGACGTGTTGTCGAACCAGAGGATCGCGCCGGTCGCACCCATGATGAGCGTGCCCCAGACGAGCGCCCAGTATTCGGATTTCTCGACGTAGCTGAACCGGCCGAACTTCGGCTTGTCCCCGGCCAGGCCGAGGTTGTACCGCAGCACCTTGAACGGATCGGTGAGGTCGTTCCAGCGCGGCAACAGGTCGAGGAAGAGCTGCCGCCCCGGCCGGGTGAACGCGAGGTAGCCGATGTGCCACACGCCGCCGGCGAGCATTACGACGCCGGCCACGCGGTGCACGATGCCGCGCCAGGCGAACACGCGGTTACTCAGGCTCTGGATCGCGACGACCCACCACGCCTCCGGATAACGCAGCATGAAACCGGTGATCACCAGCAGCACGAAGCTGATGACAAGCGTGCCGTGCTGACAGCGCTCATGCGCCGTCATGCGCACGTAGAGTCGGTGTTCCTTGACCGGCTCCACCGGGATCAGTCCTTTCTGGATGCCGAGCTTGCGACGGGCCTTCTTGAAGAAATCGAGGAAATTGTGCAGCGCCATCCCGCCGACGACCGCGATGATCAGGATGACGTAGAGCGTGGCGATCCAGTAGAGGATCGGTTCCCGCTTGGGTTGGGTCACACTCGCGTGGACGGCCCCGACGGTGAAACGCGTGTTGGCGCCCGGATGACATTGGCCGCACGTGGCGACCAGATTGCCCTTGTAGATCGTGGATGTCGGATCGGACTGCGATTTGATGGCGTGCGAGCTGTGGCAACTGGCGCAATTCACCACTGTCACCGCCCCCCCACGCACCGCCAGGCCGTGGTAGCTGTCGGTAAACGTCTGGAACGTGTCGGCCTCCAGGCCGTACTTCTTCGCCAGACGCACCGAAGCATGACACTCGGCACAGACCTTCTGAGCGACATTTTTGGCATACGTCGGCGAATTCGGATCGGCCCGCCCGCGGATGTCGTGCTCGCCGTGGCAACGCGTGCACGAGGGGGAATCGAGATTGCCCCGCCGCAGCGCGACCGCGTGCACGCTGGAGTTGTACTCGGCGGCGGTCTTGGCGTGGCATTTCGCGCAGGTGGCGGCCACCCGCTGCTGATTGACACGCGAGCCGGCAACCATGCCCAGATTCATCGAGTGGCTGCCGTGGCAATCGACACAACTGGCGGCTCCGGCCACGCCGCGTGCCAGTGCCGCGCCATGCACGCTTTGGTCGAACGACGCCACGAAGGCCCGGCCGAGCATCGTCTTGTCCGCGATCTCCGGTTTTCCCACGTGGCAGGATTCGCAGAGTTTGGCCTGCGCGAGCTTCAACTCGACGGTGGCAGCCTTTCCGACCGGGCCGGCGATCGGCTGGCGGTGGCAGCTCAAGCAATCGGGGGCATCTTTGGTGCCTGTCGTCAGCGAAAGGCCGTGGGCTGAAGTGCGAAACTCGTCGCGAGCCGCCTCATGACACTGTCCGCAGGACTCCGCCTGTTTCGCGCGGGTAAACGGGAAATCCACGTTCTTCACCGCCGCCACCGCGTGGGTGCCGTGACACGCCGTGCATGACGTATCCTTGCCCGCCGGCTGGGGGGAGAGCGCGAGGCGAGGATGGAAAGCGTGTTTCTGCCCGATCTTTTCGTGACACGAGCCGCAGTCCACCGGCATCATCGGCTTCTTGTGCGGCGAACTCTCGGAGTTGAATCCCTCGTGACAGTCGAGGCAGGCGAGCGAACTGTGCGCCGATTGGCCGAGCACATTGGGCTCGACGAAGAGCGATACCTTCTGGCCGCCCTTCCGCATCGAAAGTGTTTCGTCGCTATGACATTCGAGGCAGCTGGCGTCGGAGTTCGGCGCCGGGGTGGCGGTGGCCGGCGCGTCAGCCGCGCGGGCCAAGGTCACGATCAGCCATAACCCCACGAACAGCCCGGCTCCGCCGCGAAGACAGCTTCGCTTTAGGAGCCCGAGGCGGGGACCAAAACCGCTACGCATAAAATAGTGCATTAAGGAATCTACCGAGTGGGAACCGGGAAAACTATCGAGGGATGACGCAGCCTAGACGCCGGGGGCAGCCGCGCCATCCGAAAAATGGTGGGTAATTCCACTAATTTCTTCAGATCATAAGGCATTTTCATTGCTGTGGCTTTCCGGATCATCCTAGCGTCCGCCCATCCCACTTGGTTGTTCGGCTATGCGTCCACTCCCGCCCGTCGCTTTCGGTT
>DATJPQ010000139.1:0-8321 GCA_035506315.1 Opitutaceae bacterium
ACCTGCTGCAACGGCTGGCCCCGGTCGTCGTAGAGATGCACCGCGCAGGCGATGCAGGGATCGAACGAGTGCACCGTCCGCAGGATCTCGAGCGGCTGCTTGACGTCGGCCACCGGCGTGCCGACGAGCGAAGCCTCATACGGCGAGCGCTGGCCCTGACCGTCGCGCGGCGAGGCGTTCCAGGTGCTGGGCACGACCAGTTGGTAATTCTCGATCTTCTGGTCCTTGATCACGATCCAGTGCGCCAGCGCGCCGCGCGGCGCCTCGGAGGCACCCACACCGCGGGCCGTCGCCGGCCAGGTGGCGGGTTCCCACTTGTCCTTGGTGAACGTGCGTGAATCGCCGTTACGAATATTGGTGAGCAACTGGCCGTAGAATTCCTGCGCCCAGCGCGCGACGAGCTTCGTCTCGATGCCGCGGGCCGCGGTGCGGCCGAGCGTCGAGAACAGCACCGCCGGGGGCGCCTTCAGGGCGCCGAGCGTCTGCAGCACCGCCTCCTTGATCTCGGCGTTGCCGCTGGCGAAGCCCACGAGCAGGCGCGCGAGCGGGCCGACCTCCATCGCGTGGCCCTTCCAGCGCGGCGTCTTGAGCCACGAATATTTGCCATCGACGTTGAGATTCTCGTACGGGGGCTTCGGCCCCGTGTAGTTGAACTTCGTCTCGCCGTCCCACGGATTGAGCCCCTGCCCTTCGCCGCCCTGGTAGGAATACCACGAGTGGTTGATGTGCTCGCGCACGCCGTCGGGATCGTGCGGATCGACCGCGTGCACCTGGGTCAGGTCGCGATCGAGCACGGCGCCGCGCGGGTACTTGAAATGCGTGACGTCGGCGAAGCCGTTCGTGGGCAGATCGCCGTAGGCGAGATAGTTTTTCACGCCGCCGCCGATTTCCGTCCAGTCGAGGTAGAACGGCGCGACGGCCAGCAGGTCGGGAAGGTAGACCTGTTCGATGAAGCGCTGCCCCTCTTCGAACAAGCGGCCCACCTGCGCCAGCCGGTCGGCATTGATGGCGTTGGCCTCGTCGATGTTGAGCGAGCAGGGCACGCCGCCCACGAGATAGTTGGGATGCGGATTCTTGCCGCCGAAGATCGTGTGGACCTTCACCATCTCCTTCTGCCACTCAAGTGCTTCGAGGTAGTGCGCCACGCCGATCAGGTTGACGGCGGGCGGGAGCTTGTAGGCCGGGTGGCCCCAGTAGGCATTGGCGAAAATGCCGAGCTGTTTGCTCTCCACGAAACCGCTCAGGCGCTTCTGCAGATCCTTGAAGTAACCCACCGAACTCTTGGGCCAGTTCGAGATGCTCTGCGCGATGCGCGATGCCTCGGCCGGATCGGCCTGCAATGCGCTGACCACATCGACCCAGTCGAGGGCGTGCAGATGGTAGAAATGCACGACATGGTCCTGCATGTACTGCGCGCAAAACATCAGGTTGCGGATCAGCTCGGCATTGGGCGGGATGGCGATGCCCAGCGCATCCTCGACCGCGCGGACCGACGCCAGCGCATGCACGGTCGTGCATACGCCGCAAACGCGCTCGGTGAACGCCCATGCGTCGCGCGGATCGCGCCCCTTCAGGATGATTTCGATGCCGCGCACCATGGTGCCGGCGCTCCACGCATCGACGATCTTGCCGTCTTTGACTTCGGCTTCGATCCGGAGGTGGCCTTCGATACGGGTGACGGGATCAACTACGATTCTTGTGCTCATGGATGCCTCCGTGGTTTAAGAATGCGCCGACGCCGGCGGTTCCGCGTCCTGGGCCGATTCGCCCGGCTGCTCGCCGATCGCCTTGTGTTTGCGGACATTGGTCAACACGGCGTGCGCGGCCACTCCGGCCACCGCCGCCGCGCCCACAGTAAGACCGACCTTGTCGGCCGTCGTCTCGATGCCAAACCCCGGGAAGGTGGCGAGGCGCTGGTAGAACGGGCCGTTGTCCCAGAAGCCCGCCTCGGAGCAACCGATGCAGCCGTGGCCCGACTGGATCGGGTAACTGACGCCGTTGTTCCAGCGGATGATCCCGCAGGAGTTGTACGTGGTCGGTCCGCGACAGCCCATCTTGTAGAGGCAGAAGCCGCGACGCGCATTCTCGTCGTCGAAGGTTTCGACGAACAGGCCGGCGTCGTAGTAGGGCCGGCGATAGCAGCTGTCGTGGACCCGCCGGGAATAAAACGCCATCGGGCGGCCCAGGGAGTCCAGTTGCGGGATACGCTCGAAGGCCAGCAGGTGCACGACCACACCCGCCATCACCTCGGCGATGGGCGGGCAGCCCTGCACGTTGATGATCGGTTTGCCCGTGATGATCTTGTGGATCGGAGTGGCGCTCGTGGGATTCGGATTCGCCGCCTGCACGCAGCCCGCGCAGGCGCAGTTGCCCCATGCGATGATGGCTTTCGCGCCCGCCGCGGCCTCGTGGACGATCTCCAGCGCGGAGCGCCCACCCACGCAGCAATACGCACCGTCGGCCGCCGTCGGCACCGAGCCCTCGACCATGAGGAGATAGCCGCCGGGGTTTTCCTTGATCGTGCGCGCCATGCACTCCTCGGCCTGATAGCCCGCCGCCGCCTGCAGGGTTTCGGTATAATCAAGCGAGACCTTGTCGAGCAGGATGTCGGCGACAATCGGGTGCGACGAGCGGATGAACGATTCGCTGCAGCACGTACATTCCTGGAAATGCAGCCAGACGATCGGCAGCCGGCGCTTCGTCTCGAGAGCCTTCACGATCTGGGCCACACCGCTCGCTTCGACGCCGAGCATCGCGCCCATCCAGGTGCAGAATTTGAGAAAATCACGCCGGCTCACGCCACGCGCACGCATTTCATCCCAGAGGGCGGGACCGCCCGTCCGGGTCGGAGAACCAAGAGCATTCATGGTGGGAATATAACTAGCAGGCCGGGGGAGCCTGCGGGGGGAAAGCGAGCCGTCGCAAAGAACGGACGGCACTGTTTTGGGAAGTCAAATGACTGGAGGATTAATCGGAGAATGGCAAGCCATACTTATTTACACTATTAGATTTCGTCGCCTACTCGGCATCGCTCTATTAAGCGCCGTGCTGGGAGTTTGCCGGGCTATGAATCGAAATGCGATGCCCGCTCGCATATCCCCGCACAAAGCAAACCCCTGATCGACAAACCCCTAAAGCCGCCGCACAAGGCGGCGGCACATCGTATATGGATTCGAGTTCACGCAGCGCGGAGCGCTGCCCAAGGAGCCTGACGAGGCAGAGTACCGTCACCCAGATGAGATTCTCCGAAGAAAATATGGTACTCATTGGCAATTCCGACAGGCTCCTTTCCATGCACGAATTGGGCATCGCCGAGGCCGCTTTGCGGCAGGTCGCCGCGCAGGCCAAGGAAGCCGGCGCGACGCACGTGCACCGCATTGTCCTGCGGATTGGCGCGCTCTCGGGGGTCGATCCCGACGCTTTGCGCTTTGCCATGGAAATCGCCCTGCCGGAGTCCTCCGCAGCGGGAGCGGAGTTCGCAATCGAAATCGTCCCGGCGCGCGCCCGTTGCCAAAAATGCTCCAACGAATTCACTCCGGCCGACGGCTACTTGTTCGAGTGCCCGCACTGCCACGCGTTGGGGGGCACAATCCTCCAGGGCAAGGAACTCGATCTGGCCAGCCTCGAAATCTCCTAACCGCCATGAAAGCCACCCCCTCTCCCTCCGCCGGTCAACCTGCCTCCGCTTCACCCGCTGCTGCGCCCGAAGTCATCATGGTGGACGTCCGCGATCCATCCGACACGTTGCCGCCGCCACCCGGAGACCCGGTGAAAAGCGGCCGGCGCACCGTCGATCTTCAAGTGCGTATCCTCGACGAGAACGACCGCCGCGCCGCGGATAACCGCGCCTTTTTCCGCGAGCGTGGTATCCGCGCGCTCAACTTCGTATCGTCTCCCGGCTCGGGCAAAACGACGCTACTCCAACGGACTCTGGGCGCGCTCGCCTCCGAACTGGGCACCGCCGTGTTGGTCGGCGATCTCGAGACGGCCAACGACGCCGAACGACTCCGCCGTCCCGGCGTTCCGGTGGCGCAGATCACCACCGGTGGCACCTGTCATCTCGATGCGGCCATGATTGCCCGCGGTCTCGCCGCCCTCCCGCTTGATGGCGTACGCCTGCTCTTCATCGAGAACGTCGGCAATCTCGTCTGCCCCGCCTCGTTCGATCTCGGCGAAAACCGCCGGATCACGCTCGTCTCCTGCACCGAGGGCGAGGACAAGCCGCTGAAATACCCGCCCATGTTCAGCAGCGCCCACGCCGTCATCCTGACGAAGATCGACGTCGCCGCTGCCATGGAGTTCGATCTCGACCTCGCCCGGAACAACATCCGCCGCGCTGCGCCACAAGCCGAGGTCTTCGAACTCTCCGCCCGCACGGGGGAAGGTTTCGACGCCTGGCTCTCCTACCTGCGGGCGCTGCGGTGAATTTTTGTAGGAGCCTGCTTGCAGGCGATACCCAACAACCCAGAGCAGGCCTTTTAACCACTAATCCACACTAATTGACACCAATGGAACGGACCGTACCGGATTTGTACCGACCACTCCGAAGGTGATCTACGGATTAGTGATAATTAGTGTGCATTAGTGGTTAACCTTTCTGACGAATTTGGCATGAACCCCGACCGCCTCTTTATCGTCACCGGCACCGTGCAGGGTGTCGGATTCCGGCCGTTTGTTGCGCGGCTGGCGGCGCGTCTTGGCGTGTGCGGCTGGGTTCGTAACGACGGTCACGGCGTCACCATCCGCGCCGCCGCCGCTCCCGCTGTCCTGGCCGAATTCGAAACCGGACTGCGGACCGAGGCGCCACCTGCGGCCCGCATCGAAACGCTTACCTCGCGCGCGGCCAACGACGACGATCCCCCGGCGAACGGAGCCGGATTCGCCATCGTCGGCAGCGAGTCTCCGGCGGCGACACCGACCGCCGCCGTCACGCCCGATCTGGCCCTCTGCGACGACTGCCGCCGCGAACTCATGACCCCGCGCGACCGGCGCCGTGCCTACCCGTTCATCAACTGCACGAACTGCGGTCCGCGCTATTCCATCTTGCGCGAACTGCCCTACGACCGGCCGCATACCACGATGGTGGAGTTCACCATGTGCCCCGCGTGTCAGCGCGAGTACGACGATCCGGCCAGCCGCCGCCACCACGCGCAACCCAATGCCTGCCCGGTCTGCGGACCGCACGTGGAGCTTCACGGCTCGCTCGGCCAGACCCTCGCCGATCACGCCGCCGCGATTGCCCAGGCCGCCGCCGCGTTGCACGCCGGCCGCATCGTTGCCGTGAAGGGCATCGGCGGTTTTCATCTGCTGGTCGATGCCACCAACGACGAGGCCGTGCGCGAACTGCGCCGCCGCAAGCATCGCGAGGAAAAACCGCTCGCGGTCATGTTCCCCTCGCTCGAGGCCCTGGCAGCCACGGCCGATACCACCTACGAGCAGCGCCGGTTGCTCGCCTCTCCGGCTGCGCCCATCGTGCTGGTGCGGCGGCGCGCCGATGCGCCGCTCGCCGCCTCCGTCGCTCCGGGTAATCCATGGATCGGCGCACTGCTCCCCTATGCGCCGTTGCACGTGCTACTGCTGGCCGCGGTCGACCGGCCCGTCGTCGCCACCAGCGGCAATCTGTCCGAGGAGCCGCTCTGCTTCGACGATCGCGAGGCCGTCCAGCGGCTGGGCGGCATCGCCGATTTGTTTCTCGTGCACAATCGCGGTATCGCGCGTCCGGTGGATGACTCCGTCGTGCGTTCGTGCGCCACCGGCCCCCTGCTTCTGCGCCGGGCGCGGGGCTATGCCCCCACGCCGATTCGTCTGCCACCGGACGCCCGCCCCGCCGAGCCTCTGCTCTGCGTCGGTGCCCACATGAAGAACACCGTCGCCGTGACCGCCGGCGACCACCTGGTGCTGAGCCCACATATTGGCGATCTGGGTAATGTCGTTTCGATTGCAACTTTCGAGCGGACGGTAGACCTGCTCGGCCGTCTCTATGGCGGCCGGTTCGCCCGCGTCGCCTGCGATGCCCACCCCGACTACGCTTCCACCCGCTTCGCGGAGAAACTCGGCGTGCCGGTCGTGCGCGTGCAACACCATCT
This sequence comes from Opitutaceae bacterium, assembly GCA_035506315.1. Lineage (GTDB taxonomy): Bacteria > Verrucomicrobiota > Verrucomicrobiia > Opitutales > Opitutaceae > MWDT01. The sequence goes on from DATJPQ010000139.1 coordinate 6,087, forward strand.
TGCCCATATCCTGGCCTGTCTCCTCGACAATGAAAGCCTACCCGACCGCGTGCTCGGCGTGGCCTGGGACGGCACGGGATACGGTAGCGACGGCACGATTTGGGGCGGCGAATTTATTCTCGTCGATCGGAAGGCGCGCAGGGCGCGACGCGTGGCGCACCTGCGATCCTTCCAGTTGCCCGGGGGCGAAACGGCCGTGCGCGAGCCGCGCCGGGTGGCCTTCAGCCTGCTGCACACGGCATTTGGACCACGCGATCCGCGAACCCTCCAGGCCGCCGGCGCCCTGGGTTTGGGCTCCGAGATGCAGTCGTTGCTGCACGAGATCGTGACGCGCGAATTGAACTCCCCCGTCACGACAAGCGCGGGGCGGCTCTTTGACGGCGTGGCGGCGCTGCTCGGTTTGCGCACCCACACCCATTTCGAGGGCCAGGCAGCCATGGACGTGGAATTTTGCGCCGACGCTATCAGCGGCGAAGGCGCGCCACTGAAACTCGATGTGCGGTCCGAGGCCGGAAACGGAAAGCTGATCCTCGACTGGGCGCCGTTGCTCGCCGATTTGCTCGCCGCCAGGGCGCACACACTCGCGCCGGCGCTCGCCGCCGGTTTCCACCGCGCGCTGGCCGACGTGATCGGCGAAGTTGCCGCGCGCTGCGGCGTAGAGACGGTGGCGCTGACCGGCGGCTGTTTCCAGAATGCCCGCTTGCTCGAACTTTCAGTCCGCCGCCTGCGCGACCGCGGACACACCGTGCTGATCCATCACGCCCTACCACCCAACGACGGCAGCATCGCCGCCGGCCAGGCCCTCGCCGCGGGCTGGGGGCTGACGAACGTCGAAGGTCAATGACACGATTTTGCCCTTATCGATGTAACCTCCAGACGAGAGCCGGTGTTCTCCTCCCGTTCAACTCGCGCGCGAGATCAAACTCATGACCAAACCGATGACTCGTTGGGGAGTGGGCCCGCTTTGGGCTCTGATCTCACTTTTGTACGGGATCGCGGCCAACCATATCACGCAGCTTTCCCCGGCACTGCGAATTCCCGACACGCTCTATCCGGCGCTGACTTATCTCGGGATCTTCCTGATCGTGCTGGGCCTCCCGTACTATTTCTTGTCGGCCAGGGCGGTCATGCGGGCCTTCTCCGCCGGAGAACTGGTGACCAAAGGAGTTTACGGCCTTTGCCGGCATCCTTTGTATGGTTCCTGGATCGTTTTCATCGTCCCGGGTATCGAGCTGCTGCTCCACTCCTGGTTCGGTTTGACGACGTCGCTCGCGATGTACGCCGCGCTGCGGGTATTGGCCAAGCGGGAAGAGGAGTGTCTTGTCGAGAAATTCGGCGACCGTTACCTACAGTACAAGGCAAGGGTTCCGTTTGTATTGCCGGTCGGCTGGCTGAAATAAAAGCGGGCAGACCCCAGTCCAGAAAGACCAACGAAACCTGTCAGCAGCCGAAACTTAATCGCAAATATTCACCCGCTTCGAGTTGGGCAGCCAGTCGCTCTGCGAAGGAATCATTGTCATCTAATAGATGACAATCTTCTCTTGGTTGATCGCGTAATTAATATATAAGCCTCTGCGAGCATGATGATTACGTGTAATTGTAAAACGTGCTCACTATCGACACCATTGTCATCTAATAGATGACATTCAGATCGGCGTATTTTTCACCGGGAATCCAAGAAACTCAGCGAGCTGACTCAGGCGCGGGGAGCAAAGCCTGCGCCCGCCGTAAACTTTCGCGCACCGCGGCGTCGTCCGGATGCGTGCGCAAGACTTCCCGATACTCGGCGATGGCTTCGGCTGTCCGACCAACCACCAGCAGGGCGTTGCCCAAGCTGTGGCGGGCCGTGACATCGTCGGGTGTGAGCCGCACTAACGCCTGGAACTCGGCAATGGCTTCGGGTAAACGACCGGCCTGCGCCAGCGCGTTGCCCAGGCCGAAATGCGCTCCGGCGTAGTCCGGCTTCAGCCGCAACGCCTGCCGGAAGTAATCCATTGCTTCCGCCCCACGGCCCGATTCGGCCAGCAAGATCGCCAGGTTGTTGTGCGCCTCCGGTAGATCGGGTCTGAGGCGTACGGCCGCCTGCAGGTGATCCAGTGCTTCCGCCGACCGTCCCGCCTGGGCCAGCGCGATGCCCAGGTTGAGCTGCGCTTCGCCAACATTCGGGTTGAGTCGCACCGCTTCAGCGTAATGCAACAAGGCCTCATCATTCCGGCCCAGCCGCGAAAATACCAC
>DATJPQ010000140.1:0-6140 GCA_035506315.1 Opitutaceae bacterium
GCGGCGGCCCATCCGAAGGCCGGATCGGTCGCTTCGAGCATGTGCGGCAGTTGCGCCAGCCCGCTTCGATCCACGATAAACTCAATCTTGGCGGTGCCGGACTGGTTCTTGCCCAACAGGTCTGGCGGAAAACTCAATCCGGGCGAATAAACCCGCTGGGGACTGCCGCTGAGCTGCGCGCGGGAACTCGAGATGGTGCCTCCTTGGCGCAGGATCGCCAGCAGGCGCGTCAGGCCGCCGGGAAGATTGCTGGGCGAGAATTCGTGCTCATAGGTCCGCTCCGCCAGCTCCGTTGCGGCTTCGGGGGAGAAACTCCAGCTCTCGATCGCCGCCTTGAGCGAGCTGCCAAAATCTGGATGACTGGCCTCGACCACCTCGGCATGGCTGACGTTGCCATGCGCATCCAAAGTGAAATGCACCTTGGCGGTGCCAGCGGTGCCGGCGATCAGTTGCTCGTAGGGATAGACCGGATCCATCGCCTCCACCAAGCCAGCCAGCTCCGCCGGTGGTTTGTCCATGCTCATGGTCGAGATGACCTGCTTCATTTTCACGATGACGGGCTCATCCCCGACAAGGCCGGGCGTGAACGTCTGATTTCCGAGTTCGTTGATAATCGCGCGGTAGGCGCTCTCGGAACTCGCTCCGAGCAACTCGAAATCATAAGGCAGCCCGTCCCGGCCGACCAGGTAGACGAAACCCGCTTCCAGTCTTTTTCGGGTGACCCGCTCGAGCATGGGGATCTGCAGGTCGGGATCGTATTTCACCACCGGCATCTTCAGGCCGAATTCATTCTCGGTATGGATTTCCGGGGGGAGATTGGGCACCGGCGATTGGGAAAAACCCACTTTGCCGCCCGTCAGGAAAAAGGAAACCTCGGTCCGTGCCGGGATCGCCTTCCCCTCCCAAATGACCGGCGCAAACTTCCATCCATTCAGGGCCGTGCGCGCGGTCTCCTGCCACTTGGGGCTGTCCTCCAAAACGTCGCACTTTTTCACCGAGCCATCCGCATTGATCCATACGCCAAAGTGAATGGGCTGGACGTTGCGCCCATCCGCGGGTTTGGGCGGAAGGGGTGAGACCACCACCGTCAGGGGCATCTGCGCCGAGCCAGGTATTTTCGACAGATCGATCTGATCGGCGGCCCAGCCGCCGCAACAAGCCAGGCCAAGCATTGCGAACCTTGGCAGGAGTTTTCCAGGTCGGGAACGGATGGTTTTCATTGGATTGTCAGCGGGGTGGTATTTTCTGGGCACCGGCAAAGTCGGGATTGATCCGCACCGCCTTAAGATAATGGGAGATCGCTTCCTCCTCCTCGCCTTTCTGGGCCAGTATCTTGCTCAGGTTGTAGTGGGCTTGCGCAAAGTCAGGATTGATCAGCAGGGCCTTTCGGTAATGGGCGATCGCCTCGTCTATACGGCCTTTTTGTACGAGGACATTGCCGAGATTGACCTGGGTTCCAGGGGAGGCGGGGTTGATTTCGAGCGCCCGCTGGTATTGAGCAAAAGCGTCGTCCACGCGGCCCTTGCGGATGAAAGCGTTGCCCAGGTTGTTATGGGCATCGAAATAGTTGGGGTCGACTTGCAGTGCCGCCTGGTAATGGACGATCGCTTCGTCCAGCTCGCCTTTCCGCAGCAGGGCTTCGGCGAGATTGTAACTGGCCTCTGCGTAATCGGGTTTGATCCGCAGGGCCGTTTGGTAATGGGCGATCGCCTCGTCCAATTGCCCCCGGCGGGTGAATTCGTTGCCCAGGTTGTTGTGGGCAATGATATTGTCGGGAGCATGGGCCAGTGTGTGGGTCCAGAGGGTTTCACTGTTGTGCCAGTACGCGGCCTGCGCGTGGGCGCAAAAAATCAAGGCGGCCAGGATGATGGTGGCGCCACCGCCCAGGGCCAGCCGGCGGTGACGCCAGCCCGCACTTAGTTCGGCCACCGTCCAGGTCAGCATCCAATACAGGCCGATTTGCGGCAGATAGGTGTAGCGATCCGCCCGCGATTGCGTACCCACCCATACAATACCAATCACCGGCCCCAGCATGAGGAGGTACCACAGCCAGCCGGTCAACAGATAGGGGCGGCGCCGTAGGACAAGCGCACCCGTGGAAATACCGGCCAGCACCACCAGCGACAGCATCACTTTTACCACTCCAACGTCTCGGGGAGAAAATCGGTATAGCACCATCAGGCCCGAGGGCCAGAACATCTGACCCAGGTAGGTCACATAGGAGATCACGGCATTGCCCACCCGCAGGGGCAGGGAAATCTGTTCGAGCGGCGAGCGCGCTCCTGATTGGGCAAAGAGTGTCGTGGCACTGGCGGCGCCGGATAGCGCCAGCAGGGGAATTTTTTCGACGATTAACCGCCAGGGAATCAGACGACCACCGGGTTGGGGAAAACGTTGCAGCGGCCAGTAATCCAGCAGCAGCAGCACGAAGGGCAGTGTCACCAGCATCGGTTTGCACATCAGACCTAGTGCGAAAAACAAAAGTACCAGGCCATAATCACGGATCGAGCGTCGGTCCTCAGTGGCGGGTATGGCCGGCGCGCCTGGTGCGCGGTTATTGCCGCCCGGCCGTCCTTGGACGTAACGGACATAAGCCCCCAAGGTCAGCATGAAGCACAGTCCGCTCAACACGTCCTTGCGTTCCGCCACCCACGCCACCGATTCCACCCGCAGTGGATGGATCGCGAACACTGCCGCCACAAAGGCGCTGCGCCACAGGAACCCCGTCATCCGCCGCAGTACCAGGAAAAGCAGCATCGCCGTCGCAGTGTGGAGCAGGACATTGGTGAGATGATGCCCGCCAGGATTCAATCCATAGAGCTGGCAGTCGATCATATGGGAGATCCAGGTCAGCGGATGCCAGTTGGAGGAATGGACGTGGGTGAACGCCCAGAGAACCCCGGAAAGCGTCAGACCAGGGGTGACATGCGGATTATCGTAGACGTAGGCATTGTCGTCGTAGTTGACGAAGTCGTGGTGAACCGTCTGGCCAAAGACGATCAGCGTGATCGCCGCTAAAAAGAGGCCAACGCCGATCGCCGTCCAACGGTCATTCGCCCAAGCCTGGCCCGATGGCAGGGCGATGGTTTTATCTGAGGCGGTTTGTTCCTTCGACCTTCGACTCATTTGTTTTGGGTCTGATATACCGAAGCTGGCTGTGGCCGGGCTGGGTGTAAAGCTGCTCCTGCCACCGCTGCAGAACGTGCTCGGGTCGGTTCCCCCCTCACGCATTGCGCTCCGTCGCCCCAATCCATTTGCCACATGCTTAAAGGGGCTCCTGTTAGCCGTGCCGTAAGTAGCGCAGGCTTCCAGCCTGCATCGGGCGATGAAGCAGGCAAGGATGCCTGCGCTACGAAACACCCGAGTTTTAGGAGTGCCCTTAAATGTCAAAACCTGTGCCTCTCCGTCCGCCCGACTTGTAACGTATTATGTGACAAATTCTCGAGCCGTGGGTGGAGGCGACGGACGGGGGAGAGGTCAGCGACGGAGTTTCTGGCGGGCGGGGGACCAGCAGGTGGTGCGGCCGCCGATTTCCTCGCGCACGAGCGGACCGCCGGTCTTGGGGCAGCGGCCGCCGTCGGTCCAACGGTGCCGGAACAACCACGTGGCGGGAATGTGCGCGTTGAGGTCGGGCGGTAGGTAATCACCGCGGCCGGCGATGGTGGCGAGCGCGAGACGGCAGACGCGACGGCATTCGCGCCAGAGCGCGCGGACCTCGGCGGGCCGCAGGGAACCGGCGGGGCGTTGCGGATGCAACGCAGCACGCCAGAGGATTTCATCCGCCATCCAGTTGCCGATGCCAGGGAAACGTTCCTGCATCAGCAATACGGCCTTGATCGGCGCGCGCGCCCGGCGGCGCAGAAACACTGCGATGGCGTCGACGGTGAACGCCGGCGACAAAATCGGCGGAGCGAGGCGCGTCCACCAACTGGGCGGCGTGGCACCGCGGTGAAATTCCACGCCGCCGAACATGCGCGGGTCGGTGAAGACCAGCGCGCACCGCCCGGTGCGAAGAACGAGGTGGTCGTGTTTTCCCGGAGCGTAGCCGGCGGGCTCGACGTGCAACTCGCCGCTCATGCCAAGATGCAGGCCGAGCCAAAGGTCGTCGCCGAAGCGGAAACACATCTGTTTGGCCGCCGCAGCGGAGGAACGCAATTGGCGGCCCGGCAGCGCCGAGCCCAGCCTGGCCGCAGTATGACCGTGACGGAAGACTCTCGCGCGACCGTGCGTGAGCACAGCGGTGATCGTCCGGCGGACGGCCGCCTGGTGCCAGCGTTTGCGGTAAAACTCTACCTCGGCGAGTTCGGGCATGCGTTACCTATTACGCCAGATACAGGGAAGTGACAAGGTGGAGCGCGTGGTCGGCGATAAGCTCAATCGGGATCGTACAGCTGCTCCGCATTTCCTCCGATAGCTTGGGAACCAAACGGTAGGGCGGACTATCCCTGGTCCGCCGTCGAGTTCGACCACGGGAGCACGGCGCGTTAAGGATAACGCGCCCTACCTATACCGCATCGGTTCTGCTCAAAGCGTCTTGAGGTCAAGCCGCTCCACCATTCGGTCATCGGATTCCGGAAGCTCAGCCGAGCGTCGCGGCGAAGGCGGCGAAGTCGGCGAAGACGGGGATGCGGTGCGCAGCGATCACGGGGAGTGTCTGCGGATCAACCTTGCCGGTGCGCACGGCTGCAGCGCGAATGCCGGCGGCCAGGGCGGCGGCCAGATCGGCGGCGGAGTCGCCCACCATGACGCATTGCGCCGGGTCGAGCTGGTATTTCGCGATCATCTCCTGAATGAAACGCGGCGAGGGTTTGCGGTAGAGCGACGGCTGGCCGGGAGCTTCCGGTGCGATGCAGATTTCGTCGAACACCGGGGGCGGCAGGCCGAGCAGTTCCTCCAGCCGGGCGTTGACGCGATGCGTGTCCTCGATCGTGTGGTAACCGCGCCCGATACCGGACTGGTTGGTGAACAGAAAAAGCCGGTAGCCGAGCGCGCGGGCATGGCGCAGACCTTCGGCCACGCCGGGGAAGATTTCGATGCCCGCCGGATCGGCGAGATACACTTTGTCGACGATCAGCGTGCCGTCGCGGTCGAGGAAAAGCGCCCGATCAAGTTTCGAGTTGTCAGACTGTCGGCCTGCGGCCTCGGTACGGGTTTCGGGTTTCGAGTTTTCCCCGCTCATGGCGTGTGGCTCACGTAGGCGAGGAGCTCCTTCGGCGTCACCGTGGCGGTGCCGACCTTGCCGACGACCACGCCGGAGGCCGCGTTGGCAAAATGCGCCGCCGTTTCGAGGTCGGCGCCGGCGGACAGGGCGAGGACGAGACCGGCGATCGAGGTGTCGCCCGCGCCGGACACGTCGAACACCTCGCGCGCGGCGGTGGGAATCTGCTGCACCACGCGTCCCTCGCGGCTGAGCAGCAGACCGTCCTCGCTGAGCGTGACCACGAGATTTTTCACCCGATGGCGTTCGTGGATGATGCGGCAGATTTCCTCGGCCGGGAAGGGAGTGCCGCCCGTCCAGGGTAGGCCGGCGAGTTGCGCGGCCTCCCGGCGGTTGGGCGTGATGAGGTCAAGACCCTCGAAGCAAATCGAGCGTTTGGGTTTCGGATCGAGGGCGACGAATTTGCCCTGCGCGTGCGCCTCGGCGGCAACGGCGGCGATGAGCTCGTTCGTCACCAGACCCTTGGCGTAATCGGAAATCACGACGGCATCTGCTTCGGCGATCGAGCGGCGCAGAAGGCGTACGGCATCCGCGGCATCCATCTGGTAGGCCGCGGGCGCGGCCTCGCGATCGAGGCGGCAGAGCTGCTGGCGTTGGATGATGACCCGCGTCTTGACGATCGTGTGAGCATGGCCGGCGGTCCCCAGCGCCCTTACGCCGGAGGAGCGCAACAGTTGTTTGAGGCGGGCGCCGGCGTCGTCCTCACCGATGTAGCCGGCGACAGTCGTTTTCGCGCCCAGGGAGGCGCAGTTGAGGGCGACGTTGGCGGCGCCGCCGGGTACATAGGTATCTCGCTTGACCTCCACGACGGGCACGGGCGCCTCGGGCGAAATGCGGGTGGCATCGCCCCAGAGATAGTGGTCGAGCATGACGTCGCCGATCACGAGGATGCGGCAGCCGGCGATTTTTCCAAGCAAGGCGC
>DATJPQ010000141.1:0-4118 GCA_035506315.1 Opitutaceae bacterium
TTTCCGCATTCCCCAATTCGAGCTTGTTTCGGATTTCGGATTTCGGATTTCGGATTTCAGGCCCCACCGCCACTCCCTCCCCTGACGGAGCTCCTGCTGCCCCCTCGCGAGGTCCAATTAGAGCGGCTCCCGAGTCTGCGAGGCGCTTTGGCGAGGGTCCGGCGGATGCCCAGCCGCCCCTGGGCAGTGGTCAATGGGGAGGTCCGGCGGTTGGCCTTGGGCTTTGACATCGGGTCCACGGGGGCGAAGCTGGTGGCGATGGACGAGCTGACTCGGGAGGTCTTGTGGGAAGGCTATCGGCAAACGCTGGGCGACCCGGTGGGTGCGGCGCAGGACCTGACGCGGCAATTCCTCGACAGCCCCGCGGCCCGGTGCCCGGTGATGGCTTTGGGGGCGACCGGCAGTGGCCGGGAAATCGCCGGTTCCTTGCTGACATCGTGCTACGGTAAGGACGCCGTGTACGTGGTAAACGAAATCGTGGCTCACGCCACCGGCGCGCTCCATTACGACCCGCGGGTGGACACCATTTTCGAGATCGGCGGGCAAGACGCAAAATACATCCGGTTGGCCGAGGGCCGGATCATAGATTGCGCGATGAACGAGGCCTGCAGCGCCGGCACCGGTTCGTTCATCGAGGAACAGGGACGCAAGTTTGCCGGCATCCAGGACGTGCGGCACCTCGGTGAAGCCGCCATGCGGGCCGACTCGGGGGTATCGCTGGGCCAGCATTGCTCGGTGTTCATGGCGGAAGTCATCGACGAGGCGGTGGCGGCGGGGGTGCCCCGGCCGGCGATCGTCGCGGGGCTGTACGATTCCATTGTCCAAAATTATCTGAACCGTGTGAAGGGCAGCCGCACAGTGGGGCAGGTGATATTTTGCCAGGGCATGCCGTTCGCGGCGGACGCGCTGGCGGCGGCGGTGGCGCGGCAGACCGGGAGCGAGGTCATCGTGCCACCCAATCCCGGCACGGTGGGGGCGCTCGGCATCGCGTTGCTAGCGCAGCGCGAGCTGAAAGGCGAGGGCCGGACATCGCCCGCAAGCGGGCTCCCAAATGAAGTCGTGCGCTCCGAAAGGGGGGACGGTTTTGGGTGGAACGGCTTGACCCCAAGACGCGTTGAGCGCGTTGGGGTCAACGCGCTCCACCATTGTGGCCCAATGATGCGAACTGGAGCCAAAGCAGACTTGTGCCCCGAAGACTCCGGCAAACGAATCGACCCGGAGCGTTTCCTGCAGGCGCGGGTCGAGACCAAGGATACGTTTCACTGCAAAGCCGCGGTGGGTTGCGGCGGCGCGGGCAACTGCTGCCGGATCGAGCGGCTGCGCACGGTGGTGGCCGGGCAACGGCAGGCGTTCACCTGGGGCGGTGGCTGCGCGCTGCACGACAAGGGCACGCGGAAGAAGAAACTGCCCGACCTCGCGCCGGACCCGTTCCGCGAACGCGAGGAGCTGCGGAAGGCGATGGTCGCGCCATTCTGCACGGCGCGCGGCCGGCAACGCGTGGCGTTGACCGACGAATTCGCGCTCAAGGGGCTGTTCCCGTTTTTCGCGGTGTTCCTGCACGAACTTGGTTTCGATCTCGAGCTGGTGGGCAGCGGCGACCAGGCGGACCTGAAGCGCGGCATCCAGGGCGCCAGCGTGCCGTTTTGCGCCCCGATGCAGCTCTACCACGGGGTGGCGGCGCGGCTCGCCGACGCCGGCGCGGATTTCGTGTTCCTGCCCATGCTGCGAGGCGGTCCGGTTGTCGCGGACGAGTCGCATGCCGTGACATGTCCGATCGTGCAGGCCAGCGCCGATGTGGTGCGCTGGGATCTCGCCGCGAAGCATCAGATGAAAGTGATCTCTCCGGTGATCGATCTGGGCCGCGACGGCTACGATTCCGCCGAATTTTTGGCGAGTTGCCAACGGCTGGCGATCGAACTGGGCGTGACCGGCGACGATTGGCGGCGTGCACAAGGCGTGGCGCGGACCGTGCAGACGGAGTTTGAGCAGCGCTGTGGCGAACTGGGCGCCCACGCACTCGAATTTTGTGCGCAACACGGCATCGTGCCGGTCGTGGTGTTGGGCCGGCCGTACACCATCTACAACCCGGTCCTCAATTCCAACGTGCCGGCGATTCTACGCGAGCAGGGCGTCATCGGCATCCCGCTCGATTGCTACCCGGTGGCGTCCGCCGTGCCGGTGTTTGGCGACATGTACTGGGGCCATGGCCAGCGCATCTTGCGCGCCGCCCACCAGATCCGCCGCACCCCAGGGCAGTACGCGGTGTATTGCAGCAACTACGCCTGCGGACCGGACAGTTTCAACCTGCACTTCTTCGCGCACATCATGGCCGGCCGGCCGTTCGCCATCGTCGAGACTGACGGGCATTCCGGCGACGCCGGCACCAAGACGCGCATCGAGGCGTTTCTCCACTGCGTGGAGCAAGACCGGCGGCCGCACGCGGACGGCCCGCTGCCGCACGATTTCAGCCGGCTGCAAACCGAGACCGTGGCTCTGCGCGAGATCCTGAGCAGGGGCGAACGCCTGCTGATTCCGTGGATGGGCGCCGGCTCCGACGTACTGGCCGCGGGTTTCCGCGGGATGGGTATCCCGGCCGAAAGCCTGCCGCCGCCAGACCGCGACGCGCTCCGCCAGGGCCGCCGTCATACGTCGGGCAAAGAATGCCTGCCAATGGCGCTTACGCTGGGTGGGCTTTTGCAGCGACTCGAACGCGCGAAGCCCGATGAGCGGTTTGCCTACCTGATGACGAGCACGCACGGACCCTGCCGCTTCGGCGTGTATAACCTGCTCAATCAAGTCGTGCTGCAACGGCTCGGCTGGCAGGATCGCGTGCACATCTGGTCGCCGCGCGATACAGGCTATTTTGCGGAATTTCCCCCTGGGTTCGCCCTGCTGGTGTATGCGGGTTTCCTGGCGGCGGACCTGTTGCAGGAAGCGTGGCTCGATGTGCAGCCGTCCGAAACCAACCCGGGCATAGCGGGCAAAATCTACCGGCGCGCGCTGGCCGATTTACTGGCGTTGATGGAGAGGGCCGCGGCCAAGACGCGCTCCACCCCGGCGTCGCTCTGGCAGGCAGCGGGCGGCCGGTTGTTCGGCATCCGCGACCTGCTGACGCGGGCAGCGGCGGAATTCGCAGCCATTCGCGGTCCGGACGCGTTGCCCACCGTGCTGGTCGTCGGCGAAATCTATGTGCGCAGCGTGCCGTTCGCGAATGGTTTCGTGGTGGAGGAACTCCAGCGGCGGGGGCTGCGCGTGCAACTCGCGCCAGTGCACGAGTGGCTGGACTATTGCGATCACCAGCGGCGCCGAAACGCGCCGACCTGGCAGTTTGGCCCGTGGCTGAGCGATGCGATTCAGGATCGCATCCAGCGCGTTGCGTTTGCCGCCCTGGACCGTCCCATGGGCGGGCCGGCGCGTCCGACCGCCGCCGACCTGCTGGAGGCGGCGCGGCCGTATTTGCGCGATGCTCTCGAGGGCGAAGCGGTGCTGACGCTGGGCAATCCGCTCGTGGCGTGGCGGCAGGGTCGCATCGATGGCGTGCTCAGCGTGGGGCCGCACGAATGCATGCCCAACAAGATTGCCGAGGCGCAATTCTCCCATATTGCCGAACGCGAGGGATTGCCGGCGTTGACGTTGCCTGTGAATGGCGACCCGGTGAATCCGGACGTGCTCGACAACTTCGCGTTCGAAGTCCGCGCGCGCTTCCGCGGCCAGCGCCGCGGCGGCAACAATCCGGCGGTGAAAAGCGTCGTTACCATGGCCTGCAACCGGCCGGCCGGCAAACCGCCAACCGGGCCGGAACGCGAACCGAAGCATGCCTTGACCATGATAGGGTAGGGCCGCCGCCGCCCATATTGACCGAAGAACGACATCGGCCAGAACGATGCCCCGTATCGAGTTTATCGATTAACGCCGGTCGACCGTATTCCGCTACACTCATTGCGAACCGATCAATCCATGAAAACCAATATCCTGTTATTCCTCTCCGTAGGTTTGTTCGCCCAAGCGGCGGTTGGCGCCGCGGAGGCTCCGACCGTCAAGCCCGCTACACCGCCCGCGGCGCGGGTGGGCATTTATGACTCCCGGGTGGTCGCCTATGCCTATTTTTGGAGCGCGCC
>DATJPQ010000142.1:0-10944 GCA_035506315.1 Opitutaceae bacterium
CGTAGGGGCGCAGTCTTGCTGCGCCCCTACATTCGGATTCACCTGTACGCCCGACTGATGGCCAGGTTACCCGGTGTCTTTTGTAGGAGCCTGCTTGCAGGCGATTCCTTCTCTGCCATCGCCTGCAAGCAGGCTCCTACAAACTACCCCCCGCCGCTTCGGCTTTGCCTTCGGGCGCGGCAGGACTTTGATCGGTCGCGCTTGAACACTTTCGACCGCTACCTTCTGCGCGAATGGCTGCAAATCATCGCCCTGGTGCTGGCCGCCACGCTGGGGCTGCTGTTCGTCCAGGCCATGTACACCGACATGATCAAGCTGCTCAATGCCGGCGCCCACTTGGGTGACGTCGCCGAGTATTTCGCCGTCAACATTCCGAGTTATCTGTCGCTGCTGCTCCCCTTGGCGTTGCTGGTGTCGCTGCTTTATACGCTCGGGCAGATGCACCGGCACCACGAATTCACCGCCTTGCGGGCGGCCGGCATCAGTCTTTGGCGCATCACGGCCCCGGTCTGGCTCGTCGGCGTGCTCTTCTGCGGACTGATCGGATGGCTCAATTCCAGCGTCGTGCCGTGGTCGCTGGCGGAGTCGCAGGCGCTGCTCGATCAATTGAGTTTTCGCCAGCAGGAGAAGACCCTGCCGCCCGACCGCATCGGCAGCGTGTCCAGCGTGGCATTCGACAACCGCCCGGCCGGCCGCATGTGGTTTTTCAACCGTTACAGCCGTTTCACGCAACAGGGCTACGGCGTCACCGTGTCGCTGCTCGACATCAGGCGCCGCGAGCATACACGCCTGCTGGCCGCCCAAGCCGGGCGCCGCACCGATGGACCTGGCTGGGTCTTCCTCGACGGCCGTGTGCTGACCTTCGATCTGGAGAAGGGCGAGCTGGTGAAAACCGAGGCGTTTGCCCGCCTCGTCCGTACCGACTTCAGCGAGGATCCCGACCTGATGCTGCTGATCGACCGCAAGCCGGCCGACCTTTCCTTTTTCGAATTGCGCCGCTTGATCGCCTACCTCTCCGCGTCGAGCAATCCGAAGGTCACGCGCTACGAGGTACGTTACTTCGGTCTGCTCGCCGACATCCTCTCGCCGCTGATCGTCATCGGGCTGGCGGTGCCGTTTGCGGTGTCGGGCCTGCGCGTCAACCCGGCGGTGGGCGCCTCAAAATCGATCGGGCTGTTCCTCCTCTACTATGCGCTGGCCAACCTCGGTGGTTCGCTCGCCGTCAAAGGCATCCTCACCCCGGAGATGGCCGCATGGTTGCCCAGCCTTGGCATGGCCGGGCTGGCCGTATGGCTCTTTGCGCGATTGCGATAAGCCATGGCCGGCTGCACACCGGCTGTAACCGGATTGCCACGCGCACGTCTTGTCTATCGTGTATGCAGCGATTTCCGTAGCTTTATGTCCGAACCAACGGCCTTTGACCTTGCTGGCTGCCTGCAGCGCGTCCGCCAGCGCGATCAATCCGCCGCGCGGGAACTCGTCGAACAGCTTTACCCGATGGTTATTCGGATTGTGCGCGCTCATCTCCCGCGAAACGTGGCCGAGGAAGACCTTTCCCAGGAGATCTTCATGAAGATGTTCACCCGCCTCGAACAATATCAGGGCGCCGTTCCCTTTCCGCACTGGGTGTCCCGGATTGCGGTCACGACCTGCATCGATCATCTCCGCACCCAGAAACGCCGGCCCGAGTTTCGCTGGGCCGACTTGTCGGAGGATGAAGCCGAGGTGCTCGATGCCGTGCTCACCAACGAAAGCGACCAGGCTCCCGACGATGCGTTGGCCGCACGCGAACTGGTCAATAAACTTTTGGGCCAGCTCAAGCCCGCTGACCGCCTCGTCCTCCAGCTGCTCGACCTCGAACAGAAAACCGTCGCCGAAATCTGCGCCCTGACCGGCTGGAACAGTTCGCTCATCAAGGTGCGCGCTTTTCGCGCGCGTCGGAAGTTGCAGAAGCTATTTCAAGAATTACAACGAAAGGAACGCTCATGAATCCCACCGACCGCCGTCATCCCTGGTCCCGCCTCGTCGCCGCCGCCCGCTCGGCGCCTGACGATCGCGATCCAGCCGCACCCTTTGGTTTCTCGACGCGGGTCGCCGCCCTCGCCCTGTCCGCCCCGCCCCGCGCGTCGTTCTCGCTGATGTTCGAACGACTCTCCTGGCGCGCCCTCGGCGTCGCCTGCCTGCTCATGCTGGCGAGCGTGATCGCCAACTATTCAGCGATCACCCGCCCACCCGACGAAGAGGTGACCATGCGCGATCCCATCGCCGAGGTGCTGGAACTCGAATCCTGACCATGGACAAAACCTGGAAAGTCGTCCTCGCCTTTATCGGCATCTTTCTGGCCGGGGCCGTGGCCGGCGGCTTCGTGTCGCTGCGCTTCGTGAAAACGCCGCCCCCCCAGGTGCTCCAGCGCACCGTGCCCGAACAGCAGTGGGTCATCGGCCAGATGCGCCGTTTTGTAAACGAGCTTAAACTCGATGAGGCCCAACGCGGGCAGGTCAAACCGGCGCTCGAACGCGCCGCTGCCGATATCCGGCGTCTGCGCCGGCGTACCTACCGCGAAACCATGGACATCATCGAGAGCATGAACAATGAAATCGCGCCGATGCTGACCGAGGTACAGAAGGAGAAATTTGAGGACATCCGTTGGTTGCAACGCAAACGGATCGAAGAGCTCATGACGGGGGCGCCGAAGAAACCTGTGCCGGTTGTTCCAACGGGTTCCCAGCCGAAAGCCGGCGAAAGCGCGCCGCTGCCCGGTCCGGCCGCTTCTGCACAACCCGCCGCTGCGCCCGCCACGTCACAGCCGAAGTGAGCCGGAGGTCCACATAGCGCAGGCTTCCAGCCTGCGCGACGACGATCCGAAAGGCGCTCCACACATTTTCTTTCGTTTACCCGCCGCGACGCGGCGGAATTAGGAGTTTGTCGGGGAAGGCAGTTTATATTGCGACGGACGATAGGAGTATCCCCAGCACTTCACCCCAAAACCCGACAAACTCCCGAAATACAGCTTGCGCCGGGAGGCGCTCCGCCCATGTTGCGCCCCGGCCAGGTGCCATGCATGGGCAGGCGCGCGAACCCCGCCAGGACCGGAAGGTAGCAACGGTAGCGACGTTCTTCCAGTGCCGTGGAGTGCCTGGCCACTTTTATTTTCTTTTTCGCTTTGCGATTGCCGGTTTTCGATCTGTTCTAACGTCCTTGTGTCATCGCCCGGTTACCAAGTCATCGCGCGCAAGTGGCGCCCCCAGACGTTCGACGATGTCGTCGGGCAGGACCACGTGGTCCGCACCCTGAAAAACGCCATTGCGCGCGGTCGCATCGCCCATGCCTATCTGTTCGTCGGACCGCGCGGCACGGGCAAAACCAGTACCGCCCGGATCTTTGCCAAGGCATTGAACTGTGCCGGCGGACCAAAGGCCGACTTCGATCCCCAGGATCCGGCCTGCCTGGCCATCGCCGATGGTTCGCATCTCGACGTGATCGAGATCGACGGCGCCTCCAACAACGGCGTCGACCAGGTGCGGGATCTGCGCGAAACCGTGCAGTACGCCCCCGCCCAGGGTAAGTTCAAAATCTACATCATCGACGAGGTGCACATGCTCTCGGCCGCCGCGTTTAACGCGCTGCTCAAGACGCTGGAAGAGCCGCCAGCCCATGTGAAATTCGTCTTCGCGACGACCGACCCGCAAAAGGTGCTGCCGACCATCATCTCGCGCTGCCAGCGTTTCGATCTGAAGCCGATCCCGCCCGAGCTCATCGTCCAGCGCCTGCGCAAGATCGCCCTCGACGAAAAAGTTAAGGTGACGGACGAGGCGCTGGCCTGCATCGCCCGCCTCGCCGATGGCGGCCTGCGCGACGCACAGTCGATCCTCGACCAGATGATCTCCTTCTGCGGCACCGAAATCGCCGAACCCGATGTGCTCGACGTCTACGGGCTCGTTGCCGCCGGGAAGATCGCCGAGCTCGCCGCGGCCCTCGCCGCCGGCGACCACCCGAGGATCGTCAGCCTCGTGGACGAGTGCGACGCCAATGGCCGCGACCTCGTGCGCCTGCTGGGCGATCTCCAGGCGCTCGTCCGGCAGGCGTTGCTCGACGCCATCGCCAAGGGCGGCCGCACCGAGGCCTTGGGCGGTGTCTCGCTCACGACCGAGCAGATCACCCGCCTGCTCGACGCCCTGCGCGAGGGTGAGGGCGGCGTGAAACTCGGGCTCGCGGAAAAGATCAATTTTGAGGTCACGCTTTTGAAGGCCGTCGAAGCCAGCCGCGCCCGGGCGATCGACAGCCTGATCAAGGAACTGACGGCCCTGGCCGACGAAGCGCCCGCCAACAGCGCCCCCGACGACGGCTCAAAAAAAAAGCCCTGATCGATCGGCTGGAAGCGCGGCTGGGCGCGGCGCTGGAGCTCGGTAAAGCGGAAAGCGGAGAGCGGAGAGGGGAAAGCTCGACCGGAAAGGTCGCTGAGTCCGTCGAGACCGACGCGGTTGCGGCAAACAGTGACGTATCCAGTGAGCTGAAGCCCCCATCACTGGAGAAAGCTGAACCGTCCTTGCCCGGTGAAGAGGCGGAGGCGGCATTCCTCGCCGAGGCACGCGAACGTGGCGAAGACGTGGCCTCCGTCGCCGCCGCGCTGGCCGCCGCGGAAAGCGAAGAAGAAAAAGGCTCGTTGCCGCCTTTGGAGGAGCTGATCCAGAAACTTCCGGCCGAGCTCCGCGACACGCTGGATGATCTTTTCCGCGCGAAATTTGTGAAAGTGATCCGGGTGCGGAAAAAAGACCTGCCGGTTTGATGGCCGGAAATCGGCCTCCGACCGGTTTTTCGAGTGTAGGGCCGGACCTCGTGTCCGGGCCGTCCGGTAATTCCGAATGTAGGGGCGCAGTCTTGCTGCGCCCTTCCCGTTCCCCACCCCCAACCCAGGGCGCAGCAAGACTGCGCCCCTACAGTGAAATGGCCCGCCCCCTCACCGTTTCCCGTTGAGCAATTCGTCGGCGAGCGCAGGGGCGTCGTAGACCTTGCGCAACGCCTCGAGGATCACGGCGCTGTGCACGCTGAGCGCGCGGCTCTGCACGTCCTCGTAATAATAGTCGGCGGAAAGCGACTGGATGTTGCCGTCGAAAATGATGCCCACGAATTCGCCGGCCCGGTTCACCGTCGGGCTGCCGGAGTTGCCGCCGATGATGTCACAGGTGCTCACGAAATTGAAGGGCGTGTGCGGATCGAGCGCGGCCTTTTTCGCCAGCCAGCGGGGCGGCAGGTCGAACGGCGGCTGGTTGTTCTGGCTCGCACTCCGCGCGTAGAGCCCGTCGAGCGTGGTGATCGACGGCACATGGTGGCCGTTCTCCTCGTACCCTTTCACCGCGCCGTAACTGAGGCGCAGCGTGAACGTCGCATCGGGATATTTGCTGGTGCCCTCGATCGCGAAGCGCGCCCGGGCGATCGCCGCCTGCGCCTGCTGCTTGATCTCATCCTGCGCTTCCATGGTCTTGCGCAGCTCCCGCGCCTCGGGGTCGATGGCCCGCGCGAGCTCGATCAGCGGATCCTGGGCGGCAGTCACGGCCGCGGCCCCGCCCGCATAGAGTTTTTTCCGGAAGGCGACATCGCGCACCTGGGTGCCGTTGATCAACTCGGCGGCCCGGGCGCGGGGCGACTTGCCGGCGAGAATCTTCTGCACGGTGGGATCGCTGAAGCCGAGCTGCTCGGTCAGGAACGTGAGGGCATCGCCGAGCTGCAAGATTTCATAATCCGGGTAAATCGGCTTGTCGGAAAAGAGCTCCAGTTCGAACGACTCGCGCCGGGCGTCGGCGTACTCCTTGAGCCGCTCGCCGTTGGGCTTCGGGCGTTCGTCACCGGCCCGCAAGAGGGCGCGCGCCACGGCAAAAGAATCGCAGCTCAGCCCGTGGGGAGCGCTGTAGACGCCGCGGCGGTCGCCTTCGAGCATGCGATACCGCAGGGCATGTCCTTTGATGACCTGCTGGGCGGCGGCGATCCTGGCATAGGCGGCCAGGGCGGCGGCCGAGTCGGACCGGCCGGCCAGCTGTTGCTTGAAAGCCGCCTCGGCGGCGACCTTCGCGCCCATGATCGCGGGATCCTGCAACGCGGCCAGTTCGCCATCGTACACCTTGCGGGAATTCTGCACCATGAAGAAATCGTCCCGCGCCCGTCGCAGGTTCTCGGCGCTGCGCTGGCCCCAGGCCGTGAGCAGCACCTCGCGGCGCTTCAACAGCTCCAGGATGTAGGGCAGGCTGACGTCGCGCAGGTACTCGAGTTCGGCGACGGTCAGCAGCCGGCTCGTGCGGCCGGGGTGGCCGGAGACAAACACCAGCTCGCCGTCCTGCGCTCCCACCGGCGACCATTTCAGGTAATCCTTCGGGTGGACCGGCTGGCCGTTTTCATAGACGCGAAAGAGGCAGATATCGAGGTCGTAGCGGGGGTATTCGAAATTGTCCGGGTCGCCGCCAAAAAATGCGATCTGCGTTTCGGGCGCGAAGACCAGCCGGACGTCGGTGTAACGCTTGGAACGATAAAGTTGATACTGGCCGCCCTGATAAAGCGTGACGACGTCGCTGCGCAGGCCGGTCTTCTCGCGCGACTCCTTTTCGATTTCCGCCGTGATCTTGCGCCGGGCCTCCGCGGCGGCATCGCCGGTGGCGCCCGGGGGCACGGCGGCATTGACGCGCGCGGTGACATCCTCGACCGACTGCAGGACGTTGAGCTCGAGATCGAGGCATTTGATCTCCTCGGCTTCCGACCGGGCGTAAAAACCTTCGCGCAGATAGTTGATCTTCTCCGAACTCATCTTCTGCAACGCGTCGGCGCCGACGTGATGGTTGGTGATCGCCAGGCCGTCAGCGCTGACAAACGAGCCCGAGCCACCGCTATTGAAACGTACGGAAGCCTTGGAGAGATGATCCAGCCACGCGTCGGTCAGCGCGAAGCCGTACTTCGCCTCGATTTGTGCGCGCGGCGGGTTGTTGTAGAGCCACATGCCCTCGTCGGCGCGGGCGATTGCCGCCAGGGTCAATAGGGCAAAGATGGGACGGAACGTGGAGGTCATTTGCATAGATTTATAATGTACCGTTTCCAGAGAGAGACGCCAGGCGCAAGCCGACAAAAACGCCGGGCGCTGGAGAATCTCGTTTTCTGCGTTTTTGGGTTTTGGTAGGGCGGCTTATCCCTAAGCCGCCGTTCGCGCCAAGAAAGGCCCCCGCCTCGTCGAGGCGGCGCGTTAGGCTTGCCCGCCGTGGCGGGGATAACGCGCCCTACCCCCATCCGGCGCGGGCTGCAACTCCGCGCTACGAGAAACACCGCCAAAAACTGAAAAACGCCCGGCTTCCGCGCCAATTCGGTCCAATCTTGACCTGCATCAACGCCCCACACCGCCACCTGTGCTATGTTCCAGACATGCCTTGTGCCATTCCACTCGACCCCGCCACCGCCGCCACCGTGGTGTTGTCCGACCTGCTCCAGTTTGCCGAGGGTGGGATCGTGAGCCGCACCCTGCTCAGCACCCCGGCGGTTCGCGTGGTACTATTTGCTTTCGCTGCCGGTCAGGAGCTCACCGAGCACACCAACAGCCGGCGCGCGCTCGTCCAGCTCCTGAGCGGGCACTGCGATTTCCTCTTCGGCGGACGTTGGCAGCGTTTGGAAACGGGGACATTGCTGCAACTGCCACCGCACCATCCGCACGCCTTGCGCGCCGTCGACGGACCCTGCGCCCTGCTGCTGACCCTTTGCACCGAAACCGACGCCCCCTCCGCGACCCCCGCCACGACCGCTACCGCCGTCGAGGCCAACGCCTGAATTTACCATGACTACCACCGCCCTCCCTCAACTCGATCCTGCCCGCCTCGACGTGCGTGAAGTCGATTGCACCGACAAACGCGGACTCATTTTCGAACGCTGGCGGTCGCTCGCGCCCGGACAGCATTTCGTGCTCGTGAACAGCCACGACCCGATCCCGATGTATTACATGCTCTCCGGGCAGTTTCCCGGCCAACTCAATTGGGAATACGAGGAACGCACGCCGGCATACGTGGCCATCCGCATCACCAAGGTTGGTTCCGGCGTGGCCTACAAACCCTTCGTTCCGCCCGCCAACGCACCCACTTCCTGCGACCACGGCGCACCTGATGCGGTGGAGTCCGTCGTCGATGCCGATGGAACCGGCCAGGGTACGAAGTAGCAGCCGAGGTAACGATGCTGGGTTTGGTCTGTCCTGACGACCAGACGCAGCCGCAACCAAAGCAACAGAATTGAGACACAGAGCGCACTGAGACTTGGGTCGAGTTCACCGAGGATTGCATCCGCCTCCGTGGCCTCCTTCGAACTCCGTGCCCTCTGTGACAAGATCGGTTTGAGGAATTCCGCATAAAAGCCGCTGTTCAAAAGCGGCTTTTTCGTTACTGCTCATCGGTGTGAAAGCCGCCGATTTCTTTGCCCTGCCCGAATCGCTCGCCTCCTTTCGCCCGTTTTTCTCCCCCGACGTCGCCCCTTGGGAGTGGTTGAGCCAGATCGGGCCCGCCCTGGCCGCGCAGCGATACGATCAGCCGCTGCCCCCGATCCCCGCCGGGGTGCATCTTGAGGGCCTGGTCCATCTGCATCCCTCCGTCCAGCTGCCGCACACGGCCACGCTCATCGGCCCGATCTGGATCGGCCCCAACACCAAGCTGCTGCCGGGATGCTACCTGCGCGGCAATGTGATCGCCGGCGCCGATTGCGTGATCGGACATAATGCCGAGATTAAAAACTCGCTCCTGCTGGATGGCGTGCACCTGCCGCACCGGCCGTATCTCGGCGACTCCATCCTGGGCAACGGCGCCCACCTCGGCGCCGGTGTGGTCCTTTCCAATCTGCGGCTCGACCAGAAGAATATCTTCGTGCGGCTGCCCACCGGCGCGATCGACAGCGGCCTGCGCAAATTCGGCGCCATCCTCGGCGACAAGGCCGAAATCGGCTGCAACGCCGTGCTCAATCCCGGCACGCTCCTCGGCCAGCGCGCCTTGGTCATGCCCTCCATCACGGTGGGTGGTTACATCCCCCCCGCCACCCTCGCCCACGTGCAGCAGACCGTGACCTTCCTCCCCCGGCGCGACTGAGCGACAGCCGGCGAAAATCTTTCTCGTTCTCGTGTAGCCCACCAAACACACGAAACGACACGAAATTCGGACGGGATTTTTGACCGCTAATCCACGCTAATTTCCGCTAATCCTGATTTCCCGATTATTTGCGACGATTCGCGGGCGACTTTCCGAATCATTTTCGTGTAATTCGCGTGTTTCGTGGGCCCAAAATCCGTGCCTGCCTGACTCCGTTTATTAGCGTCAATTAGCGTCCATTAGTGGTTTCAAAATCTGTGTCCATTCCCATCCGGGCAATCCATGGCAAAAATCGGTTCGCTCTCCTTTGGTTGCGGCTCCGTCCTCCAAAGCTCCACGTGACGAGCTCGGTCTGCAGATTAGTGTGGATTAGTGGTTAAGTCCGCTGCCAATTTGGGGTCGATCACTATGCGCATTCTATCCGGCATCCAGCCTTCGGGCACGCTGCACATCGGCAACTATTTCGGCATGATGAAGCCGGCCATCGAGCTGCAGACTCGCGGCGAATGCTACTACTTCATCGCGGACTACCACTCGATGACGTCGCTCACCGACGCCAACGAACGCCGCGCCAACACGCTCAACGTCGCGCTCGATTTCCTGGCCTGCGGCCTCGATCCGCAGAAAAGCGTGTTCTACCGCCAGAGCGATCTGCCCGAGGTCTGCGAGCTCACCTGGCTCATCGGCACGCTCACTCCGATGGGGCTCCTTGAGCGGGCCCATAGCTACAAGGACAAGATTGCCAAGGGTATTGCGCCCAATTTCGGCCTCTTCGCCTACCCGGTGCTCATGGCCGCCGACATCCTGCTTTACGACGCCAACCTCGTGCCCGTCGGCCGGGACCAAAAACAGCACGTTGAGATGACGCGCGACATCGGCATCAAGTTTAACCAGACCTACGGCGAGACATTCGTCATTCCCGACTCGGAAATCCGCGAGGAGACCGCCGCCGTGCCCGGTCTCGACGGCCAGAAGATGAGCAAGAGCTATGGCAACACGATTGACATCTTCGGCGACGAGAAGGCCACGAAGAAAAAGATCATGTCCATCGTCATGGACAGCCGTTCCCCGCAGGAGCCCAAACCCGACGCCGACAAGAATCTCGCCATCCAGCTCCTGAAGCTGGTCGCGCCGAAGGACGTCGCGAACGATTACGAAAACCGCCTCCGCGCCGGCGGCCTCGGCTACGGCGACCTGAAGAAGGCACTGTTCGAGCACTACTGGAATTGCTTCGCGCCCTACCGCGCCCGCCGCGCCGAGCTTGCCGCCAACCTCGACTACGTGGAAGACGTGTTGCGCACCGGCGCCGCCCGGGCCCGCACCGTCGGCAGCGGCGTCCTCACCCGTGCCCGGAAAGCTTGCGGAATCAGCTGACCTTTCGCCCTCCCTCCCAACACCCCTGATTCTAGCCCAATCGCACTGTTCTCCGGACGGCACCTACCCCATGCCACGCCCCCAACTTACCGGCATCCTCGGACAACGCCGCCTGCAATTTTCCGATAACCGCGCTCTGGCCGAATACTACGAGGAGAAATACCGCCAGGGCGGGTATGTGGGCGGCTGTATCGCGGGCGGTGTCAATATCAGCCAGATCTATCACCGGGCGCGCCACGCCTCTGCTCTCGCTTTTCTCGATCCGCAACCCGGCGAAATCATTCTGGATGCCGGCTGCGGCGACGGCAGCCTGGCCGCGCGCATCGCCCCTCTCTGTCAGACAGTCCATGCCGTCGACATCGCCGGTAATGCCCTCGATCCTTGTCATCGTGAAATTTCGAACCTGCGATTTCAGAAGATGAACATCGAGGCGCTCGACTTCGCGGATGCGGCCTTCGACAAGATCGTTTGCGTCGAA
>DATJPQ010000143.1:0-13467 GCA_035506315.1 Opitutaceae bacterium
AGGGTGACTATGCTTTCAAACGCGCGGTTGCGCCTGATGCCCTCGCTCCAGAAACGCGCGAGATTTTCGGCGTTGGTCTCGTAGTTCCAGGGGCCGCGGCCGTGCCTGCCCCACTCCTGTTGCGAACGCACCATGGGTTCGTGATGCGACGTGCCCATGACAATGCCGTATTCGTCCGCGAGCCGCGCGTTGTCCGGGTCGTCCTCGTTGAAGGCGTTGCTCCACATCGCCGGCCAGAGGTAGTTGGCGCGCAGGCGCAGCAGAAGTTCGAAGACGTGCGTATAGAATTTGGAATTGAGTCCGCCAAATTTCTCCCTGGCCCAGCCGGTGAGCGCCGGGGCTTCGTCATTGAGGAAAATGCCGCGATACTTCACGGCCGGACCGGCCTCGACCGTGCGACCGGACCGGACGAAGAGTGCGTCGCGATGCGGCACCGGAACGTCCGCCCACCAATACCACGGCGAAACCCCGATCTGCTCCGACAAGGAGTAAATGCCGTAGATCGTGCCGCGCTTGTCGCTGCCCGCGATGACCAGCGCGCGGTCGATGCCCGGCAGCGGATCCGCCACAACCTCCGTTACAAACGCCTCCCAGCGGCCGGCGATCGCGGTGGCGTCGAGCCTGCCGCTGCGCACCAGCCCGTCGATCAGCGTGCTATGGCCGAGCGTGCCGATGAGGACGACATGCGCGGCCCGCATGGGCGCCGCGGTTTCGACCGTCGGGCGAAT
Organism: Opitutaceae bacterium; assembly: GCA_035506315.1. Taxonomy (GTDB): domain Bacteria; phylum Verrucomicrobiota; class Verrucomicrobiia; order Opitutales; family Opitutaceae; genus MWDT01. The sequence continues at coordinate 729 of DATJPQ010000143.1, forward strand.
ACCGGTCACACGCTCGATGTCCGCCTGCAGATCCCGCGCCGCGCGCAGCACGCCGGGCCAGTCGTCGGTCGCGACCACGAGGGGCGCGGTGTTGCCGTCGTGCACGAGCGTGAGTGCGCCGGGGGTCCCGGGCGTAATATCAACCCAGGGCGCATCGCCCAACGCGGCGCCCGCGATCGTCGCAGCGGCCAGCGCGAGCAACCAGGCGAGAGCAGGGGTCAAGCGTGAACGGTGCGACATAAATAGCGGCAGTTTATTCACGGCAACCCGACCTTCCCCGGGCCACCGGCCGGCGGCGGGCGCACCGCGTCGCCGGAGGCTGCCGTGGTGATGACCGCCACGCCGGACTTTAGCCCGTCGCTCGAGGCAGTGAGTTGAATGCTCCCCGGTTGTCCCGGGCGCCCTCGAACAATGGCGAGGCACAGGCCGCTGAAGGCCTGGCGCCGGGGCGCCTGGAACGGTTCGAAACTCGTGGGATCGCCATTGTCGGTGGCGACGATTTCGCCGGGACCTTCGATCGCGAATTTGATGCGATTGTCGGCGCGAGGAGCGGTGAGCCCGCCGGCATCGACCACGCGCACCGTGACGAAGGATAAATCGCGGCCATCGGCCTGAATCTCGGAGCGATCCGGCCGCACCTCGAGCGCGGCCGGCGCCTGCGCGGTCTGCACGACATCCGTGGCCCATTTCTGGCCGTTCTTGTAGGTCACCACTTCCAGCGTACCCGGCTCATACACAATATCGTCCCAGCGCAGCCGGTATTCATACGGACCCCTGGTTTTCCGGCCGAGCGATTTTCCGTTGAGGAACAGCTCGCCCTCATCGCCCGAGGTGAAGACGTGGACGGGTGTGACCTGACCGACCCGTTCCGGCCAGGTCCAATGCGGCAGGATGTGAGCCAGGGGGAAATCCGGACGCCACTGTGACTGATAGAGGTAAAATCGATCCTTTTTGAATCCGGCCAGGTCGATGATGCCGCTGTAACAACTACGGGAGGAATAGTAGGGAGTGGGCTCGCCGAGGTAATCCCAGCCATTCCAGACGAATTCGCCGGCCACGTACGGGTGCCGCGCGAGGGAACCGAACACCTTGTCCGCGGAGGAGCCAAAATCGACGGCATGGAGCTCATAGGAGCTCACCTGGTGAATTGTCGAGTCACCGCCCCGGCCATCCCGCACGGGCGCGCTGACCTCCTTCGTGACGGGGAACAGGTAGACACCGCGGCTGCTGAACGCGGACGCGGTTTCGCTGCTGAGAATGACCTTGTGGGGAAACTTCGCGTGGAAGGCGGGGTATTGCGGAGAGGTGCGGATCCGGTCGGTTCCGGCGAATTCCGGAGTGTCGCGAATCCCCTCGCCCTGGTAGTTCAGGCTGATGACATCCAGAACCGCAGGCAGTGGCATGTCCGGTTTGGCGAAGTTCATCGCGCTGGTCGTCGGCCGGGTGGAATCCTCCTCGTGCACGATGTCGCACAATTCCTTCGCCACCGCAGCTCCGGCCTCCCCCGTGTACTGCTCGCCGACTTCGTTGCCCACGCTCCACAAGATCACCGACGGGTGGTTGCGGTCGCGGCGGACGAGCGCGCGCAAATCCTGCTCGTGCCAGTCCGGAAAGATCAGGTGGAAATCGAGCGGAGTCTTCTGCCGGACCCAGACATCAAAGGCCTCGTCCATGACAAGGAAACCCATCCGGTCCGTCAGCTCGAGCAGCTCGGGGGCCGGCGGATTATGGCTCATGCGGATCGCGTTGCACCCCATCTCCCGCAGCAGCTCCAGCTGGCGCTGCGCGGCCCGGAAGTTGAAGGCCGCACCGAGCGCACCGAGGTCGTGGTGCTGGTCGACCCCCTGGAGGGGGATGTGCTGGCCGTTGACGTAGATTCCCGAGTCCGGATCGAACCGCAACGCGCGGATGCCGAAGCGGGTCTCGTAGCGGTCGATCATTTTTCCCACCTGTGAAAGCGTGGTCACCGCGACGTAGCGGTGGGGAATCTGCTGCGGCGGCGGACCCCAGAGCTGGGGATTGGCGATGGTGACCGAGGCCCGGGCGGTGGCACTCCCTCCCGCTGCGACCGCTGTTTCCACCGGCGCGAAACGGGCGACAGTCTCGCCGGTTCTCCGGCCTTCCGTGTCCAGCGCATAGATCTCGGTCGCGATCCGGACGGTCGCAGGGTCCCGGGAGTCGTTGTCGATGGCAACTGCCAGATCGATCGTGGCGGATGATGACGAAACCTGCGGTGTCGTCAGACAGGTTCCCCACTGGCCCACGTGGACGGGTTGAATTTTCGTCAGCCAGACGTTGCGGTAGATGCCCCCTCCCGGATACCAGCGCGAAGAGTCGGGCGGATTATCCAGGCGGATCGCGAGCTGGTTTTCGCCGCCGAACACCACATACGGGGTCAGATCGACGTGCCACGAAGCATAACCGAAGGGCCAGCCGCCGACAATCTGGCCATTCAGCCAGACGGTCGCATACGACATCGCACCGTCGACCTCGAGGAAGATGGACTTGCCGGCATCCGTCGCCGGGAGGTCGAGCTTCTTGCGATACCAACCGATACCCCAGCTCGGCAACCGTCCCATGCCGCCGTAATTGCCTTCGACCAGGAACGGGCCTTCGATCGCCCAGTCATGCGGGAGATTCACGCGCCGCCAGGAGCGGTCGTCGAACTTCGCCTGTACATAGGCGACTTCGCCGCCCCAGTTTCCCTGCGGCCGTACATACCTTCTCGCGGGGTCCTTGATGAAGGCGTTCCCCGTGGGCAGAATCCATGGTTTGATGATCGTTTGCGTGCCTGCAACGGTCGCTTCCGCGGCCCGCGGCATGGCGTCCGCCGGCATATCGTCCCTCTGGCCCTTCAGTACCGGGCGCACGTCATAGAGCAAGCTGACCGAGTTTCCTTTGGGGTCGCCCGGCTGAAAGCGCCAGTCGTCATCGAGGGAAATTCGCTCCCGCGTCGGCTGGGGGGACACGACGGGCATTTTTCCGGCCTGCGCTTTGACTTCGGACGATTGGGCAAGCAAACCGGACAGGCTCGCGCCAAGGACGAAGGCTCCGGCAAGGCAGCGGTAGTTTGACATGGGAGGATCGAGTTTAGCCGAAAGTAGCGGCAGCGATGCGCAGGAGGAAGGACGTTCCGCCGGCCGGCGTCGGCGCGACAAAACCACCTCCGCAAAGTCAGCGATAGCGGTAGAGTTTTATGCGCTGGATCGTGAACCGGCCGGGCTCGAGCCGGAGATGGCGGCCCTGGTGGATCTGGTCGCCGTTGAGCCAGCGGAGATGCTGCCACTGTCCGTCGACGTAGCGGCCCTCCTCGCACTGGAGGATGCCGAGCCATGGGTCGCCCGGCGTCGGTGCGGCAAAAGTCACGGTCACGCCGATGCCGGCGAAGAGAAACTCGTCCGGCCCGAGCTGGATCACGATGGCGCCGGCCGGCAACGTGGTGCGGTTGGCGGCGCGGTCGCCGGCTTCGTTGATCACGCCATCGGCGAGGCCGGGCGCTTCCATGCGCTCGTAGGTGACCGACAGCGTCACGCCGCCCAGACTGACCTCATGGGGCTTGCGCTGCTCGGCGGCGGGCGGGAGCAACGCGAGCATCGTGCCCCTCCCCTGGTGCGCGGTGATGAGCGGGGTGAGTTGGGCGACGAGGTCGTTGCTGGCCCGGAGCAGGCCCGCGGCGGGCTCATTGATGGTCTCAATGCCGAACGGCGCGAAGCCGATGCCGTTGCCCGCACCGAATGCGTAGAGACTGTTCACCGCGGCGTCGCCGCTGCGCAACGCCTCGGGGATGAAGAGCGGATTGCCCGAACGGGTGTAGCGGTCGACCCATTCCGTGAAATTGGGAAAATAGATGTCCGGGCTGAGGAAATCGATCGCCGGCGCGGCGGCGCGCCAGAGGTCGATCAGATGCGGCAACGGGCCCGCGCTGGGATACTGGCCGGGCCGGAAGGCGGGGCGGATGAGCGCGGCGTTGACATAGAACGGCAGCGGGAGCTCGGCCTTGCCGGCGGCTGCGACCGTCTGCACGTAGCGGCCGAAGGCCCAGGCCATGAAAAATTCCGCAGTCGCCGGGTCGTCGCCGAAGACCTCCGTCCAGGTGCCGCTGGTGCGGGCGCCATGCGCCACCCAGCGTTCACGCAGCTCGGGCGCCAGCTGGTCGCGATGGGCGGTCAGATAGGCGAGCAGTTCCGCCGGCACCGGTGCGGCGTAGGCGGCGTCGGCTGCCGGATGGCGGTCGCGCGCCTCGGGAATCATGCCGATTTCGTTTTCCACCTGGACCAGAACGACGGTGTGTTGCGCGCCGTCGGTTTCGCGGAGATGCCGCATCAGCGCGGCGAAGGCCCGCGCGTCCGTATCGCAGTTCGTGTGGTCGAACGGCGTGAGAATCTCCTGGGGCTGACCCACCGAATCGCGGGCCCGGGGGAAGCGCTTGAGGTCCGCCTTCACCCAGGCCGGAACGTAGCAGGACATGCTGTTTTTCCACGAGCCAAACCACAACAGCACGAGGCGCATCCCGTTGGTCCGGGCATCGGCGAGGAGGCCGTCCACCGTGGTCCAGTTGAATTGACCCTCGACCGGTTCGATGACGTCCCAGTACACGGGGACCACCACGGCGTTGAGGTTGAGCGCCTTGAGCTTCGGCCAAAACGGGCGCAGGTAGTCGGGTTCGCCGGAGGAGTTGCCGAGTTCGCCAGCGCGGAGGAGGAACGGCTGGCCGTCGACGATGAGCTGGGTGGCAGCGCCCTGACGACGCAGGTGCGGGAGCGCGTTCGAATCGGCCGGCGCCGCCGCCAAGGCGGAAACCGCCAGCCCGAGACCAAGTCCGGCAAGGGCAAGTACGGGTTTCATGGCAAGGAAAGTATAACCGTTGCCCTCGGACCGCCGGGAGGCAAGTCAGGCGACATCCAGTCGCGTGAGGCGTAGCGCTCTGTCCAGCCTCCGGACACGGCGTCTAGCCGGTTGGGCTCCAGCTCGAGGCAGCGGCGTGTTTTTCTTTCAACCTTTTTTGGACGTCCTGCAGGGTTCCTTTGAAGGGGCCGGGCGTTTCCATTTTGATCGAAACCAGCGCGGCGGCGAACTTGAGCGAAGTCGCCACGTCGTGATCCAACCGCCAGGCCAGGTAGGCCGAGAAGGTCGTATCGCCGCGGCCGGTCCGGCCGACGATGCTGCTGTTGGAGAACTTCTCGTAGTAAGTCTTCCCCTTCACCCGGGCCAGCACGCCCTGGGAGTGCGTGATCAGGATTTCCGGGCAGCCCCACGATTCGACCTTGATGGCGGCCTGCTCCAGGTCGTCGGTGCCGGTGAGAATCTTGGCTTCCACGATGTCCAGCTTCAGCTTGTCCATCATGGCCGCGATTTCCTTTTTGTTCGCGACATCGCTGTACTCGATGTCGTGGGTCACCGGGGTGACGTGGCGCACGAAGCTCTGCATGTCGGAGGACAGGCTGTAGCCCCGGGACTTCAAGCCCTGCATGAGCGCCATGTCGAATTCGGTGTCCGAAATGCCGGCCAGGTGAACGCACGTCGAATGCAACGGCGGAACGTCGTTGATGGAAATCAGACCGGCGGATTTGACGAGGGTCAGTTTGCGTTCGTCGACGTTGGCGGAGTAATGGAAAACCCTCGAGTAGGTCGTCTCGGCACTGGGGATGAGGTAGGTGTCGACGCCGGCATCCTTCATCGGCTGGAGGATGGGTTCGTCCTTTGGTGCCATCTTCACGACCGCGGCGACTTTCTTCCCGACGCGGGGGGCGACCATGGCGCCGCATAACACGGCGCTTCCCGGCGCGACGTGAGGCTTGCCCCCGAAGGGAATGATTTCGTCGTAGCACATGTGGCCGACGAACGTGATGTCGTACTGCTTGGGCATATCGATTGATGCTAAGTTGGTTGTTCCCGGTTACCCGCTTCACTCATCCTTCAGCAGAGCGGGGTAGAACGGAATCAGGTCCGGCGACTCAATGGTCTTGGATTTGGTCCTGGCTTGCAGGTCCTTGATATGGTTCATGACGAGATGCGTCCAGACAGCCCCGGGCCGGGGATAGGCGGCGACTATATAATGCGGCCCCGGCCTGGTTTCGCCCAATTCCTTTTCCAGCTCGGCGCGAAGATTGTCCGGCGTGGTCAGGGTATTGGCGTAATCGAAGACGACCCGGTCCATGTACTTGTAGACCTCCTTGCTCTCCCGCGTCATCCCGTAGTATTCCAACAGCTGCGCGAAAACATAGTTGGAAGTCGTATAAACGTCTTTCCCCTGGTCGGATTCCACCGGTTGGCCGTTCTCGGTCTTGCACATGGCCCAGCCCATGCAGGAGCGGTTGTTCCGGAAGATTGTCTTCAGGATCGCCTTGGCGCGGTCGGCGGGGATGCAGGGCTCTTCGCCGATGGAGATCATATACCACAGGGCATCGAGCTGGTTGGTCCAGACATCGGTGTTGGCGTTGCCGGTCTTGGGATCAAAGCAGGTGATATAGTATTGGAGCTTCTCGCCCTTCTTGTTTTTCCCCTCGCGCCATAGTTTCTCGAGGCTGTTCCAACCTTTGTCGAACGCCTGCTTGATGTGCGCCTCGCCGGCCCGGTCCTTGAGCATCTGGGCCATCTTGATCATGGCCTGGCAGCCGCCGAGGAACTGCGTGGCGTCGTAGGCATCGGCGCCGAAGAGGACCAGGTTGTCGAAGGTGTTTTTCACCTCCTCCGGATAGCCCTCGGGAATGCCGTCATCGTCGAAGTCGAGCTTGAGCAGGGCATCGAGGCCGAATTTGAGGGTCGCCCAGTTCTGCTTCAGGAAATCCATGTCGCCCGTGAACTTCACGTTGCGCAGCACCCGCATCATCAACTTGGGGAACAGGTCCACCCAGTAATTATTATTGTACCAGGCGTAATCGCTGACGTTGCGCAGGGGATGGCCCTTGGGCATTGCGCCCAGGTCGTGGGCCACGCTGCCCTTGGTCTTGAAGGCGTCGCGAATCTGGGTCATGGAAACACCTTCGTACTCCTCGGGATGCTCCAGGTAGTGTTTGCGCGCTTCGACGTTGGAGGCATGCAGGTGGTAATAGCGCAGCGTGGCATCCTCGGCCTGGATCGAATCGATGAACCCCTGGCACAGGTCCTTTTCGACCTTCGGGAACAGCATCAACAGCACCATCGAATACCAATCCACGTCGGACGGATCAATATAGGCGTAATCGAAGCACTCCAGGAACCGGGCGCGTTCATTGCCCTGGTCGTCCTCGACCCAGACAATGGCGTTCGAGAGCGGGAAATGAAGTTCGTTCAGGATCAACCGCGTCAGGCGCAAGGCGCCGTTCCGGTCGCCCTTATAGGACGCGCTGGATTGGATGGAATCGAAGATGCGCTGCTGGATCGCGAGCGTGCGGTGCCACCACTGGGGATGGCTGGCGAGCGCCAGTTTGGCCAGATCGACCGCGCGGGTTTCCTCGTTCGGGAAATCACGGACATACTTGCGCGCGAACTTCGCGCCGTCGATATAGACTTGTTCCGGAAAATCCAATGCGATGGAGATCGCCAGCTTCTGCGTCGACTTCGGACCGATGGTGAACGTGAAGCCGATGGCGGCGCCATAATCGCTGCGCAACACGGGCGGGCGCTTTTCAAAAAAGCTGCCGTCATCCTTGAGCAACAAATCCTGCGCCAGCCGGTTCAGGCAGAAATAAGGCTGCAGATCGATCGACACTCCGGGCGTTTCTGTCGTCGCCAGCACCATCCGGTTGGCAGTTTCCGTACTGCCCATGACGATGCCGCGGACACCTTCGGACTGGAATTCCTCGTGCTTCTGGCCGTGCACTGCGGCGGAGCAGACATAGACACTGTCCTGGTCGGTCGGCTTGAGCTCTTTCTCCTGAAGATTCACCAGGGACGGCCGGGGGACGACGAGCGTGATCTCCTGCGCCTCATTCGCGGTGTTTTCCACCTCGAATTCTTCCACGCCGAGAGGCATCAACGTCTGGTCCCCGCCCGACAGCAGGGGAGAAATCAGCCGCCGGACCACCTTCACCTTGCCGAGCTTGTAGGCGATTTCCAGCGACGGCGTGGCGATGGTGAGGGAGATGTTCTTTTCGGCAATCGGGGGATGGTAGTAATTCTTGACCGCCGGAATGTCGTCGGGCAATTCGGCGGCGCCCGGCTGCTTCTGGGTCAGCATCGTGCATTGGCCGCCGATGCGGATGAAAGGCGCCGAAGCGAACTCGACGGCCTTCTGGGTGAGCATGATGAGCCGGCCGGCGTCGTTCAGCCGGTTGTAGAGGCCGTAGGGCGAAATGCCGATCGAGCAGGTGGGCGCACCCTGCAGGGCGACCGTTTGCGGGAACTGCAGGCATTTGGACATGCCCTGGAAGTGAACCGCCATTTTGTTTCGCTCGTAAATGGCAGCTATCTTGTCGCCCCGGATGGTGTATATATCACGGATATCGAAACCAGTGGATTTAGACATATTGCTCTCGCTCGTTGGTCGTTATGGATAAGCCTGCGGCAGGACCCGGTGCACTTCGGAACCCCTCACCATTACGAGCGCCGGCGCAGAATCTCAGCTCCTGGCTGACGCTCGTAATGATAAATCAGGGTCGCGGTGGGTAAATGCGCATTATATTAGCATTTCCCCGCCCACATATTGACTTGCTTTCCCGTCTTCTTCTTCGCGGGGATAGCTGGAGCAGCGATTTCGTCCGGAATGTTCGCCTCGGCGCTCAGGTCGATCGGCATCTTCGTCGTGGGGCATGCCTTGACGGTGCCCCACAGGAGGTCCACGGAGGCCCGGATGGAATCGGGCGAACCGGAGAAGTTGCAGACCACGGCGTCGGCTTCCTTGGTGACGCCCTTCCGGTACGGGAAGTTGGTCACCACGATCACCGTGTGGCCCGCCGCCTTCAACGCCTTGACCAGGCGCTGGTTATTACCCTTCTTCTCAATGCGGGCGTAATAATTCGTCATGACGACCAGATCCGCCGATTTGGCCAGCTTCAAGGCCTCCTCGATGTCCTCGTCGGAACCATAGAAACCGGTGTCGTCCAGAATCAGGTTCATCGAGTGCTTGGCCATCTGCTCGCAGAACATGTGCGGATGGCTGTAAAGATCCTTGCCCAGGAATGAGTAGGGCATGATCTGTTCGACCACCAGGATCCGCTTGTCCTTGGAGAGCGGCAGGAGCTTCTTGTTATCGCGCACCACCAGCAGGGCTTTCTCCGCCACTTCCCGCGAGAAGCTTTGGACTTCCTTGCTGTGAACGTTGATGCTGGTTTTTTCCGGGTCCATTTTCCCGGCCTTTTCGAACAGGCCCTGGTCGTACTTCATGCACAGCAGCCGCCGGCACGCGTCGGTGAGCCGCTCTTCGGAGAGCTCTCCGCGCTCCACGGCGCCCTTGATGCCGAAGAAGCACTGCGAGCGGGACTCGTCGTCGGCCTTGAGGAGGATGGTGTCCACACCGGCCTTGATCGCCATGGCGCAAGCCTGGGGGAGCGGCCACTTCTTCAGGATGGCGGCCATGCCGATGGCGTCCGAAACGACGACGCCCTTGAATCCCATTTCTTTCCGCAGGAGATCGACGAGGATCTTCGAGGACAGGGTGGCCGGGTACTCCTTGTCATAGGCCGGGAAAATCGTGTGGGCCGTCATCAATGCCTTGGCGCCGGCATCGACCCCCGCCTGGAAGGTGACCAATTCGACTTCCTTCATCCGCTTCAGGTCGCCCTTGCACACGTCGAGCGTATCGTGGGCGTCGGTTGCCGAATCGCCGCGGCCGGCGAAATGCTTCACGGTCGCCACGATGCCCGCATCCTGATATCCGCGCACCGTCGCATCGATGAACTTCGCGCAAACCTTCGGATCGTCGCCGAAGGAGCGCACGCCGATCTCGGGATTGAGCGGATTGATATTAACGTCGCAGACGGGGTGATAGAACTGGGTGATGCCGATCAGGGCCATCTGCTTGCCGAGCGTGTACGCCACCTTGTAGGCGAGATCGACGTCACCGATGGCGGTGATGCCCATGGGCGGCGGGAACTGGACAACATGGCCGGAGGCGTAGTCGTTCTTGAAATCGCCTTCCATGTCGATGGTGACATGCAGGGGTATACCCGCCGGCCGCTTCATTGCGATTTGCTGCAGCTGATTGAGCGCGGCGGTGAGCTCCGCGGGAGTGACGCTCACGCCGAAGCTGCGGTCGTCGAAGTAGGTATGCGCGATGTCGATCCAATCCTTCGGTTTCTTGAAGTTGGGATCCACCTGGGAACGGCCCCAATACAGGTTTTTGCAGGTTTCCAGCGCATAGGGTTCCAGGCAAAGACCGCCGGCATGCAGCCGGGTGATCTGTTCGAACCCCGAGGGCGTCAGGTAGGCACCCCTCCAGGTAAAGGTCAGGACCTGGCCACACTTTTCTGCCAGGGTCATTTTCGCCAGCTTGGCGGCTACAAAACTATCTCTTTCTTTTGACATGGTGGTATAGGATGAAGGGTTGGAGTCGTGATATTTCTAATACAAATTTGCGGGCATTCCTGCGGTGGCAGTTTCGAGTGTCAATTGAACTAAAGTCATAGTCCGGCTATACTAATTTGATTTCGGCCCTGGCCGGGGGCGGGGCGCCGAGCGCCTGCGCGCGGGGGCCGGGCGAGGCCGCGCCGACCACCACACTATAGGAACCGGGCACCCAGACGCGCCGGCCGGTTCCGTCGACCTGGCGGAACAAATCGGCTGCGAGTTTGAATTCGACCTCGACCCGGCCGTGGGCCGGCACGGGAACTTTCTGGAAGCCGATCAGCGTGGCCCGCGGGGCGTCCGGCCAGCTGCGCGGCGGGACGAGATAGCACTGCACCGTCTCGTGGGCGGCGCGAACACTGGAGTTGGCGATGGACGTCCGCACGCTCAGCTCCCGGTCGGAAGCCAGCGTGCCGGCGCCCAGGACGAGCGGGCCGTAGGCCAGGCGCGCGTAGCTCAACCCAAAGCCAAAGGGATAAAGCGGCTCGATCTCCGCAAAGCGGTAAGTCCGTCCGCGCATGTGGTAGTCGGCCATGGGCGGCAGGTCGGCGGTGCGCCGCGGCACCGTGACGGGCAGCCGGCCCGAGGGAGAAACTTCGCCGAAAAGCACGTCGGCGACGGCGCGGCCTCCCTCACAGCCGGGATACCAGACCTGCAAGACGGCGTCGCACAACTCCTGTGCCTCAGGCACGGCCAGGGCGCTGCCGCCGGTGAGGATGAGAACCAGTTTTTTCGCGTGCCGGCGCAATCTGATCAGATAATCGCGCTGGACCGGGGGCAGCTCGATCGCATCGCGGTCACCGCCGGTCGGCGACGAGACAGTGTCACCTTCCTCGCCCTCGAGGGTCGGATCCAGCCCGAGCACGGCGATGACCAGGTCGGCCTCGGCGGCGGTGATGTCGGTGTAATTCATGCCCGGTGCCATCGGACCGGAGAGCGGACAACCGGTGCTATAGATAACGCGGGTGCCCTCCTTCAGCCGCTCGACAATGCCTTCGAGCAAGGTGATGAGCCGGGGCGACACGCCGTAATAACTGCCGAGCAGCGCCGCCGGGTCGGCCGCCGTCGGACCGACCACGAGGATGCTCTGGTAGTCCGGGCGGAGCGGAAGGATGTCGCCCGCGTTTTTAAGCAGCACGATGGACTCGGCGGCCGCCTGCCGGGCCAGCGCGCGATGCGCCGGGCAATCGATGATCGCGGGCGGCGTTTTCGACCACGGCACGCGCTCCGGCGGGTCGAAGAGACCGAGACGAAACTTGGTTGAGAGCAGGCGGCGCAGCGAGGTGTCGATCTCCGCCTCGGTGATGAGGCCTTCGCGCACGGCCACCACCAGATCCTGATAGGTGCAGCCGCAATTGAGGTCGCAACCGTTGCGCACCGCCAGCGCCGCGGACTCGGCCGCGTTTTTCGTGATCCGGTGGTGCTGGTGTAAATCGTCGATGGCGCCGCAGTCGCTCACCACGTGGCCGCGGAAGCCCCATTGCCGGCGGAGCGTCTCCCCGAGCAGCCGGCGGCTGGCGCAGCACGGTTCGCCCAGGGTGCGGTTGTAGGCGCCCATCACGGCCTCGACGCCGGCGCGTACGAGCTTCTCGAAAGCGGGGAGATAGGTTTCCGCGAGATCCTTCGGCGTGGGCTGCGCATCGAAAACGTGGCGCTCCGCCTCCGGACCGCTGTGCACCGCAAAGTGTTTCGCACAGGCCGCGGTTTTGAGATAACGCGGATCGTCGCCCTGCAGGCCGCGGACCATGGCGAGACCGAGCTCGCCCGTCAGGTATGGATCTTCGCCGAACGTTTCCTGACCGCGGCCCCAGCGGGGGTCGCGGAATATATTGATATTGGGCGTCCAGAAAGTGAGGCCCTGATACTGACCGCGGCGTCCCGCCGCGACCGCCGCATGATGCTTGGCGCGAGCCTCGTCGGCAATGGTGGCGGCCACCCGGGCAATCAAGGCGCGGTTCCAGGTGGCGCCCAGGCCGATGACCTGAGGGAAGACGGTGGCGCGACCATTGCGACCCACCCCATGGCACGCCTCATTCCACCAGTTGTAGGCGGGCACGCCGAGGCGTTCCACCGCATTGTTCTCATGAACCAGCTGGTTGATTTTCTCCGGCAGGGTCAGGCGCGATACCAGATCCTCGATGCGATCCGCCAGGGGCAGGTCTCCATTGAGGAACGGAAGCTGCCCTGAGGCGGCAGGATGGGGGGGAAAAATCATAGAACGGCAGAATGACGCTCCAGTGGGGAGAAAATTATATTA
>DATJPQ010000144.1:0-3089 GCA_035506315.1 Opitutaceae bacterium
ATCATTCGCGCCGATTCGCGGGCAACCTCCTCTTCCTGTTTTCTTGTTTTTCCTGTGTTGTCTGATGTCGCTTCGCTCGGTACGTGGTGAACAATTCGCCATCCGTGCCCATCCGCGAAATCCGTGGTTTCCGTTTTCTGAAGCTCGGTTGCGGTAGCGCCACTTAAGGTTTTCCGTGCTTTACTACTTCCATTCCACGCCGGCCTGCTTCACGAGGAGGGCGACGGCGCCGACATCCAGCCACTGTGGATTCTGGGCATCGCCCGATTCGAAGACCGGGAAGAACGAGTCGCGGCCCGGCGCCTTCTCCATCATTTTCCAGGCGGCGACGATGTACCAGGTGCCGCCTTTCTGCTTCGGAGTCGGCCGCACGGTGTACTCCACCCGGTAATCGCAGTTCCACTTCGCCTTCCGCGCCTCGCAATCGCGACGATGGACCTCCATCAAGGCGTTGGCGAGCTGCTGGTAATGCTGCTCCTCCGCCCCGGCGCCGGCGCGAGCCTTCGGGGCGGGCAGCGGCGGCAGGGCGCCTACCGCGTCGAACTTCTGCTGCACCGTCAGCGCCACGCGTTTATTGTACCAGATGCCGCTGTGGGCCGAGAGGCCGGTCGGGTCAAACCAATGGCCCGAACCTTTCACCGCGATGTTTTCCGCGCCGGCAAGATGGTTGGACTGCATGGAAACCGGATCGGCCTCGTCGTACATGTTGGTCCAATGCTTGACGAGCGGCGGCTTGCCGTCCGACAGCGCCACCCCGAGCTGCCGGAGATTGACGGCGACATCGGGCGACTCCGCCCGCCCGAGCGGGGAGCCAAGGGTGACCCATTCCTCGATCTGCAATCCGCCGAGATCGAGCGGGGCGATTTCTCCGCTCTGGGTCGTGCCGCCGGCCAGGGCCAGCTTGGTGGCGACAGTGCCCCACGAGTGGGAGACGATGATGATCCGGCGGCCGGGGTTGGCCTCGGCGGCCTGCTTGATCTGGTCCTGGACGGACTGCGCCCAGTCGCCGGCATTCGAGGCGAAATCCGTGAAGGAGGTGTTTTCCCGGCCCTCCTGGCGGAAGGTGATCTCGTTCACCGGGACCATCCAGCGTTTGCCGATGTCATTCGCCCAGCCCTCCTCGCGATTGCCTCCGCCGATGCCGTGAATGACGAGGACGAGCGGATCGTTCTGAGCCGCCGAGACAAATCCAGTGACGAGGAGAAACGCGGCCAGGAGGCAGGATTTCATGGATGGGGAGGGGTTGGGTGGGCAACGAGTAGTCACGCCGTGGGTCAGACGCAGAGCTGAGCGCGCGAGGCGGTCCGGTGAGACAAGGAACACGCCAGAGAATTGGCAGATCAGCCATCCGGGCAAGCCGATTGGTTGCCGACCCAAGACTGCAGTACCGATCAATTCCAATCGCAAAACGCCCGACGAACCCAGCCACCTCCAGCGTTTTGCCCCGTCCCGAAGATTCTTTTAGCCTGTTTGTTTCTACCTAAATACAAAAATCTAACGATAGTTTGTCACATAATACGTTACAAATTCATGAGCGCTGTCTCGAGGGTAAGCAACGCGAAGGTACACTTCACCGTCGGCCGAAGTATTCCCACATCAGCACCGCGCCGGCGACCGAGACGTTCAGCGATTCGACCTGGCCGCTGCCGGGGATGGTGACGAGCCGCGAGCACGCCGCCGTCACCTCGGGCGCCAAGCCTTGCTCCTCGTTGCCGAGGACCAAGGCGACTGGTTTCGCGTTCCGGGTTTCGGGTTCCGGGTTTCGAGTTTCGAGTTTCAAGCTTCGATCGCATTGTTTCGGGTTTCGGATTTCGGATTTCGGGTTTTTGCCGAGCATCGGCGCCCCCCGTGTCGCGGCACCGATCACTTCATAGCCTGCTTCGTCAAGTTCGCGCAAAAACGCCGGCAGGTCATGCACGAGCCAGACGGCGAGCGCTTCGAATCCGCCCTCGGCCACGCGGAAGGCCGCGTCGTTGGGCCGGGCCGCGGTGGGATCGCTGCGCAACACGAGGTGGGGCACGCCAAAAAAGGCCGCAGTGCGTGCCAGTGCGCCCAGATTGTGGGCGTTGCCGATGCGGTCGATCAACAGCAGGGGTGTCCCTTGCGTGGCCCAGGTCTGCACGTCATGCTGCGTGGGCGTGCGTAGTAACGATTCCTCGACCACGGCCACGATGCCGCCGTGGTGCACGGTGCCGGCGACCTTCTCCAGCTCGGCCGGCTCGACGCAGCGGTAAATCTTGCGCGCCGCCGAAAGCGTCTTGCACATCACGCCTATTTTCCGCCCGGTGGCATAGTCGAAATAGAGGCGCTTGATCGACGCCGGATCGCGCTGCCAGCGCGCCCGCACTGCCGCCAGGCCACAGAGCTTCAGCTCGTCGGACCGCGCCGGTCCGTTACGCGGGCTTGGCGCAGGCACCGCCACTGGCCGGGCCACTGGCCGGAGGTTGGGATCGCGTCGCGGAAAATGAGGCATACCGCAGGCTGACCCAGTCGCCCGCGCAAAACCAAGCAAAAGTGCAGGACTCCACAAAAATCGGTGAGAGTACCGCCGATCCAAATCCCATCACGGCCAATTCATTTTACCGCGAAGGAACGCGAAGCGGCGCGAAGATCGGATCAGCGAAAATTAGCGTGAATTAGCGGTTTCCAATACGGCCGACATAAGATGCCTGCAGGCCACAGCGTTTCTTTGGCCACAAAAAACACGAGTGCTTGTAAGGAGTAATCGCTGCACCCTGCGTCGCGCCATTCCGCCTATAGGCGCGCGGAATATTCTCGCCGGAGCCCCAAACCCTTTTGCGTTTTTTGTGGCCAATCGGATCAGGGCCTTTGATTGCGTCGGAGCCTGGTCACCCGGCCGCCACTTCGCCGACCACCGTGAATTCCTCCCGGTCGTGGTACAGGTGGCGGATGCGGACGTTCGTGGCGTGGGCGACAAAGGGCGAGGTCGGCGCGCGCAGCTCGGACAGCAGCGCCAGCGGATCCACCCGGCCGAATTTCAGATTGATCACGAAGCGCCGGCACCAGCGCCGCGCGAGCCAGGGCTCGACGATCTGGTGCAGCACGTGATGCGGATCCTCCAGCAGGTC
>DATJPQ010000145.1:0-21746 GCA_035506315.1 Opitutaceae bacterium
TAATAGTGTTCGGCATGGGGTGTGCGTGGGACGTAGCGCTACCAGGAGCATGCGTCCCAAGAGTGGGTTATCCCTGGTGACCTACGGCGGGCGGTGTCATGGCACCCAAAGCTACGCGCTGCCGGGGCTTCAGCCGCTCCGGCGGATGACCGGTGGCTCAGCGTTTTCGCGCAGCCGCCGGGGCGGGCCGCAGCACCGTTAACAGTTCATCGAGGGTGGCCCAACCCATCAGATAAAATCGAATCGCCTCCATCTGCCGACGGTTGGGTCGCTCGCCCCGATACAGCACCAGCAATTGCGCGGCGATGAGCGCCAGATACACCTGCAAGGCCACGCCCGGTTCGCTCTCCGCCAGCCAGTGCCGACAGCCCAACAGACACTTCAGCCACCGGAAAAACAGCTCCACTTCCCAGCGTTGCCGGTACACGGTGGCGATCCACTCCGGAGGAAACTCGCCCGGCGGCAGACTGGTCGCCAAGAGCACGCTCTCCTCTTCCCCGAGGACTTGGACGACCCGCACCGCCGGCCCGTCGCCGGCTTTGCCCAGCCGGACCGCGCCGGCCCAGCATACTCCAGCCGCTCGATCCGCCACACTTAAGGACTCCTCGGTCTGCACCACCCACTGGGCATCCACCCGCAACCGCACCACAAAGTCCGTGCCCTGGGCCGCCAAGTCTCGCAGGAGCTGGTAATCATAACTGTAGTAGCGATCAGCGATGTTACAGGTGCCCGGCTGGGCCAGTTCCCGCCATTGCGCCCGCTCGCATTTTTTCGCCTTGGCCACCACCGCTTGGCGCACCTGCCCGCTACGCAGATCCAACTCCAGATGCAGCCGGATCGCGTTCTCCAAGCCGCCCTGCCGCCGCCAGAACGCCCAGGTCATCCGGGGCAACACCCGCCACAGCGTACTGTCCAGCACGCGCTCACACCCGCGCAAGCCCGGCCGATCTGGCACCGGATCGGCCTGGGCCTGCAGCCGCTCCAGCACGCCTTTCAACAGCAGCGGGTCCACCACCGCCTGCGCCTCGCTGAAGCTGCCCAAACTCACCGCTCGCCCGCACACCTCCCGCTGGACCCGCCCCAGTTGGGTCGCCGCACACAGCCCGCGCATCGTCTCGACCACCGGGTTGAACAGCCCGAACAAAAACAGACTCAAATACTGCTCCAGCCGCAGCTTTCGCTCCGGATCGACCCACGTACCCCTCAGCCCACCGCGCGCCTGGACCTCGGCCTGCAGCGCCGTCTGGAACGCGGCCAGCAAACGCCACCGTTGCAGGTCCTTTTCCCGGATCGGCGGTTCGGTCGCAGTGGCCATGCCGCCAAGCTACACGATTCCGTCGCCAACGTCGGTTACATGTTGGTGACAAATGCGCGCCGGCTCAGAGCCCTCGCCCTCCAGTTACACCCCGTGCCCCGCGCCGTCCCGCGCACC
The DNA here is from genome assembly GCA_035506315.1 of Opitutaceae bacterium. GTDB lineage: Bacteria > Verrucomicrobiota > Verrucomicrobiia > Opitutales > Opitutaceae > MWDT01. The sequence continues at coordinate 1,433 of DATJPQ010000145.1, forward strand.
CCCCATGCCGAACACTATTACCGTGGCGGTTACGACCGCGGATCAGCGTGCCCCCGGGGGAGAGATCACTCGATCCGTTATGCTGGCATCGAACTTCGGCACCTCGTCGAATCTAGGAATGGTCTTGTGCCCAGCAAAAGCACCGGCAGGCCGGTTTCCGTTCGATGTGGCGGGGGACCGGACGAAGTCGAGTTGCAGCGTGCCGGCCGGGCCCGGCCGGCATGTTGCGGTGTCGGTCGCGCCGCGCTCCTCCTCAGCGTTCCGCGCTGAATGGATCCGCCAGAAGTTCCGCCCGCTGGCGTACGAGGTTGGCGCGGGCTTGGCGCTGGGCCAGCATGGCAAGCACTTCGTCGACATCGCGCTCCTCCACGTAATGGGCCTGGGCGTGGGCGCGCAGCTGGCCCCAATACTGCTCGAGCGCCTTGTTCTCCAGCTGCGTGCACACGTCGCGATTGACTTCAAGGCGGACGTGGACGCGGTGGAGGCCGTCGGCGAGAAAGTCCCGGATTTCTTTTTCCACGCACGCCACCTCGGTGAGGGCCCGGTCGAGCGGCAGCGCCGCGAGGTGGTTCACCCATTCGACGCGTTGCAGGTCCGGCAGCAGGGGCACACGGATCTCGCTCATCGCCCCGGCTTGCACCAGCTCGGCGATGGCGGCCGCGATCCCGGGAAGCGCGCGCTGCTGCCGCTCGAGGCGCCCCGCGATTTCGCCCACGGCCGCAAGCTCCGGCCCGAGACGGCGGCCGGCCGCCGGGGCCGGGTCAACGGCCTCGCGCAGGTTGCGCAGCTCGCGGGCAAACGCGACCAGGAACTCCGGCAGCGCCTGAAACGTCTGCTCCCAGTCGTCGAGCCGGGTGCGGACCTGCCCGAACCGCTGGTAGTCCGCACTGACCGCCGCGAGATAATCGGCAATGTCATGGCGCAGGAGGGGGCGCAGCCATTCCTCGAAGCCCTTGATTTGCGCGAGCCGGTCGCGAAGCGCCGCTTCGTTGTCGATCGCCGTGCGCATCGAGCGGGTAAATTCATCGCGCGTCTTCTTGGTCGCCAGCACACCAAACGGCGGCCGCGTGCTGGCGATCACCGCCTTCTCGCGTTCGAGCGACGCGAGCGTATCCTGGACGACTTCCCGGCAGAGCACGACATACGCCTCGTTCTGCAATAGCTCCAAAGTGGCCGCTGACAACTCCATGATCTCTAATGAACGGCACGCCGACGCTTTCTCTGAAATTGAAAGGCCGGGGCAGGCTGGGCGGGGTAAGTGACTTTAGCGGGAGCGGGTTAAACGCAAATTGCCAACCTGTGGCATCGCCGTCACCAAGCCGGTCGATTTCTTCGATCAAGGAATCCGGCGGGCGAAGCCCGGCGGATTCCTAGTGCGCGTGGGTGGCGAGGGACCAGACGAAGTCGAGCTGCAGCGTGCCGGCAAACTGCGGGTCGTGCAGATCGACGTACCGTGCTCCTGAATACCGGGGGGCGGTCGTCAGCCGGGCCGGGTTGTAGTTCGCCCGGCCATGACAGCTCATGCAGTTGCTCTGTACCCCGTAATTGTTGCCGGTGGCCTGGCCGGTCGGCGCCAGACCCGGCACCGAATCCGGCAGGTCGGCCGGGGCAAAGTGGGCCTCCAGCCAGGGGTTGTAGGCGTATACGGCCAGCCCGACGTTGGCGCCGCCGACATTGGGCTGGTCGGGCGAGAGCATCGCATAGGCGAAGGCCATCGCGTAGTGGCGGGGCGCGCCTTGCAACTGGGCCGGACGCAGGCTGGCGGTGGCCGCCGAGCTCGGGAGCGGCGGCGTGTCGGGCGCCGGCGTCCACCAAAAGGTCTGCCACGTCCAGCGAACAATCTCCCGGCCCGCCACGTGCATGGCGACGAGGACCGCATAGTCGCCGGCTTGGACACCTGCGCCGGCATGGTCCTGATTGTAGATCGCCGCTTCGTCTCCGGTCAGGCGGTAATGGATGAGGCTCGACACGGGATACGTCGTGGCCTCCGTGCGGGAGCTGCCGTCCGCCGCGGCGAGTTCGTCGATCTGCCCCTGGCCGGCGCCCCCACCCTGCACATCGATCCAGACCCCGCCGGGCCACTGCGTCGGACCCCAGGACTGGAGCGTGTCCGGAGGACCGGGCCAGACTTTGAGCAGGTAATAACGGCCGCCCACGAGGCTGCTGGTCGCCATGACCTGAAAGACCGTCTTGAGCGCGAGCGCCGTCGGCGGGAAAACGGGGATCTGGCGGGCGCCGCCCTGCACCAGCTGGTTCAGCGCCGTCAGGCTGAGCAAATTTTGTTTGAGGATGTGGTCGGCCGCCGTCGGGTCGTATTTGATGAAGCCGATCGCCTGGTCATCCCCGGCCCCGCCCACGGGCCGGGCCCGGCGGCTGACCGACCTCTCGTGGTCGAATTGTTCAAGCGGCCGGAGCCGGGCCCGGCGCCGGGGCATGGCCGGGTGGACCGTGACAGGACCGGCGGCGATGGCGGCCAGTTCGTCGGGTGTGAACCAGGTTTCGAACACCCGCAGCCGCTGTCCGGCATAGACCTGGCCGGTCTCGCGGGTGACGGCGGTCCAGAGCCCCCAGCCATGCCCCGCGATGTTTTCGAACGCCTGCGGCGCGGCGTCGGCGGCCGGGCCGTTGCCCAGATTGAAGACCCAGTTCACGATCGTGGCTTCGCTCTCCGGAAAGTGAAACCCGGGAATCCTCGGATCGGGCAACGGCACCGGCGCAAAGGCCGTCGCGGAGACGGCGAGCGCCGCCATCAACCCAGCGAGAATGGCGGCGCGTGCGATCATGAATCAAGGCACCTCATACACCTCCACAAGCGCCACGCCCGTGTCGCCGCTCGCCCCGGAAATGCCCGCGGAGTACAGGCCCGGTGGCAGTGTGATGAGCAAGGCCGAGTCGTTGCTGGAGGCCGACGTCCAGGCGAAGGCGTAGACAGAAGCCGCCGTGTTCGCGATCTGGGGATCGCCACCCCAGGCATTATTGGTCACGATGACGGTGCTGTCGCTGCGATAAAGCGTCAGCAGCGGATCCGGCAACGTACCGGGCACGTTGAATTGGTTCAGCGCCGGCCCCGAGGCGCGGATCAACACGGTTCTGGCCGATGAGCCGCCGATGACGAAGCCCGCGATCAGGACATTGTCGCCCGTGCCCACCTGGACCCGGGACGACAGGCTGATCAGTCGCGGTGTCGTGGCGGTGTAGGACCCGGATGCCGTCAGATCGTAGACTTCGGCCAGGGCCACACCCGTGCCGTTGTTGTTGCCGGCGATCTGCGCCGAATAAACGTTCTGCGTCAGGTTGGGGATATAGAGCGCCGAATCCAGGCTGCTGGCATTGGACAGGGGGAACGCCTGGGCGGCCGCGTCCTGCGCCGTGATTTGGGAGTCGCCGCCCCAATTGTCGTTGGACGCGACCACCGTGCTGCCTTGATAGAGCGACAACATGGGATCGGGGAGAGTCCCGGCGACGCCAAAACCAGCCAGGGTCGGGCCCGTCCCGCGAATCAACACGGGTTTGGTCGCCGAGGCGCTCCCGCCGCTGATGGAAAAGCCTGCGATGAGGACATTGGCGCCGGTGCCAACCACCGCCCGGGTGGACAGACTGATCAGACGGCCGACGTCGGTGGTATTGACGATCGAGAGGGCCGCCGCACTGCTGGTGGTGGAGCCGCTCGAGTTGGTGGCCGTGCACGTGTAGTTGCCGGCGTTGGCCGCGGCCGCGTCGCTGAGCAGGTACGTGGCTCGCGTTGCCCCGGCGATGGCGGCGCCGTTTATGGCCCATTGATAGGAGGTGGCATTATTGGCCGCCACGGTCAGCGCCACGGTGCTCCCGCTCACGCCCGCCACCGAGATGGGTTGGGTGGTAAACACCGGCGCGCTGCCAACCACCACGGAATTGACCGTCAGGACGGAGGCGGAACTGGTGGCGGACCCGGCCGAGTTTGTCGCGGTGACCGTGTAGGATCCCGCGTTGGACGATTGCGCACTCGCGATCGAGTACGTCGCGCCCGTGGCGCCGGCGATGGCCGTGCCGTTGAAGTTCCACTGGTACGTGGGGGCGGGAGTGCCGCTGGCGGCGGCGGTAAACGTGACGCTGGCGCCCGCCGTCACCGTCTGGCTTTGCGGCTGCGTCGTGAAACTCGGCGCCGTGTCGGTGCTGGCGGCCGTGACCATGACGGTATAGGGGAACGTACCGGACACCAATCCGGTCGTGCCGCCGAATTCGTAGGCGGTGAGGTTGAAGGTATAACTGCCGGCCGTTGTCGGCGTGCCGCTCAAGACCGGCGTGGTCGCGGTGTTGCCTCCGGTCATGCCCCCATACCCGTCGGGGACACCCGGCGTGGTGGCATCGAGGACGCCGGGCCCCGTCAACGTATTGCCGCCTTCCACCGCGGACAGCATCAGACCCGGGGGCAGCGATCCGGTCACCCGCCAGGAGCCGATGTTGATCGTGTTGGTCACGGTGATCCCCACCGGCATGATCGGAACCCCGATCGTGGCGCTGAGCGGAGTCGGCACGGTCGTGGAAAGCACGGTGGCGCCCGCCAGGGTGTCGTAGGCGCCGAGCGTCGCGACGGCGGCGAGGGCGGATTTCAACACGGCGCCGACGGGCGAAACGGCCACGAGTTCGTCCGTGGCCACGATGAGGCGCACCGCCGGCGAGCGTTGCAGCAACGCGATGAGCGCGGCGGTGGCAGGATTGATCCAGCTGAAACGATGACTGAGTTGGGCGATGGTCTTCATGATTTTTAATCCTGTGTTTTTGTCATTCTGGCTGGTAAATGGGCCCGATGCCGGGCGGTGAAAATTCGTGCGTGCCGGAGTTGGTGTGTTATTGCCTGCGGAAACAGGTATGCAGGTCACGCGCCGGCGAAAGTAGTTTACCGTAACGACGTTGTTACGGTCTGTCCGCGCGGGGTCTGGACCGACGAGAACTGCGCCGAAAGCCGGTCTACCGCCCTACCCTGAAATCGAATTTTTTGACCGCGAAGAACCTGAAGTAACGCGAAAGTCGGGTGGTGAATCTTTAACCACGGATGGCACGGATGTACACGGATGGGCTACTACTTTGTATCCGTGTTGATTCGTGAAATCCGTGGTCAATCGGTTCGGATTTTCAACCGCGTGCACTGTTTCGGATTCCGTATCCGCGTTCATCCGTGTTCATCTGTGGTAAACAGAAACCCAAAACTCAGAACTCAAAACCCCCAACCGAAACGAAAGCTGGAACGCTTTCGTTCAGTTGCAGCCGCAGCCGCTCCCGCCCACGCCGCGTCCGCCCGAGGCGGATTCCCGGGAAAAGAACACGTGTTCCGTCATGGCCGTGGCCAGCGGATCGCGATCGGGATTCATCGTGGCGTCGGCGAGCGTGGCGCGTTGCCAGGGTTGCACCCGGGCGGTTGTACAACCGCCCAAGCCCAGGGCCAGTCCGGCCAGGGTAAAGAGCAGGAAAAGGGACGGGCGTTTTTTCATCTTAGGAGGATTTTTCGGCGAGCAGTGCCTCGATCTCGGTACGCAGGGCCTGCTCGGTTTCTTCGCCGTGGAAACCGGAGTGGACGTGACGCACCCTGCCATCGGGACCCACGAGATAGCTGGTGGGCATGGTCGGCACGTTGACCGCGCTGACGAGCTGCTGCGTCGCATCGCGTACGGTGACGAACGGCGGCGCGAATTTTTTGACGAAGGCGGCGTAGGCCGCGGGATCCTCGTCCACACTCACGGCGACGATGACCAGCCCGCGGACGGCATAGTCGGCTTGGAGGCGCGCATACACCGGAAACGACGCCTTGCACGGCGCACACCACGACGCCCAGAAGTCGACCAGCAGGATCTTGCCGGCTGTCGCCGGCACCTGCCCCACCAGGCCGGCGGAGGCGAGCACAGGAAACGCCTCGCCGGTTTTCACCTCGGCGCGGAGCGGTGCGAGAGCGGCGAGCGCGAAGAGCACTCCAAGAAACTGACATTTATTCCACGACATATTGCCAAAATCCCCGGGTTTGGGCGCGGGTCTCCTGTGTCACCAGCAAACCCTCGGCGTCCGCCGTCGATTGGATGAGCTTCAAGCCTTCAGAGACGCCGAGCACGAAGGCCGTCGTCGAGAGCACCCCGGCCTGCAGGCAGGAGCCGGCGATCACCGTGGCCTGCAGGCAGCCGTTGGCCACCGGCCGGCCGGTGCGGGGATCGACGATGTGGCCATAGCGCCGGCCGTTCACCACGAAACAACGCAGATAATCGCCCGACGAGGCCACGCCCTGGCCGCGGCTGATCGCGATGCTGCCGCGCGGCGTGCCGGGGCGCTGAGGATCTTCGAGTCCCACATGCCAGGCCGGGCGGCCCGGCGGTATGCCCATCGCGCGTAAATCGTGGCCGAAATCGACCAGCGCCGCCGTGAGCCCATGGTCGCTGGCGATCTGTGCCACGATGTCCACGGCCCATTCCTTGCCAAAACCGCCAAAGTCGAGCGCCATGCCCGGCTCGGGCAGGAACACCTTGCCGGGCGCGCGCTGCACTTTGTTCCAGCCCACCAGGCGGAGGGCGGCGGCCACCTCGTCGTCGCCCGGGATGCGCGGATGTTCGGCTTTGTAGTTCCACAGCCGCAGCAGCGGCAGCGCCGTGGCGTCGAGCACGCCGCCGGTCATGAAATGCAGCGAACCGCACAGGTTGAGCATCTGTTCCATCTCGGCGTCGATCTCGACCCAGGTCAGGCCGGCCGCGATGTTGATACGGCTCACCAGGCTGTTGGGCCGGAAACGCGAGTACTTCGCCTCGAACAGCTGCACCCAGGCGACTGCGTCGTGTTCGAAGGCCGCGGCCTGCGCCGCGTCGGCGGCGGCATATTGCACCTCGCACCGGGTACCGAGGGCTTGAAATACGAGCCGGCGCAGCGGCTCGCCCGGCACCCCGGTGGGTGGCAGTGCGGGCCGGTGTTTGCCGATGTTCGGGCTGTCGACCATGGTAAATTCCTCACCAGCGCACCTGGACGCCAAGCGTGACCATGTGGGCGTGCGGAAATGCGCTCGCCAACGTGAAGCCGTCCCTCCCCTGCATCTCGTAGTGCTCGACCGCGGCATCGAATTGCACCGCCTCGCTGACCTTCCAGACCGCCTTCAAGGCATAATCCCACGTCTGCAGTTTCGCCAGCCGGTAGTCGGCCGAGTAAAACGGCCCGGCGGGATTGGGGAGGAGCCCCGGCACGATGGACGTGCCATCGAGCGTGATCCGGTAGAAGTCCGCCGCACTCTGCTGGTAGTAACGCAACGACGGGCTGAGGACAAACCGTTCGCCGATCTTTTGCAGCCAGGTGGCGCCCAGCGTGTGGCTCGTCGTGCCGAAACTGTCGTGGTAAAACCGGCAACTCGCCTCGAGTGCGCCGTGCAGCGGCGGCACCGCGTGATTGATGCTGGCGAAGGCCACGCTGTGTTCGCGGCGGTCGGGCCGGTTTTCCGGAAACGAACGGGGCAGAAAGATGCCCGGGAAGATCTGAATGCTCTTCTGGATCACGCGGTAGGGGTCTCCGAGATAGCCCCGGGCCCGGCCGTAGGTGAGGTTGAAGGTGACGAAGGTCAGCGGGCTGAGCAGTTGCTTGACGCCGACGACGGCTTCGTCCGTGCGCTTCTTCACGTAAATCCCCTCGTAAAACACCTTCACGCCGTCATCCGTGCCGGCGAGGCCGAGGAGCAGCGTGGTGTTCTTCTGGTTGAAGTCGGTCAGCGTGTTCACCGATCCGCCGGTGGAGACATAATCGCTCTCGCGGCTGTTGGCCAGACCGACATCCACCTGGATGCGCGGGAATTGATGCAGGAGATCTCCGCTCCAAGCCTTGCGGCGGTCATGCATCTGGGTCATCGCCACCTGATCGCTGCCCGGCGGCGCGGGCTCGCCGGTCGGCGTCGCGCCGGCGATGGCGTCGATCGTGCCGGTCAGCTTCAGTTGGGTGTCGGCGCCGAAAGCATGCTCGGCCGAGCCGCTCTGGGTCTCGACCTTGATGCGCCCGTCCGCCTCGCGATATGTCTCGTATTTGTAGGCGATCGAGTCCTCGGCCCGCGCGGGCGAACGGGGCTGACTGAGCCCCAAGGCTGCCATGAGCAGGACGGCGGAAGGCCGGGTGGACTGGAAGCGAAGTGCCATTGTTTTCGATGCTAATCACAATGGGTACCCACGCAACGTGCTGGCGAAAGTAGTTTACCGTAACGGGTTCGTTACGATCCCGTCACGGGTGTGGCCGCATGGGTTCAGAACCGCGCCGTAAACTGGACCGCCGCCATGCCCCGGGAGGCGCGCAGATCGGCGTCCTCATGCTGCCAGCTGTACTGCACCTTGAACTGCGTATGCGCCGTAAAGCGGTAGCCGAGCCCGAGGTCGATACGCCAGACATCGCGGCTCCAGGGCACGGACGAGCCGTAGCTGTCGCGCACCGTGCCGAAAAGCTGCTGGTTCCAACGCACCGCGCCGAAGAACTGGGGCGTAAACTTCAGTTTTGCCTCGAGGTAATAGGCGGTGGTGTCGGCGAAGCCCACGCGAGGGATCTCGAAGCGCGCCCGGTACACCTCGGACCAGAATTGAAACTCGTGCCAGGCAAAGCCGATGTCCTGGCCCAGCACGGTCTCACGATAGTCGTCGAGGCTGGAACCGGCCGCGAGGGTGGGTGCGGCCAGTGGCTGGAGGTAGGAGCCGGTGCTGGCGGAGAAGCCGAGGTTCCAATTGAAGTTGGGGCGGTAACCGAGACGGCCGCTGAAGCTCGGATGCTGCCATTGGGTCTGCGCCGCATCCCACACCTCGGGCCGGGAGGAGAGCGCTGCATTCTTTATCTCCACCGCGTAGTCGAAATGCTCGCTCCGGCCGAAGAGCGCGGCGCCGCTCGTATAGCTCGGCCCCCAGATGATGGGGACACTCTTGTATTTGTCCAGGAGGGCGCCGCCCTGGCTGGGTGGCGGTTGGACCCCGGCCCAGTTCAGGAGCATCCGGCCCGAGCGCACCGCTGCCGCGTCCCAGATCCCGGTGAGATTTTCATAGGGCAGCGGGGCGGTGACGAAGGGATTGTCCCACGAGCTGTGCCGCTGCGTCCAATTGCCGACCACCGTGGCGAATTTCCCGAGTTGCAGGCCAACGCGCCCGTTTTTTCCCGGTGTGAGGCGGAGCGCATATTCGTCGAGGCGCACCTGGGTGGCGTCGTCGCCCGGATCGAAACCGCGGTCGCCGCGCGCCACCACGAAGGCGTAGACGTGCGAACCCATCTGCGCGTCGAGGAAAAGCGAGAGCCGCGGGTTGAAGAGATCGCGTTGCTCGGTCAGGATCAAACCGGGGGCAGGCAGCGAAAAGCGATAACCTTCGAGATCGAGCGCGCCGCTGAGCCGGACGCGGATCGCGTCTTGCAGATAGGATCCCGACAGCGCCTCGTCCACGCGATCGAGCAGGTCATCCGCGCCGCGCCCGGCGGGGGCCAGCACCGCCAGACTCAGGATGATGGCGCCGGTGGTCTTCATGCGGAGACACCCGCCGTCGTCGGGGCGGGTTGGGCGGGAAGGAATCGTACTTCAAATTCGGTCCACATATCATCCGAGCGGGCCAGCCGCAGCTCACCCCGGTGGAGGCGGGCGAGTTCCCGGGCCAGATTCAAACCGAGGCCGTGGCCGGGAACGTTTTCGCCGACGGCGCCGCGATGAAACCGTTCGAAGATATGTTCCTGCGCGGCGGGCGGGATGGGCCGGCCGGTGTTGCCGATGGTGAGGATCACCCACCCGCCCTCCTCGCGCGCCATGATGCGGATGCGCCCGCCGGGGCGGTTGTACTTGCGTGCGTTCTCCAGCAGGTTTTGCAGAATGAGCGTCGTGTAGCGTTTTTCCCCGGCGATCCAGAGCGCGGGGGGAAAGTCCGTCTCCACCTCGAGCGCCAGTCCGTCGGGGAGCGCGCCGAGATCGTCCAGCCAGGCTTCGATGAGCGGCGTCAGGTCCACGGCGCCGAACTCGATCTGCAGCCGGCCGGCGTCCATCCGCGAGAGCAGCAGCAGATCCTCGATGACATTCGTGAGGCGGAACGTCTGATGGACCAGGGTTCCGATCTCCTCGCGCGCTGCGAGCGAAAGCTTTTCCCCGGCGAGCAGTTCCTCGAGGCCGGCGCGCAAAACCGTCACCGGCGTCTTGAGCTGGTGCGATGCGTCGGCGGAAAAGCGGGCGGAGCGCTGCAACTCCTCGCTGGTGAGTTCGAGCGCGGTCTCGGCGCGGGCCCGTCGGGCCCGGTTTTCCTCCGAGTCCACCGCCAGCTGCTCCACCGGTTTCGAGAGCCGGGCGGAGAGCAGATGGCTCGCCGCGAACGCCCCGAGCACCAGCAACGCCCCCACCCCGGCAAACTGCCAGAGCAGCCGCCGCTGCCGCGCGAGCGAGTCCGCGAGCGGAAACAGGCAGATTTCGTAGGCCGGTGGATAACTCGAATCCGGGTTGAGCCGCTTGTAGAACAACAGCAGCGGGGCTCCGGCCACCTCCAGCGGAAAGCTGCCCTCCGCCGGATCGAGTGTTGTCAGGGCCCGCGCCACCTCGCTCGCCAGCGCAGTTTGCGCGGACACCGCGAGCGTCGGCAGATGCAGCCGGCCATTCAGCCAGATGCCGCTCTGGATGCCCAGGCCGGCGCGCCGGGTCTCCAGCTCGATCGGTTTGAAGCCGAGGACGATGGCCGCGATCGCTTCGCCCGTTTCCGTGGAAACGATGGGCATCGCAATCACTTCGTCGATGGGACTATTCTCGTCCGCACGGTTCTCGATATACCCGATCTGCGGTCCTGTCGGCACTGCCGGCAGGGCCAGCGAGGATTCCACTTCATGCTTCAGCCGGCCCGCGTCTTGATCCGACGGCGGCGAGATCACCGCACCCCGGCCGTCGAGAAACCGGTAGAATTTCGCGTGCAGGGCGTACGCCGCGGTCTCGGGGCGCGAGTTGTTCCCGCCGAGCACGTCGGCCAGTTCGTCCCGGGCGTTGGGATACAACAGATCGGGGGCGTTGTCCTCCAGCGCCGCGTGAATGCGCGGTTTGCGCGCCAGCACCCGGCAGCGTTCCGCCAGCGCGGCGTGCCGCACCTCCTGGGCCGCATGCAGCGCCGCGAGTTCGGCCCGGAACTCCCGTTGCCAGTCGAGCTGCACATTGGCCGCCACGTTGCTTTGCGCAAACCACAGGCCGGTCGCAGCGACCACCACGACCACCAGCATCATCGCCACCAGCAGGCGCGTACGGAAGCGGGCGAATTCGGCCGGCTGCACCTGGACCGGAGCCGTCACGGGAAGTCCACATTGAGCGTCACGCCGTTCTGCAATTCCACCGTACGCTCGAGCGTGGTCTTGCTGTCGATCCAGGCCTTCAGGGTGTAACGCCCTGGCGGCAGCCCACCCAGCCGGTAATGGCCCTCCGGATCGCTGACGACGAAATGCGGCGTGTCGAGCACCAGGATGAGTCCGCGCATGTGCTCATGGATGTCGCATCGCAGGATCACGAGTCCGGCCGTGTCGAAGACCTGCGCCGGGACCGGTTTTTCGTCCGCCCGGTAGCGCCCAAGGTCGAAACGCTTGGCCGCCGAGAAGGAAAAAATATTGTGGTACGTATCGTCGAGATTCGGGAACTCCACCCGGGTGCCGACCTGCACCGGCAGCAGTGGCGGCACGAACATGAGGTCCTTCTGGGCGACCTGGGCGGTCGGCAGCGTGGCTGGTTTCGGGAACGAACCCTCGAGATACACGACGGCGAGCGGCGGATTCGTCGAGGTCACGCCGCTTTTCGTGGTGATCTCATAGCGCATGTTCATCACCGGCGCGGCGTGTGTTTTCGGCAGGGCCACGCGGCCTTCGATCGTCGCCTGGGCGAACGCCGGGCTGGCGAGCAGGGTCGGGATGGCGACGAACAACAGCAGGTGTCGGGTGTACATGTGGCGTGGAGTTGCGTCGTGGTCGCGCCCGATGAAATCACCGGGCGGCTGGTGTAAGCGCAAACTACTCAAGAACCCCGGCATAGCAAATGTACCGGGTTCCTCGCGCCTGTCCGCCGTCTTCCGTTTAGGTAGCCGCGCGCCTTGGCGCGCGGTATCCGTCGTCCGCATCCCCAATAAACAATAACAAATGACCATTAACCAATACCCCTACCTTCCGCCATTCCCAGTCTGCCCTCACGCCGGTGGACGAATCGTATATCCGATGGCGCGCATCGTCTGGATGAGCGGCGGGGAAAAGCCCGAATCCACTTTCTTGCGCAAGCGGGTGATGAATATCTCCACCGTGCGGGTGTCATATTCGTGGTCACGCTGCCAGACGCGCTCGCACAGTTCCGTGCGGGAAAAAACGCGGCCGGGCTCCTGCAAGAGCACCTGCAGCACGTCAAATTCGCGCGGTGAAAGCGCCACTGGACGTCCCGCCCGGGTGACGCGGCGATGATGCACGTCCATAACCAGGTCGGCGACCTCGAGCAGGTCGGCGGCCGTGGGCGTGGCCGCGCGCCGCCCCAATGCCTCAACGCGCGCCACCAATTCGTCCATGGAAAACGGCTTCGCCAGGTAATCGTCCGCGCCGGCTTTCAAGCCCTTGACGCGATGCTCCACTTCGCCGCGTGCCGTCAGGATCAGCACCCGGGCCGGACTGTTGGCCTCGCGCAGACGTGCGAGCACGGAAAGCCCGTCGAGGCCGGGCAGGTTCAAATCGAGCACGATCAGGTCGGGCGGCCGGCTGAGTGCGACCTGCAAGCCTTCGGCTCCGTCGTAATGTGGCGTGGCTTCGTGGCCATGACGGGTTAACGCGCTGGTGATGTGCCGGGCGAGCTGGCGTTCATCTTCAACCACGAGGATATGCATGCGGCGCTGCAAAGTATAGGAACACCGATCCCGTCTGCAAGCCACTCAGTGGGCGTACTCAAGCCGCGCTGTCGCGCGTAAGTTTCAAGTTTCAAGTTTTCAAGTACAAGGGGATAAACGCCAAATCCCGGAACTCCAACAGACCAAAGGTTCGGACTCAGCAACCGCTGTCGCTTCTCAAGTCTCATTAGGGCGTCAGCCCTCAGCCCTTCGGTCCCTTCGCTGCCTACTGTAAAATCAATCTGCGTTCATCTGCGACATCTGCGGTGAAAAACCGGTTCTCACGCAAAGACGCCAAGGCGCAAAAAACGGACCCGTTCGAACTCCGGACCGGTTCACCACCAAGACACGCAGGCACAAAATAAGCCAACTGAATCAATCGAGTTTCACTCTAGATTCCACGGCGCACGGATTAGTGTCCCTTAGTGGTTATTAGTGGTTAAAAATTCCCCATCCGCCTTCGCGCTTGCCCGCCGGAGGCGGGCTTCTTCGTGTCTTTCGTGGTGAAATATCCGGGTTCCGGGTTGCAGCCTCCATTCTTCCGTGGAAATTCCCTCCGCGTTCAACTCCATGCTAAAACTTCCTGTCCTGCTTTTCGCCATGCTGCTCCCACTTTCCGTCCTGCGCGCCGCCGACACGCTGGATCTGTACGCGATCGATACCGAGGGCGGCAAGGCGGTGATGGTCGTTTCGCCCGGCGGTGGGACGATGCTGATCGACGCCGGCTATCCCACCAAGGACGATCGCGACACCAACCGGATTGTCGCGATGGCCGGATCACTCGGCATCGATCATTTCGATTACATCGTCGCCAGCCATTACGATGCCGATCACGTCGGCAACATTCCACGGCTCGACGCCCGGATTCCCGGCCGGATTTTCGTCGATCACGGCGAGCCTCTGCCCACGGACAACGCCCAGGACCAGCGTAACTTCTACGAACCCTACCGGAAAGCCATCGGCACCCGGCAACGGCTGATCGTCAAACCCGGCGATACGATTCCACTGCCAGGCGTGCAGATCACGGTGGTCACCGCGGGCGGCGAGGCACTGGCGAAGGCGCTCCCGGGGGCGGGCCAGCCCAACGAATTTGCGTCCGGGGCGAAACCGGAACCGATCGACGTCTACGACAACGCCGGATCCGTCGGACTGCTTTTCGAGTTTGGCAAATTCCGCCTGCTCGATCTCGCCGACCTGCTCCAGCGGGTCGAGTATAAGCTCATGGTGCCCGTCAACCGGGTTGGCCCGGTGGATCTGTTCATGGTCAGTCATCACGGGTACAAATACTCCAACTCCCGGCTGCTCGTGCATGCCCTGCACCCCAGGGTCGCCATCATGAACAACGGTCCGCACAAGGGCGGCGATCCCGAGGTGTTCGATATCCTCAAAAGTTCGCCGGGTATGCAGGACCTCTGGCAGCTGCACGCGTCCCCCGCCGCCGGAGCGAAGAACGCACCTGCAGATTTCATCGCCAACCCGGAGGAGGCCTGTGCGGCGAAGGCGATCAAGGTTTCCGCCCAACGCGACGGCACCTTCACCGTGACAAACCTGCGGAATGGCTTTGCCAAAACCTATCGCCCCTGAGGGTCCATCCGGGCATCGGGTCGTTCACCACCGTCAGCACAACACTTGCACCCCCCAACCATGAGCATTCGCATTGTCCGTCTCGGCACCCCGCGCCTGGCGGGGGAAGGAACCCGGATCGGAACGGTACGCCGCCCACCGCGAGGTGTGCCCAAGGCACAGTTCGCGACGCAAAATTGGTACGATGTCTGGTTCCCCAATCTCGCCCCCAGCGAAGCCACGATGAAACTCGGCCACGCCGCCGCCACGCCCGCGCAATGGGCGGCGTTTGTGCGAAAGTACAAAACCGAGATGGCTGCACCCGGGGCCAAACACGATCTGGAACTACTGGCCGCGCTTTCCCACACGACCGATTTTTCCGCGGGCTGCTACTGCCAGGACGAGGCCCATTGCCACCGTTCGATCCTGAAACAACTCCTGATCGAAAACGGCGCCAAGATCGCCGACGACGGGCCGTCCGATGCCGGTAGCGCCTAAAGCGATGTCGTCCTGGCCACCGCAGCCTTGGCGAAGGAGGCCGGCCCCCGCCGTTCCGCGATTGATAGCCGTGGCGTAGCCCTCCCCGGCTCATGAGTTTGTCACTTATTATGTGACAAACTATTGCTTGTTGTTGTTATCTATAATTCAGAGAAATCCATGTTTGTCACGTAATACGTTACAAACTCTGGAGCGGGCTGGTGGTGAGAGTGAGCTGGAACGGCTAGAATTGAACTGGCGTTGCAGGTGTTTTGCCAAGCGTCTCCCGCGCCGTAATCAGCGCGGCTACTTTCCGATCGTAGCCGCCGCGTTTACGCGCCGGTGCCCCAGCGCTTTCTCGTCCCAACTACCCAAAGCCCCTTTACCCGGGCAGGGTCTCGTTCTGCGGTTCCTCCACCTTGGCCGTCAACCCGTGGTGCAGCCGGGAATGCCGGTGACCATAGAGTCCATATACGACGATGCCGATCAGGAACCAGATAATCAGCCGCAGCCACGTTGTCAGTGGCAGCGTTGACATCAACCCGACCGCTGACAGCGCCCCGGCCGGCGCAATCAGCCAGACCGCCGGGGTCTTGAAAGCCCGCACATGGTGCGGCTCGCGCACCCGCAGCACCAGCACGCCGGTACAGACGATCGCGAACGCCAGCAGCGTGCCAATCGAGCAGAGATTCGCCGCATCGTTCACCGGCAGGATCGCCGCGAAGAATGCCACCGCCACTCCCGTGATGATCGAGGTGAGCCACGGGGTCTTGAACCGAGGATGCACCTGGCTCACGAACGGTGGCAGCAGGCCGTCGCGCGACATGCTATAAAATACCCGCGACTGCCCCAGCAGCATCACCATGATCACCGATGAGAGCCCCGCGATCGCCCCGAGCTTGATCAATGCCGCCATCAGGCTCAGTCCGCCCACCCGCAGACCGAGGCCGGCGCGGTCGGCCGCCAGGGCGATGGGGTCCGGCACATCGAGCTGGGTATAGGGCATCACCCCGGTCGCGATGGCCGACACCAGGATGTAGAGCACCGTGCAGATGACCAACGACGAGATGATGCCGATCGGCATGTCGCGCTGCGGATTCTTCGCCTCCTGCGCCGCCGTGCTCACCGCGTCGAAACCGATGTACGCGAAAAACGCCATGCTCGCGCCCCGCAGCACGCCGCTCCATCCGAAATGGCCGAACTGCCCCGCGTTGGCGGGGATGAACGGATGCCAGTTGGCCACCTTGATCGCAAAGATCGCGCCGCCGATGAACAGCAGCACCACCGCCACCTTTACGAACACGATCGCGTTGTTGAACGTCGCCGATTCCTTGATCCCGATCACCAGCAGTGCCGTGATGAGAAACACGATCACAACCGCCGGCAGGTTGAACAGCGCCGTCACCGTGGTGCCGTCGGCCAGCGTCACCACCGTGCCGCTGGCCGCCGAGAGCTGCGCCGGGATGTGCACGCCAATGCTGTTGAGAAACGAAACCACGTAACCGGACCAGCCGACCGCGACCGCGATCGCACCGACGGCGTACTCCAGGATGAGATCCCAGCCGATGATCCACGCGAAAATTTCGCCCAGCGTCGCATAGGCGTAGGTGTAGGCGCTGCCGGCCACCGGCACCAGCGCCGCGAATTCGCTGTAGCACAGCGCGGCGAAGACCGAGGCGATGCCGGCGAACACAAACGACAGCACGACGGCCGGGCCGGCGTGCTGCGCCGCGATGGTGCCGGTCAGCACGAAGATGCCCGTGCCGATGATGGCGCCGACGCCAAGGGCGGCGAGGTTGACGGGGCCCAGGGCGCGGTGGAGACGCTGGTCAGTGTGCGCTTCGGCCTGGAGATCGGTGATGGAGCGGCGACGGAACAGGAACTTCATGCGAGGGGCGGGCTGGAGGAGAAAGAAACGTCACAGTCGGAGATACGAGCCGGAGAGTGCGACGGGCCTCATAGTTGATTGACTCCCGCCGATTAGTCCAGCACCCCCTCGCATAAAACCCCTTTCCAACCGCAGCAGCCGCACCGCCGGTGCGGCCGCCCGACGTTATTTCGCGTATTTGACGAGCCGCGGATTGAGCAACTCGTCGACCGCCGGCTTGGCCATGTTGTCCGTCGTGACCATCGTACATCCGGTATCAATTTCCTTTTCGACGATCTTGCCCTGGAGATGGCTGACCAGCGTCCTGACGCTTTGATAGCCCATCTGCATCGGGTTCTGAATGACCAGCCCCTTGATGTCTCCGGCCTTCAAGGCCGCGATCAATTGCGGATTGGAATCGTATCCGATGAACACGGCCTTGCCACCGCTCTGGTCGGTTGCGCGCAAGGCATCCAGCATGGCCACCGTCGTGATTTCGCTCACCGTGAAAATACCGTCGGCCTCCCGGCCAAGGCGCTGGAGCAATTCCACGGCGGTTTTCTTGCCCAAGTCGTACGAGCCCTGGGCGTATTGATCGGCGCTGATGACCTGGATTTCGGGGAACTGGCTTTTCAGCGTGTCCAGGAATCCCGTCTCACGGGCCGTGGTGGCGGCATTCCCGGCCAGCCAGCGGAAGAGGATCACTTTGCCTTTGCCCTTGAGGACCGTCCCCATCCGGCGGGCGCCCAGCGCACCGCCTTTATAATTGTCCGTGGCGACAAAGCTGATCTGCCCAGCGGGGTTTAGTCCCGCATTGATCACCACGGTCGGAATGCCCGCCTTGGTTGCGGCGGCAACGGGCGCGGACAGCAGCCGTCCGTGCAATGGCGACAGCACGATGCCATCCACTTTTTCCTTCACCTTCTGTTCCACGAGCTGGATCTGGACTTCGCGCTGGGTGTCGCTGTCGGGGCCGTCCCAGGTGAGCGCGATGTCGATCCCTTCCGCCTTGAGATCGTCCCGCGCCTTGGCGGCGCCCGAATAAACGGTTTCCCAGAACAGGTTGTTGTTGGCATCGGTGATCAACGCGATCTTGTACGCCGCTGCCCGCACCGGAATCGCGAGAGCCAGCAGCAACACCGCCAGACCGCATTTCGTTGCCGTAAGAGTTTCCTGATGGATGATGGGGTGCATAATTCAAGAGAGGAAAATGGCAGTCTGCGTACACGACTATATTCCTTGTCGGTACAGCATGGTGGCTAAGGCGTTTCGATTAATATCGGCCCATCGGCATGACTTCTTTATCCAGAATGCTTTTGGAAATGCGTCTGACAACAAAGATAATACCGCTATGCGCTGTGCCTTAATACGTTACAAGCGGCCTGGCCTCAACCTGCGGCCATCCGGATCGTTTCCAGTTCCTCCCAGCGGGTCAGGGCGGCGGCAAGGTCAAGCTCCAGTGTGTCCAGCCGTCCTTTCACCGTCGAGAAGGCGCCGGGTTCTCGCTTGTAGAACGCCGGATCGGCCAGCTTGGCGGTCAGCGCGGCCTGCTCGGTTTCCAATGCCTCGATCCGGTCCGGCAATCCGTCGAGTTCGCGCTGCTCCTTGTGGGAAAGTTTGCGGAGTTTGGCCGGCTTCGCCGCGGCTTTAGGCGCCGGTTTTTCTTTCGCTGGCGTGGCATTCGCGGGTGCCGGTCGCTGGCGCAGCCAGTCGGCATAGCCGCCCACGTAATCGCCGATGCGCCCGTCGCCCTCGAAGACGAGCGTGCCCGTGACGACGTTGTCCAGAAATTCGCGGTCGTGGCTCACGAGCAGCAGCGTGCCCTGGAATTCCACCAGCAGGTCCTCGAGCAATTCAAGCGTCTCGGCATCGAGGTCGTTGGTGGGCTCGTCGAGCACGAGCACGTTGGCCGGCTTGGTGAAGAGCCGGGCGAGCAGCAGACGGTTGCGCTCGCCGCCCGAAAGCACGCGGGCCGGTGTGCGGGCGCGGTCGGGAGTAAAGAGAAAATCCTGCAGGTAGCTGATTACATTCCGCGTCCGGCCCTCGATGGTGACGGTCGTATTGCCGTTGGCGATGTTGTCGGCGACCGATTTGTCGTCGGCGATCTGCGCGCGGAGCTGGTCGTAATACACGACCTCGAGGTTGGTGCCGTGCGCGATGGTGCCGGAGGTGGGCGCGAGCTGGCCGAGGAGGAGCTTGATCAGGGTGGATTTGCCCGCGCCGTTGGGGCCGATGAGGCCGATCTTGTCGCCGCGGATGATGGTGGTCGTCAGATCGCGCACCAGCACCCGGCCGTTGGGATAGGCGAAGGTCATGTTCTCCACGTCGATCACCTTCACGCCGGAACGAGCCGCCTCGGCGAGGCGGATCGTGGCGTTGCCCGTGCGCTCGCGGCGGGCCAGCCGTTCGGCACGCATGGCCTGCAGCGCATGGATGCGGCCCTGGGCGCGCGACCGCTGGGCGCGGACGCCGCGACGGATCCATTCCTCCTCCTGCGCCAGTTTCTTGTCGAACACCGCCTGCTGGCGTTCCTCCGCCTCGAGCACCTCCTGCTTGCGGACGAGGTAGGTGTCATAGTCGCACGACCAGCTGGCGAGACGACCGCGATCCAGTTCGACGATGCGCGTCGAGACTTTCCGCAGGAACACGCGGTCGTGCGTGACAAAGAGCAGCGAAGGCTTTTCGCCGAGCAGGAAGTTCTCCAGCCAGAGGATCGAATCGAGATCGAGGTGATTGGTCGGCTCGTCGAGCAGCAGCAGATCGGGTTCGCCGGCCAGGGCGCGGGCCAGGAGGGCGCGACGTTTGAGGCCGCCGGAGAGCGCGGAGTAGTCGGCGTGCGGGTCGAGCTGCATCCGCTCGAGCAGCTGCTCCACCCGGAGTTCGCGCTGCCACGCCTCATCGTGTTCGCCCGCCGGACGCAGACCACTGGCGACGAGATCGTGCACCAGGCCGTGCACGTCGGTGGGCACTTCCTGCGTGAGCTGCGTGAAAAGCGACCCGGGCTGGCGGAACACTTCGCCCCGGTCGGGCTTCAACTCGCCGGTGATGACGCGCATCAGCGTGGATTTGCCGGAACCGTTGCGCCCGAGCAGGCAGACGCGTTCGCCGGCATTCACCTGAAGGTTGAGCGCCTCCAGGATCGCGGGACCGCCAAAGCTGAGACTGACATCGAGCAGACTGAGCAACGCCATAAGCGGTCCACCGTGTAAGGCTGGCCGCCACTGTGCAACCCTGGGGCGCTTACCGTCGTTTTCGACCGTTCATCGATCTGCCTGGCCGGTGCTCGAAATGCGGGCGCGGCGGGCGCCCTCCCCGGCCAGAACTGCGCACGCGTTTCCGTTCACCACAAAACTCAACCAGGAGATACCCGTGCAAAAGTTCCCATCCCGTACACTGCTGGCCACGCTCGTGCTGGCGGCGAGTCTCGTTTACCTCCGGGCCGAAGACAGCCAGAAAAAAGACAACTGCCCGGCCGGTGCTGCCAAGACCGACTGCAAAATGCTCAAAGGCATTGTGCATCTAAACGACAACGACGTCCGGATCGCCCGCAAGGGCGGCGGAGTCGTTTTCATCGATCCGACGACCGGCCCCG
>DATJPQ010000146.1:0-9843 GCA_035506315.1 Opitutaceae bacterium
GCGCTGCTCCTCGCGCTGAGCCGGGTGCCATGACACTCCGGACAGGGGCCGCTCACCATGTAGGTGGAGAGGCGCGCCCGGAAGCCGTCGCTCTCGGTTTCATGGTAGCTTTTCTCCAGGTCCGCGATCACGCCGGCAAATGGCAGGGCGCGCGGCTCGCGCATCCGTCGGAGTTTGAAGGCGAACATCCGCTCCCCCGCCCCATGCAGGAGGATCCGGCGCGTCGCCTCGGGCAGATCGCGCCACGGGATGTCGGCGTCGAAGGGCAGCTGTTCGGCGAGCTGCTTGAGCAGGGCGTTGTGCTTGATGATGAGATTTTTCCCGCCGATGCGCCAAGGTTTGATCGCGCCCTCGCGCACGGTCTTGGCCGGATCGGGCACGATCAGCTCGGGCACGAGGCGCATCTGGCGGCCGAGACCGCCGCAGGTCGGGCAGGCGCCTTCGCTGTGGTTGAAGGAGAAATGCCGCGGGGTGAGTTTCTCGAAGATGTCGCCGCATACCTCGCAGGCCAGATGCTGGCTGAGCGGCACCTCGCGCCAGGGTGCCTCGGGGGTGGACTGGGCGAGCACGTACGCACGGTCGCCGCCTTCGCGAAAGGCCAGCTCCAGCGAGTCGGCCAGCCGGGCGCGCTGGTCGGCCGTGGCCATCAGGCGGTCGACCACCAGGTCGACCACGATCTCACGCGTGCCCTGCCCGAGGGGCAGGAGGTTGGGCTCGTCGAGGTTTTTGATCTCGCCGTCGAGCCGCACGCGTTGAAAGCCGCGCTGGCGCAGGCGCGGCAGTTCGTCGCGCAGCACGCTGGGTTTCGCGCGCAGGGCCGGCGCCAGCAGTATGATGCGTTCGCCGGCGCAGGCGGCGAGCACGTGCCGGACATTGTCGTCGAGGGAGCGCTGGACGACGCGGCCGCCGTCCTTCGGGCAGCACTGCTCGCCCGCCAGCGCCCACAAGAGTTGCGCGTAGTCGGCGATCTCGGTGACGGTGGCGATGGTGCTGCGCGGCGAACTGCCGCCCGTGCGCTGCTCGATGGCGAGCACGGGCGAGAGCCCGTGGATGAAATCGACATCGGGCCGCTTCAACTGGTCGAGCACCTGGCGCGCCTGCATCGAGAGGCTCTCCATGTATTTGCGGTAGCCCTCGGCATAGAGCGTATCGAAGGCGAGCGACGATTTTCCGGACCCGCTGGGGCCGGTGATGACCACGAGCTTGCCCCGGGGCAGGCGCACCTCGAGGTTCTTCAAGTTGTGCTCGCGGGCGCCTTTGATGTGGATGTGGGTCGCGGCCTGCATGGAGGGAATCAGGAAATTACCGAAATTCCGGCCGGGTCAAAGAGCGAAACGCAGATGCCAGTCACCTGCTACAATCCACCCCGCCCGGTCGGAATTCGTTCTTGCTGCCGACCGTTACTGCCATTTCCTGTCCCGCTACCCCTGTGTTGCCCGCGCAGCCTCAACTACCACCCGACCGCAAACCCTCCTGCCGGAGGTTTTCGCCCTTTCCAACCCTCCTATGAAAAATCCCAGTCTTCGTGTGCTTATGCGCCAGATCGGTGTTCTCGGTATCGTGTGTGCACTTGCCTCGTTCACCATCCTGCCATTGCGCGCCTTCCAGTTCACCTCGGGTGAGCTGAAAGGCAGCTTCGACACTACGATCTCGGTCGGTGGCTTGTACCGGCTCGACAACCCCAGCCCCGCCTACTACGGCACGACCAGCTTGTTCAACGGCGTGCCCGGCCAGCAGAATTCGGTCAACTCCGACGACGGCAATCTGAATTCCCCCAAAGGCTGGGACTCGGAATTGATCAAGGCCAGCCATGACCTCGAGTTGAATTATGGCAACTTTGGCGCGCTCGTCCGCGGCTACTATTTCTACGACTATGCCCTGGACAATGACTACAAAGGTCGCACGCCGCTCTCGCCCCAGGCGAAGGATCGCGTCGTGCGGGGCGGGGAGTTTCTCGATGTCTACGGACACTTCAAATTCGAGGCGGCCGAGATGCCCGTCGATCTGCGTTTCGGACGCCAGGTGCTCAGCCTCGGCGAAAGCACGTTCATCCCCAACGGCATCAATATCGTCAACCCCGTCGATTTGTCCAAGCTGCGCGTGCCCGGCGCCGAATTGAAGGAGGCGCTGCTGCCGGTCGACATGGTCAAGGCCTCCGTGGGCGTGGCCAAGGGCATCACGATCGAGCCGTTCTGGCTGCTGGAGTTCCGCAATAACCGGCTGGAACCCGACGGCACCTATTTCTCGACCAACGATCTGGCCTCGCCCGGCGGCAACAACGTATTTCTCGGCTTCGGCACCCTGACCGACTCGGGCACGCTCGGCGCCATCCCCCGCGCCAAGGATCGCGTCGGCAGCAACTACAACCAGTGGGGCATCGCGACCCACGTATTGGCCCCGGGCCTCGGCGACACCGACTTCGGTTTCTACTACGCGCGCTACAACAGCCGCTCGCCCGTGATCAGCGCCCGCACACCCACCAGCGGCATCGACCCGGTGTACGTCCAGACCACGGCCACCAATCTCGCCCAGCCGCAACTGGTGCCCGCGATGATCGCCGCCGGCATTCCCGCCGCCTCGGTCCCGACCTTGCTGGGTCAGCTCCTCGGCGCCGCCCTCACCAATGTGCCGGCCGCCTCGCTGCCGCCCACGCTGGCGCCCTACGCGGGGTTCTACCCGTCCTGCCAGGCCATCGCCGCCGGCGCGGGCAAGCTCGGCCTGCTCGCCGCCGCCGCCAACGGACGCTACTTCCTCGAGTATCCGGAAGGCATCGACATGTTCGGCGCCAGCTTCAACACCAGCATCGGTCGCACCGGCATTTCCTGGCAGGGTGAGGTCTCCTACAAGAAAAACGTCCCGCTACAGGTGGATGACGTCGAGCTGCTATTCGCCACGCTCTCCTCGCTGAGCCCGACCTTCGGCGCCAACAACCAGATCGGCAACTACCTTGGCCAGTACAACACCGAGGTCAGCGGTTTCCGCCGTCACACGGTTACGACGGCTCAGACCACCCTCACCAAAGTTTTTGGTCCGATGCTCGGCGCCAGCCAGACCACCCTGCTCGGCGAAATCGGCGGCGTCTGGGTCAACCTGCCCGACAAGAACACGCTGCGCTACGACGGCCCGGGCACCTTCACCGCCGGCAGCACTTCCGAGATGGTCAACACCGGCAGCCCCACGATCCCCGCCTCTCCGGCCAGTGCCTTCCCCGACAAGTTTTCCTGGGGCTACCAGCTCGCCGGTAAGATGGAATTCGACAACGTTTTCGCCGGCATCAACATCTCCCCCAGCCTCGCCTTTACCCACGACGTAAAGGGGGTTACACCGCTTCCGCTCGGCAACTTCATCGCCGGCCGCAAGAGCCTCACGCTGGCAGCGGAATTCACCCTGCAAAACAAGTGGTCGTTCGAGCTCCGCTACGCGACCTTCTTTGGCGCGGGGGTTTACAACCTGCTTGCGGACCGCGATTACGTGTCAGCCACCATCAAGTACTCCTTCTAACCTTAGCGGACTCCTCCCATGAAAATTTCCCTCTCGTTTCTTTCTGCCTGCTTCCTGCTGAGCGCTTCCGTCGTGTTCGGCGCCGTCAGCGCCGACCAGGCCGCCCGCCTGGGCCAGGACCTCACGCCACTCGGCGGTATCCGCGCCGGTAATGCCGATGGCACCATCCCCGCCTGGGACGGTGGCATCACCACTCCGCCCGCCGGCTACAAGCCTGGCATGCATCACCCGGACCCCTACGCGTCCGACCAGCCGCTCTACACGATCACGGCGGAAAACGTCGCCCAATACGAAAGCAAGCTCCCCGCCGGCCTGGTCGCGCTGATCAAGGCCTATCCGGCCACCTACCGGCTCCCGGTTTATCCGACGCATCGCAGCGCCTCCAATCCCGAGCGCATCTACGAGGCCACGAAAAAGTACGCCACCACCGCCCAGCTGACCAACAGTGGCAACGGCTTCACCGGCGCGATCGTCGGCATCCCGTTCCCCATCCCGCAAAACGGCCTCGAGGTCGCGTGGAACCACCTCGCCCGCTATCGCGGTGTCGCCGCCGTGCGCTACATCAGCCAGGCCGCCCCCCTGCGCAACGGCAGCTACTCGCTCGTCGATTTCGAGGACGAGTTCCTCTTCAACTACGTGCGGCCCGATATCACGGAGCAAACGCTCAACAACATCCTCGTCTACTTCAAGCAGACGGTCGTCGGCCCGGCCCGTGTCGCCGGTTCCATCCTCGTCGTGCACGAGACGCTCGACCAGGTGAAGGAGCTGCGCAGCGCCTGGATCTACAACCCCGGCCAGCGCCGCGTGCGCCGCGCCCCGGACGTCTCCTACGACAACCCCGGCACCAACGCCGACAACATGCGCACCAGCGACCAGTTCGACATGCTCAACGGCGCGCCCGACCGCTTTACCTGGGAACTCGTCGGCAGGAAGGAAATGATCGTGCCGTACAACTCCTACAAGCTGCACAGCGACAAGATCAAGAATTCCGACATCATCAAGCCGCTGCACATCAACCAGGACCTCACCCGCTACGAGCTGCACCGCGTCTGGGTGGTCGAGAGCAAGCTCAAGCCCGGCACCTCGCATATCTTTCCCCGCCGCACGTTCTACGTCGACGAGGACAGCTGGCAGATTCTCGTCGTCGATCAATACGACGCCCGCGGCCAGATGTGGCGCGTGTCGGAGGCGCATTGCATCAACTACTACGATGCCCAGACCTTCTGGAGCACGCTGGAGGTGCACACCGACCTGCAATCCGGTCGTTACCTGGCCATCGGCCTGGACAACGAGCGCCCGATGTACGACTTCACGATCAAGCGCACGCCCGCCGATTTCGATCCCGACGCCCTGCGCCGCGCCGGCACCCGGTAAACATCCCGAGCCGGGAAATTCAAAATCCGAATATCGAAGATCGAAACAAATTCGAATTTTCAAAAGGCTGCAGGGGCCGCGAGCTTTCGCACGCCGAGCCATCCCCCACCTTTTCGAAATTCGGATTCTGTGCTTGTCCCGGATTTCGGATTTCGAGTTTCGGATTTCTTCTGATGTATCGTTACCTCCAGTCCCTCGTCCTCAGTCATCTGCCGTCTGACGTCTGTCGTCTGCCATCCGCCGTCGCATTCGTCCTCATGCTGGGCGGCCTGCTTCCGGCCCTCGTCGCCCAGTCCGATCCCGCGGCCCGCATGCTGCTGCTCGGCGCAACAGTCGTCGGCCGCGACATTGTCGCTGTCGGCGAGCGCGGCGCGATCCTGCGCTCCGACGACAGCGGGCGCACCTGGCGGCGCATGTCCGCCCCGCCCGCCGCCACGCTCACCGCGGTGGCGTTCGCGCCGCAGAGCCAGCGTGGCTGGGCGGTCGGCCACGACGCCACCATCCTCGGCACCGACGATGGCGGCCGCACCTGGACCAGGCAGTATCAGGGGGAGAACCTGGAGACTTCGTTCCTCGACGTCTGCGCCCTCGATACAATGAGCGCGATCGTGGTGGGCGCCTACGGCCAGTGCCTCGCCACGACGGATGGCGGCAAGACCTGGACGCCCCGGCGTCCGATCGAGGAGGACCAGCACTTGAATCGCATCGTCGCCAGTCCGACCGGCACGTTGTTCATCGCCGGCGAGCGCGGCCTGCTTCTGCGCTCCACCGACCGCGGCGGGCACTGGACCCGTCTCGATTCGACCTACGACGGCTCGTTCTACGGCCTCCTGCCGCTCAGCGGCGCCAGCCTTCTCGCCCACGGCCTGCGCGGTCGCATCTACCGCAGCACGGACAACGGCGCCACCTGGCAACTCGTGCCGGTCGAACCGCGCGTGATGCTTGCCACCGGCGTGCGCCTGCGCAGTGGCCTCATCGTGCTCGCCGGCCAGGCTCGTGCCTTCCTGGTGAGCCGCGACGGCGGCCAGAGCTTTGCCCCGTGGGCGCCCGGCCTGACCACCAGCATCGCCCAGTTGCTCGAAGCGCCCGACGGCACCCTGCTCGCCTTCGGCGAAGCCGGTGTCTCCCTCCTGCCCGCGCCATGAAACGCCTGCTCGATCCTTTCACCGATTGGGTTTTTGGCCACCGGATGCTGCTGGTTGGCATCTTCGCCGCCTTCACGCTGGTCATGGGCTGGTACGCCGCGCAGATTCGCGTCGACGCCAGCTACAACAAGTCGCTGCCGCTGGAACACGAGTACATCCGCACGCTCACCAAGCACCAGGCCGAGTTCGGCGGCACCAACCGCGTGCTCATCGCCCTCGTGGCCCGCGACGGCGATATTTTCACCGCGCCGTTCTTCAAGGAGCTCAAGCAGGTGACCGACGAGGTCTTTTTCGTCCCCGGCGTCGACCGCGGACAGGTGCAGTCGATCTTCACGCCCAACATCCGCTTCATCGAGATCGTGGAGGACGGTTTTGCCGGCGGCACCGTGATACCGGCCGATTTCCAGCCCACGCCGGAGGCTTTTGCCCAGGTCCGGTCCAACGTCATCAAATCCGGCAAGGTCGGCCAGCTCGTCGCCAACGATTTCTCCGGCGCGCTGGTCAGCGCACTCCTGCAGGAGGTCGATCCCGCCACCGGGAAGAAGCTCGATTATCTCCAGGTGGCCGCCCAGCTCGAGGGCATCCGCCGGCGCGTGGAGCGCGAGACCGGCGGCGCGGTGCAGGTGCACATCATCGGTTTCGCGAAGGTCATGGGCGACATTGGCGACGGCGCGCGCGGCGTGCTGCTCCTGTTCGGCGTGTCGATCGTCATCACCACGCTGCTCGTGTGGAACTACGCCGGCCGCTGGAAACTCGCCGGCGCCCCCATCCTGTGCTCGCTGATCGCGGTCGTCTGGCAGGTCGGCCTGATCGCCGCCCTGGGCTATGGCATCGATCCGCTCTCGCTGCTGGTGCCGTTCCTCGCCTTCGCCATCGGCGTGAGCCATGGCGTGCAGATGATGCGCGCCTTCCGCACCGCCGTCTTCGGCGGCTGCGACACCAGCCTGGCCGCGGCCAAGAGCGCCTTCAAGCAGCTGCTGATCCCCGGTGGCGTGGCGCTCCTCGCCGACACCGTGGGCTTCCTTACGATCCTCGTGATCAAGATCCAGTCGATCCGCGAGCTGGGCATCGCCGCGAGCCTGGGCGTGTGCGTCATCATCGTCACGAACCTGTTCCTGCTGCCGATCATCCTCTCGTCGCTCCGCCTGCCCCGGGCCTACAACGAATGGGTCGCCAAACGCCGCGCGGGCACCGACCGCATCTGGGCGCGCATCGCCGGCGAGATGAAACCCATCCCCTCGCTGCTCGTGATTGTCGTCTGGGTCGCCTTCGGCGTCTGGGGCTGGCTCAAGGCCAAGGAGGTGCAGATCGGCGACCTCTTCGCCGGCGTGCCCGAGCTGCGCCAGACCTCCCGCTACAACCAGGATACGCGCGTCATCACGTCCAAATTCAGCATCGGCGTCGACACGCTCACCGTCATTGCCGAAACCGTGCCCGACGGCTGCGTCGATTTCGACGTGGTATCGCTGATGGACCAGTTCGAGGGCCGGCTCCGCGCCGTGCCTGGCGTGCAGTCCGTGATCTCGTTTTCCTACATCGCCAAGATCGTCAATTCCGGTTGGAACGAGGGCTCGCTCAAGTGGCGCATCGTCTCGCGCAACCCGAAGGCGCTCGCGCAGGCCATCGAGCCGGCCACCGGTTTCCTCAGCCCTGACGGCAGTGTGATGCCGATCATGATCTTCCTCAGCGACCACAAGGCCGCAACGCTCCGCGCCGTGACTGACGCGGTAAAAACGTTCGCGGCCGGGCACCCCTCGCCCAAGGTGCAGTTCAAGCTCGCCAGCGGCAACGCCGGCGTGATGGCCGCGACCAACGAAGTCGTGCAGGCCGCGCAGGATCCCATCCTGCTGTGGGTGTTCGGCTCGGTGATCGCGCTCTGCCTCGTCACTTTCCGCTCGTTGCGTGCCACCGTCTGCATCGTGTTGCCGCTGGCGATCGTGAGCTACCTCGCCTACGCGCTCATGGTCTACCTGCACATCGGCCTGAAAACCTCGACGCTGCCGGTCGTGGCGCTCGGCGTGGGTATCGGCGTCGATTATGGCATCTACCTTTTTGCGCGGCTCCAGTCCGCGCTGCGCGCCGGAGAATATTTCGAGGACGCGATGTACACCGCCTTCAAGGAGACGGGCAGCGCCATCCTGTTCACCGGTCTGACGCTGGCGATCGGCGTGAGCATGTGGATCTTCTCCGACCTGAAATTCCAGGCCGACATGGGCCTGCTGCTAACCTTCATGTTTTTGGTGAACATGCTCGGCGCGCTCCTGCTCCTCCCCGCCATGGCCCGCTGGCTCTACCGGCACCACACAAAGCGAAACGGCGCCGCCCCCGTCGCCCGCCCGCAGTAACCCGGCGTGAAGCATCGAAGTCTTGGAGTAATCACCTTCACTCGCTGGGTGCTCAACAAACGAAAAACCAGTGAAGCTTTATGGCCAAATACAAACTCCAGTGTAATAAATGTGGCGGCAAGATGCGGATTGACCCGGATGGGGTAACGATGGTCGGCGGTGGGCCTGGTCCTGCTCCCATAGTCAAGCTGCGCTGCGATAAATGTGACATTACACGTTTCGAGCAACGATCCGACATAGAAAGAGAGTTGGCCGAATCAGGGGAGCCAGGGAAAACAGCGGTAGCAACGTTTTCGGCCGGCCTGCGCGGCACCGATACGGATAGCGCAAGCGTGCCTCCCACACTGAAGCAACGTCATGGCTGCCTTCTGGCATATCTTATACTCATGCTCGTCGCCAATTCTGCCACCATCCTGATCTATCTTCTCGGCGCTGAAGGCATCCGACGGAATAGTCCGAACATGCCTGATTGGGCATTTCCGGTTTTGGTTGTTATAGGAATCGTCAACCTCATTTTTGCCCTTGCTTTGCTCCGATGGCAAAAATGGGGATTTTGGGGATACGCGGTGTCTACCGTTGTCGTGTTCTTTATAAATCTTTCTATTGGCGTCGGACTTGTCGCTGCCTGCTTAGGATTGTTGGGTTTGCCCATACTTTACGGAGTGCTACATATCGGCAAGGAGAAGAAGGGCTGGCCACAATTAGACTGAAACCCAAGTACGATCCGGACCGTATCGACCAATTGCGGACATTGCCCGCCGTCGCCGTCTGAGCAAGGGCCTCGATCACTGCGAACTCGCTTTTCTCCGCCCTGTTAGGCAAACCCGCCCCCTTCACTGATGCACCCCACACCGTTGGATTCCGTTCCCCGCTCAGGTTTTGGTCCGCGTCAGGGTTTTTAGGAGTCCTTCTAACGTTGGGCAAGACATGAGCGGCGACGATTCTGACGAACAGCATAAACTGATTTTCGCGAATGCGGGGGCAGCGCTTTATCATGCGCAGGTATTAGAAGAAGCTGTTACCAGTTTTATTTTGATCATCTCTGTATCAAAGAAAAGGGTGCCATCGAAGGCGGCCTTCGACGCTTTAGATCAAGTTTTACGAGCGAAGACGTTAGGGGGCTTGCTCAAGGAAGCTCGAAAGCATCTAAAGATTACCGCAGCAGCCGAGAAGCAGATCGATACGGCGCTCGATCAGAGAAATGAGTTGGTGCACCATTTTTTCAAAAATCACGCTGAGGCTTTTTTCTCGGAAGCGGGCCGGAACCGCATGATCGCGAAGCTTGAGGGATATCAGTCCTCGTTTTGTACTGCCGCCGATACTGTCGGAAGTATTGGAAAGAAGATACTCGCCAAATTTGGCGTCACCGATGAGATGCTCGCCCAGAAAGTTGAGGAGATGAAAAAGAATGCCTAACCTGGCGCCAGCAACGAGCACCGCCGTCACGTTCCTGCTTCCGCCTTCGGCATGCTACGGCG
>DATJPQ010000147.1:0-22563 GCA_035506315.1 Opitutaceae bacterium
CCGCAAATATAGTCATAGTGTCATTGCCAGGGAAGATATGCCATCTCCACAGGTGGAAGACCAGGTTTGCACTCTCATAGATGGTGCCAATTACTACGCTCCATAGCCAGAGTGACAGAAAGGCATTGCCATGCCGCATGAGGCATTGGCCTAGGGGGCCTGTTTGCCGTCTCCATAATACCAACAACACCTCTGTTAGTCCCATCAGGACAAGACCGCTGCCAAGTGCCGACAGGAAAGCTACATGTCCCCGGTAGGTCAGGCAGATAATACCGAGGGACAGCATTCCGAACACAAAAAGGAGAAGCCTCCGGAGCTGGATCGACTGGTTGGAAATAAACTTAACAGGGAGTATCTCTGCCGTAAGAATTGCAGTTCCATACGAAAAAAGGCCGTTCATTATCGCAAACGGCAGTGTTAGTGGCACGACGTAGTCGAAGACGGCTGCCGATTTGCCTACCAGGAAGTCAAAAAAAAGACCGATAATAACTCCGCAAAGCAACGCCAGCGGGATTCTATTTAGTAGGGTACGAGCTTTTGCCTTTGTCAGAAAAGCTACGATCACTAGTGTCACCAACTGCACGGCTATCACGACTACGAAATTGGTTGTTAAAAAGTACATTAACAGTAAAAGTTAAGGACGCTCATTTCTCTTGCATTGACATAATATAATGCAAGATTTTCAATCATAAGAATTGTAACAAGTTAATAATCTTCCAAAGACCACCCTGGCATTGCAAGCCAATAGCTGTTGCTGCACCAGTGGTGATTCCTTTTTGGGGAGGCAGATCGGCAAGAAGGGGGAGCAAAACGGGTCAGGTTGAGGATATTGATATTTAACTCTTCGGGCCGTTGAGAAGGGACCGGTTAAAGCAGCCTTCCCATATGGCTTGGCACCGGCGGACCAAAACGGTCCGGGCAATAAGGTGAAGGGTGAGACGAGCCTGATAAACACTGCGGGCGTCCGAACCGGGCGCAGCCGGGCTTGCGAGCGCTCCGATGCAATCATGCGTAATACGCAATATTGGGGATCGGCGTATTTGGACGAGGAAATTGTCGAGCCCTTGAAAAGGGCTCATATCAACTCGCTGTATGGCAAGCTTCTTCGATGATGGCGGCGACGGCCTCGGGCATGTCGACCTGGCAGTCATGGCCGGTCGGCAATTCGCGATATTCCCAGCCTTCGCGTTTCGCACGCTCCGCAAACGGGGCGAAGACGGCGCGCGCTCCGTTGCCTCCACCGGTGCACGCAAGGAACGTGCGGGCCACCCGGATTCCCCGCGGATCGTCACGTAGCGGCTGGGCGAAGCAGCGCACTGAGAAATCCCACATCCGGTCCCGGACAAAATCCCGGGCCGCACCTTCGAGATGCCACACATCCAGCAGCCGCTCGTGCGGGACGATGCGGAACCCGTCGGGGGCGACCAGCGATTGGAACAGATCGCGGATGGGCTGTGGCATGAAATCGATCGCCGCCCGGCCCTTTTCGGGGGCAAACGCGTCGACGTACACCAGGTGGGCCAGGCGCGACGGCACGCGCGCGGCCACCCCCGTGATGACCATCCCGGCGTAACTGTGACCGGCGAGCACGACCTGGCGCAGATCGTGCGTCTCCAGAAAACGCACGATGTCGGCAATGTGCGTGTCGAGGTCGATGCCGGCCGTCATCGGCCCGCCGCGCGGCCCCATGCCGCTCAATTCCGGCGTGTAGACCGAATGCCCGGCGCGGCGCAGCCCCGGCACGACGAGATCCCACGTCGCGGACGTCTGCAACGCGCCGTGTACAAGAACGACCGTGCTCATGACACGGGCGCGGTGGCGCGTCCGCGTTGCGCCAGGACGGATGACACATACTCCCGGACCGACGTCAGACGGCCCGGAAACAGCGCGAGCGCGGGCGCCACATCCATCGCGTCACCCAACGCATAACCGAGCATCAGCGCGGCGAAGGATTTTTGCATGGGATCGGTCGCCGCCTCGTATTGCGAACGCAGCGCCGTTTCCGGCACGTATTCTGGCACGATCTCGGCGGCGCCGGCCGCCTCGAACATCCGCACGACTTCCCGCGGGCTCAGGGCTTCCGGCCCGCCGACTTCCAGCACCACGTGGCGCGCCGCCGGCTGGTCCGCCGCGGCCGCCGCGATCCGCGCGACATCCTTGTAGGATATCCAGCTCAACCGGTTCTCGCCGGCGCCATAGATGCGGACCTTTCCGTTGAGCGGATCGAAGCCGAGCATCGGCGTCAGCCACACCTCCATGAAATACGAGGCCTGCAGCACTATATACTCCAGGCCCGAGGATTTCAGCCGTTGCTCGACCGCCTGCTTGGCCTGCGAGAGCGGACACGGGCACTGAGGCTTCGCGCGAAACGATACGAAGACGAACCGCTTCACGCCGGCGGCCTGGGCGGCGTCGATCAAGGCCAGCTGGCCGGCTTCGTCGACCGTCTGAATCGAGTCGCCGGCCTGGCGCGAGAAGGTCGACGATGCCGTTGAGATCACCGTCTGCACTCCCGTGCAGGCGCGGCGCAACGCCGCCGGGTCCTTCAGGTCGCCGCCGGCGAACTCGCATCCGAGCTGCTGCAGCTGCGCGCGTTTTTCTGCGTTGGCGGTGCTCCGGACCAAAGCCCGCGTCGGACGCCCGACCGAGCGCAACTGCCGGCAAATCTCCATGCCCAACAATCCTGTGCTGCCTGCGATTAAGTTCATATTTTTGATCTCCGCGGCCGAGTCTACCCGATCCGCCGCCGGTCCGGCAGTAACCGTTACGGTAACATCTAATCCCGGGTCTTGCCGGCCGCCGGGCGGTGCCCGGTCCCGCCGTGAGTCGGCTGCCCGCCGGTCGTAATGCGGGCAAAACGCGGTTCGGCCCGCAGCTCCCGCAGCGTCGGCCACACCGGGGTAAACACCGCGTAGGTGTCATGGCCGCGGGCGGCCGCTTCGAGTTCGGTCAAGGCCGCGTCAACGTGGCCCAGCCCGGCCTGGACCTGGGCGAAATCCCATCGTGGGACATAGCGGCTGGATGCCATCTGCTCGAGCTCGCGCAGCTGGGCCTCGGCTTGCGACCGTTTGTGCCAGCGGCCGTAGCAGAAACCCAGCGTGCCGATGACGCGCGAGCGGAACGCTTCATCGGTGCACAACGATCGCGCCCGGAGCAGCGCCTCCTCCGCCGCCGGGAACTGGCCGCGCGTGGCGTGGCTCAGGCCGAGAAACCAATACGGCCGGTGAAAATGCGGCGCGAGCTCGAGCGCCCGCCGGCACGCGGCGGCGGCGTCGTCGTGCTCGCCGGCGAAACAGTACACCAGGCCAAGGTCCGCGATGATCGGGAGCGCCAGCGGGTCGAGGTCGACCGCCCGTTCGATCCCGGCGATGGCGTCGTCGAGCCGCCCCGCCGTGGCGTGGTTGAACAATCCATTCCAATGATGGACGGTCGCGTAGCTGCGATCGAGGTCCAGGGCGCGGCGGAAGCCCGCTTCCGCCGCCACCCGGTCGCGTTCGTAGACGCTGTGCACCGCGGCGGCCGACGTGTGCGCCTCCGCCAGGCCCGGGTCGAGCTCGAGCGAGCGCCGGGCCGCCACCCGGGCCTGGGGCATGGCGCTCGCGGGCGGTTCCGCGCCCGACAAGCCGAGCAGCAAATGGCAGTCCGCCATGCCGGCGTAAGCGCGGGCGAACTGAGGATCGAGCCGCACGGCCTCGGCGAAATGGCCGGTCGCCGCGCGCAAACTTTGCGCGGTGCGATGGTTCCAGAGGCAGCGTCCGCGCAGGTATTCGTTGTACGCCGGGAGTGCGCCGGGGCTGCGGGCCGGCCGACGTGCCGGTTCCGGCTCGATGAGCCGGATCCGCAGGGCGCGGTGAATCGCCGCCGCGATCTCGTCGTGGATGGCGAAGATATCCGTCAACTCCCGGTCGTAGCGATCGGACCAGAGGTGACAGCCGTCGGCGACGTTGATCAGCTGGGCCGTGATGCGCACGCGGCTGCCGGACTGGCGGACGCTGCCTTCGAGGATTTTACCGGCCTCGAGCAGGCGGCCGATCTCCCGCACGTCGCGCGCCTGTTGCTTGAACTGGAAACTCGAGGTCCGCGCGACGACTTGCAGCTGCGCGTCGCGGGCGAGGACGTTGATCAGCTCTTCCGTCAGGCCATCGCTGAAATATTCGCTGTCTGGCGCCGCGCTCATGTTAATGAACGGCAGCACGGCGATCCGGTGCCCGATCAGGCTTGGAGCGGTTGTGCCGCCGGCCTCGCTCTCCCCGGGCTCCGCGGCGCGGAGCCTGAATACCGGCGTGTATCGGCCCTTGGGTACCTCGATGATCACCGGGTCAGCTGCACCGAGGTAGTAATCGTGCAGCCGATGGCGGAGCCGGCCCATTTGCACGCGCACGATGGGATCGATCGCCGCGTCGTAGTTCGCTGTCGGGCGCCCGAAGACCTCCAGACCGAGCCGGGTTTCCTTCAGCTGCCCGCCGCGCCCCTGCAGGGTCTCCTCGACGACAAAATGGAGGAGCTTGGCCAGCCCCGGGGCGTGCACGAGTTGGGGACTGGCGAGGAGCCTTTTGACCTGGGCGTGGATGGCGTGGGCGGGGATCGACACGGAGGTGGCTCGCAGTATGAACGGCGAAACCCACCGGCCCAGCCTTAAAACGTGAACCCGCATCGCCACCTCCGCCCCCCGGCCACCTGCGCCCTATGCAAAGGAGTCGTTTAATAAAGTGGCCTTTAGTGACGAATCGGAGGCAACGGTCCTCCGGTGCTCTGAGCCGGTTGGGGCGAATCGGGCGCATCGGGTGATCTGGAATAGCACTCAACGGTGCGCATTCCCTGAGACGAGTTAAGGGTGATGTGCACCGGTTCAGCGCCGTGGTTGATAGCGTCGAACGCTTCGCGCAGAGTGAGCGAGGCCGCATCACGTCCTTCTATCTGTACAATACGCTGGTTCCAATGCCCGGGCTCCAGCCACCTGATCAGGCCGCCACCGGTATTGCCGGTCCGATCATGCATCAGCACGAGGGTTCCGTAGGCAGGGTTTTGGGATGATTGTATTGCCCTGATACGATAGGCGACCGGCCGACATGTTTTAACTTCAACGGAAGCCATCGCGATCGTCGGATCAGGCTCCTGCGGTTGGGCCGCAGCTGAAAGCGACGGCAATTCCGGGAAATGAGGCTGCCCCGCGGCTGGAATCGCAGAATCGACGGGCGGATGTTTGTTGCCGGGCGCGTCAACAGCAGTCACCGGCACCATATCGGGCCGCATCGTGGTTGGCTGGGGCGCAGCACAAGCGGTGAACAGCAACGATCCTGCAGCCAGCAGATGCGAGGCAGTTATTCTCATCGCAAACGTCCGGACGTTATCATGATCGAAGGCCGTTGAACAGGGATAAGGTCAAAACTGCCGTCCGAGCACGAATCGGAGAATTCGGGCTGGTGAGCGCTCCGCTTGAATGATACGTAATACGTAACATGGTAAATCGCCTTGGGCATGGGCGGGACCCAGACTTCGACGGAGGCTTCAACCTCCGCCAAGGCTTCCGCCCACGCCGGGCTACGGTGAGACAAGACGGCAGACAAGCCGGTAGGCACGCGGCCCAGGCCACGTTGGCCGGCAGTGGCGGACTGACCTTCGACTGGCGCAGGGTACCAATTAAAAAGGCCACCGGGAACCGGTGGCCTTTTAATTGGTGGAGGTGCCGGGATTTGAACCCGGGTGCCCCTGACCTTCACGAACCGCGTCTACCTGCGTAGTGCCGCCTTGATCTCACCGCCGTCATGCCGCAGCACGCGCTCGACGTCGGCCAGCCACCGGTTGAAGTTACGGGCCCGCGCGTCGGCGACGGCCGCACGGGCTATACCTGCTGTCGACGTTCGCACCCGCTAGCAGGCGTCACTGGGCGAACGTGGCGGCGTTAGGCCGCCAGAGGCATTTCTTCGTAGGTGCCTATTATTGTTTTTGAAGAGAGATTAACGAGGGACCTTCACCCTCGACAGGCAACGGCGCGCTCCAACCAAGGGTCGAATCCAGAACACCCCCAAATTCTAAATACAAATTCGAAACTCGAAATCCGAAATCCGAAACGCCGGATCCGAAACGCGGAACCCGGAACGCGAAACTCGGAACCCGTACGACGGTCGGCGATTTTCGATCGGGGAGTGCCGAACGGATCGGCACGAGCGCAGCCAATCAAAGAACAGGACCGGAGAATTTGCCGCAGGCGGCGGCGGAAGGCAAGCGCCGGGCGCGGGGGGTGGTTTAACCTGAATTCCACAGACCGATCTCGTCACAGCGGAATGACTTTCCCGCGGATTACGCGGATAAATGCGGATGGGGAGCGCAGGCCAACCCGGAATCTGGTTTTACAAAGGTAACCAAGAGAACGAAGGGCTTAAGGAGTTGGTCGGTCGGGGCGGATTGCATCGCGACGAAACCATGAGGGCCTCCCGAGCTTTTATCCCAAGCCCGACAAACTCCTCACAGCAGCTTTTCGACGCCGGGAAACAGCGAGTAGAGGTCGGTCCGGAAGCGTTGCCACCAGTTGCGCGCCGGTTCATGGTCGAGCGTCAGCGCGACGCCATGGCGTTCGCCGATCCATTTCAAACGTTCCCGCGCGTCCGCCGAACCGGGGGGCGGAGATTGCAGCACCACATGCCAGCTGCGTTCCGCGGTGAAATCGTCGAAGACGTGGCGTTCCAGTTGCGCCGCCAGCTCCGGACTATCGATAAGCGCGGCGATCTCCGTGTTGTACCACACGGAGCGCGCGTCCAGGTTGAAGCTGCCGATCCAGACGCGGCGGTGGTCAAACACCATGACCTTCGCATGGAGCGATGTGAGCGCCGAACGGGGAGCGAACCACCGCCGCGTGCCCGGCGGCAACCGCGTCTGCATTTTGTACTCATGGATCTCAATGCCCGCCCGCAGCAGGTCCTTGCGGTACCGCCGGTAGGCCGAGTACACGAGGGGCTGGTCGGTGGCTTCCAGCGCGCTCGTCAGCACTTTGACCTGCACGCCCTCCGACTCGAGCGTTTCCAACTGTTTCAAACCTTCCTGCCCCGGGATGAAATAGCCCGACTCGATCAGCAGCTCCTGCTGGCAGGCATCGAACTCCTGCTCGATGCGCCGCGCGACGCGGGTGGTTTCCGGCGAGGTTTTGGTCATTTTGTCCGGTGAATCCCAGATCACTTCGCCGTGGGCCCACACCAGGTGAGCGGGATTTTCGAGCACTTCGCGGATATATTCATCGCGCAGCGCATTATATTTCTCGCGGTTGCCCGGTACGCCGAAGACCCAGGTCTGGAGACTGCGGCGTAATTCGGCCAGTTCGTCGGGCGCGACCGGTTGAGAGGAGAGCGCCTGGGCGGGCAGGGCCCACGGGCTGTTCCAGAATTCGTCGAACGCCATCGAAGCCTGCCGGACGAGCGCCCCGGCGATCAGCACGTCGAAGTCGCGGACATTGCCCTCTTCGCTGATGTCGAAATAGGAATCGCCAATGTTACGGCCGCCGAGGATGGCGAGCTGGTTGTCGGCGACGATGATCTTGTTGTGCATGCGCCGGTTGATCCGGTTGAGATCGGTG
This sequence comes from Opitutaceae bacterium, assembly GCA_035506315.1. Classification (GTDB taxonomy): domain Bacteria; phylum Verrucomicrobiota; class Verrucomicrobiia; order Opitutales; family Opitutaceae; genus MWDT01. The sequence continues at coordinate 7,568 of DATJPQ010000147.1, forward strand.
AGGTATTGGGGAATCCGCATCCAGCGCGCGCGGTACCGGAATGGATTGAAGATGCGCACCTCGATGTTGGGATGCGACGCGAGCACGATCAGGGGGCGGTCGTCGCCCTGATTGTTGTCATCCAGCAGCAGGCGCACGCGGACGCCGCGGTCGGCCGCTTCCAGCAGACGCTGGGTCAACGTGTGCCCGACCTTGCCGGGATCGTAGATGTAGTACTGGAGATCGAGGGTTCGCTCGGCGCGGTCCACCATGGCCGCCCGCGCCATCAACGCCTCCGGCCCGTATTCGAGCAGACGGAATCCGGACTGGTCGGGATGACGGGCCTGGGCTTCGGCGTACAGGCGGCCCAGGCTGGTGGTTTCCGGAGAAACCAGGCTGTGGGATTCGGGGCGGGTAACCGACAGGTTGATGGTTCGGCAGCCGAGCAAGAGCGAACTCAGCGCTATGTAAACCAGCCAACGCATGGGGAAGCGGCAGTCTTCGGACGCGGCCGCCGATGTCAAGGGTCACGCCGCGAGCGACCCGCCCTACATTGTCCAAGATGCGGCGGAGCGCGGGTGTAGGCAAAGCCTCACCCGCGGGTTGGCGGACGATCGCCCACCTCCGGCGGGCAAGCCTATGGCAATACGTCCGCGCTCCTGGAAGGTCTGGCCGGCCGGAGTGGGTGCTTTCGTCACCCGCCGGAATTACGCGGTTTTCCGGGTGGTTTTCGATTCGATGAATTCCCGGATGACCTGCTCGCGCCGGACCCGGCGATCTTCTTCCTCGATGTCGCCCGCCGAACGTTGCATTTCGTGTTGGGCCAGGGCCCGGCGCATCTTGGAGAGAGCGATATTTTGGAGCTGCCGGACGCGTTCGCGGGTGACCCGGAAGCGTTTGCCGACCTCCTCGAGGGTGAGTTCGTTGTTACCTTCGAGGCCGAAGCGCAGCTTGATGATTTCCGCCTCGCGCGGCTCGAGCGAGCCGACCATCGAGTGCAGATCGAAGTTGAAATTCTTGGCGCGAAGATTCTCAAAGGGACTGACGGCGTTCTCGTCGGCCACGATTTCGCCGAAGGTGGCCGAATCGCCCTCGTCACCCATCGGGGTATCGAGCGAGGCGGGGCGCACGCTGACCGCCTTCAGATGTGCGACCTTGCTGGTCGGGACGTTGAGTTCGATGGCCAGCTCCTCGTCGGTCGGCTCGCGGCCCAGCGTCTCGGAGAGCGCGAGGGCGGTACGTCGCATCTTGGATATCTTGTCAACGAGGTGAACGGGCAGGCGGATCGTTTTGGACTGGTTGGCCAGGGCGCGTTTAATCGACTGTTTGATCCACCATGCGGCATAGGTGGAAAGCTTGCCGCCCTTGCGCGGGTCGAAGCGCTCGACCGCCTTGATGAGGCCGATGTTACCCTCACTGATCAAGTCGAGCAACGGCAGGCCGAAATCCTTGTAATCCATCGCGATTTTCACGACGAGGCGCAGGTTGGCCTTGATCATTTGATCACGGGCGGCCCGGTCGCCGCGGCGGATGCGTCGGGCGAGCGCGACCTCCTCCTCGAGCTTGAGCAGTGGAGTCTTGCCGATCTCCTGCATGTAAAGCTGCAGGTTGCTGCGTTCCTGCGGCGCATAGTCGGCCGGTGCCGGCTCGGATTTTTCCAGGAACGAGGGCGGGGCATCATGCGGAGCCGGCGTGAACATCACGGCAGGCGGGACGAGTTCGTCGGTTTCAACATCGGCGGGGGTGGCTCGGTTTTTCGTAATCATGGTAAGGACAAAAGGCCGGGGGTGGAGGTGGCAGGGCTGGCTGTTTGTGGATACGGTTAACTTGACCGCGCCAGAATGCCGGTTCCGGCCAGGGGTGAATATGGGGAGAACTCCTACCCGCCGTGCACATCCGGCTGGCGCGCTCCGCGCCGGTGGTTGCCGCCCGGTCGAACGGCTGCCGCGGATATCCGCCCAGTGTCTCCCGCACCGTAACCCGTGCGGCTACTTTCCGATGGTGACCGACTAGTTACGCGGCGGAGATAGGGGCTTTTCCCATGATCGACGCCCGTGGAAATTCCGATGTATGGATCCTGCCACAGGAAAATTCCGGTTTAGCCGTCCCGATCCATCGAAGACATGGCGGTGCGGATGGCGTCGAGGAGATCTTCGGTCGGGCCGCTTTTGACCAGACAGTCCATCGCGCCCGCGGTGCGCATCGCCTCATGAAAGGAATCGTCGGCATGCATGGTCAGACCAATCACCTGAACGTGGGGCCAGGCCGACCGGATCCGCCGCGTGGCCTCAATGCCATCGAGGCGGGGCATGCCGACGTCCATGATTACGACCTGGGGTTGGAGTTTGGCCGCCAGATCGACGGCTTCCTGCCCGTCGGAGGCCATGCCCGCCACCTCGATTCCCGGCTGCTGTTCGAGAAACGCGGCCAGACCGTCGCGCATGGTCCGATGGTCGTCGGCCAGCAGCACGCGAATCTTTGTGGGCGGGCGCGGCGTATCCTCCTGGGCCTTACCCGCCCCGGGCACAGTCGCGGACGGCTGGTCCGCGCGCTGGCGTTCGGCCAGCGGAGCCTCCATTCCGGCGGCCGGCTTGACTTCGACCGATTCCGGCGGCGGCAAGCGCAACCGAATCCGACAGCCCTGACCGGGCATGCTTTCCATTTCCATGTGGCCGCCGAGATAGGCCAGCCGCTCCCGGATGCTGAACAGGCCGAAACCGGCGGAGCCCGCCCCGGTCGTTGCGTCCTGCGTCGGATTGAAGCCCTTGCCTTTGTCGCTCACCTGGATCTCGAGCCAGCCGCCGGCGATCCGGCGGAGCCGCACACTGGCGCGTTTCACGCCGCTGTGCTTGACCGCATTGAAGAGAAGTTCGCGCACGGACTGGAAAAGCAGCACCTGGACATCCTGAGCCAGCGCGTCGGCCACGGCCTCCGCCTCAACGCGGACGGTGAAGCCATGTTTTTCGTGCATCCAGCGACCCAGCCACTGCAAGCCCGCCACCAGGCCATATTCGTGCAGGACTGCGGGGCTGATCTCGTGACTCAGGCTGCGGGCCAGCTCGTTCGACTCATTGATCAATTGCTGCACGCGTTGCAGATCTTCCTCCATCCGCGCCGGATTTTTTTGCCCGTGGATGGCTTCCAGGCGCAACCGGGCGGCGACCAGCAATTGCTGCAGGTCATCGTGGAGGATCTGTGCGATCCGCCGCCGCTCCCGCTCTTCGGACTGGGTAAGCTGCGCCGCCAGCGCGCGCAATTGGGCGGTGCGTTCGGCGACGCGCAACTCCAGCTGGGCATGGGCGCGGCGCAGCGCCTCCTCCGTCCGTTTGCGCCGGGTGATGTTCTGCATCGTCGCCAGCGCCAGCGATTGCCCCCGGACGGTGAGCCGCAAAGTGGAAAGCAGGAAAGTATGGTCCCTTTGCATTCCGGCGGCGATGGTCGAAAACGCCACCTCGAGCCCGTGATGGCTGCGCCCGGTCTCAATCGTGTGATTGATGGTCTGGCGCAACGAGCAGCTGCGACAGTGCGGCCCGAAGCCGCAGCCGCGGGCGTCATCCATGGCATGGGGGCAGTGCAGCGCGTCGCCGACGGAACGGCCCCGGAGATCGGCGGCGCTGGCGCCGGCAAACCGTTCCATCTCCTTGTTCGCCTTGTGAATCTGCCGCTTGTCGTCCACCAGCAGCATGATCACCGGCGCATTTTCATAAATTGCGACCAGTTCCTCCTCCCGCTCCCGCGCCGCCAGTTCAGCCCGGGCGTGCGCGGCGCGCAACCGGAGGGCCGTCAGGCCGTAGGAAACGTCACTGGCCAGCTCGGAGAGCAGCTTCACCTCCTCGGAGGTGAAGGGATTGGTCTGCCGGGAATAGATCGTGATCGAGCCCAAAGCCTGATGTTCGGCGATCAAGGGAATGGCCAGCGACGAGGCATAGCCGCGCTTCAGGGCCTCCTCGCGCCAGGGCGCAAAGTTGGGGTCTTTCAGCATATTCGCACACAGGACCGTTTTCCGGGTGCGGATGGCAGTCCCCGTGGGACCGCGACCGCGGTCGGTATCGGCCCAGGTGATCTTCAATCTTTCCAGATAACCCTCGTCAAAACCGGCGTGGGCCACCGGTCGAACCGTCCGACCGGGATCTTCCTCGGCGAGGCCGATCCACACCATGACATGCCCGCAGTCTTCCGCGATGATCCGGCAGACGTTTTGCAGATAAGCGGACTCATCCGTCGCGTGCAGCATGGCCTGATTGCTGTTGCTGAGCGCCTTGAGGGTCCGGTTGAGCTTCTGGAGTTCGGTCTCCCGCAGCTTGCGCTCGGTCACGTTTTTGAAATACCCGATCAATCCATCGATCTGGCCGTTGGCATCGAATTTCGGGACATAGGATCCATCAAAAAACTGGGGCGCGCCCCGGCCGGTAGCCAAGGGCGTTTCGACATGAGCCGGGCGACCGGTCTCCAGCACCTGTCGCTTGATCCGGGTGAGATGGTCGGCGTCCGCTTTTGCCATGAGATCATGGTCGGTTTTTCCGATCATGTCTTTTTCGGTCAGGCCCAGCTGGGGATTGACCACCAGGACATAGCGCAGGTCACGGTCTTGGACCATCAGGTGATCAGGCGTGCTGGAGGCAATCACCTTGAACCGGGCCTCGCTCTCCTGCAACGCCGCCTGCTCCCGCTGGAGTTCCCCGGTGCGCAGATCCACCAGCTCCGTGAGATGATCCTGATGCACCCGCAGCTCCTGCTCGGTCCGTTGTCTCCGGGCGAACTCGAGCCGGAGGAGAATGAACACAACCACCAGCACGCTGCCACCCAGCGCGGCGCCCAGCACCACCGAATGGATCGTACGGGCGGTGCTCGCCTCCATTTCCAGGCCCCGTTCCTTCAACAACTGCCCTTCCTCCTGCCGGGTCTGGTCCACCAGCTGGCGGAGGTCGTCCATGAACTGCTGGCCCCGGCTGGTCATCAAGGCGGCACTCGCGGCCTCGAATCCTTTGGTTACCCGCAGTTCGAGGACATTCTTGATCAATGCCAGTCGCTCCGCTTGCAGGCGGTCGATGGCGGCGAACCGTTGTTGTTGCCGGAGATTGTCCGCCGTCTGCCGGCGCAGTAAATTCAAGTGTACATCCACCCGGCCGAGCGCTTTGGCATACTGGTCGAGATAGCTTTGGTTTCCGGTGATGATGTAGCCCCGCTGGCAGCTCTCCACATCGCCGAGGGCGGAAAGCAGATCGCCCAGTTCGTAGACGATTCCATACGTATGGGTCTCCCACCGGTAGGCCTCCACGGCCGTCGTCATGTTCCGATAGGACAGCAGGCCCACGGTCACGAGCAGGATCAGGATGAGGGCGAGGCCGGCATCGAACGCCAGGCGTTGCTGGAAAACGCGCATCGGTCCGGGGGGCCGGGCGGACTCCGGCGCAGCCGGCCGGGCGCCGGCCACCTCGCGGAAGCGCGCCTCCGCCTCGCGCGCGGCCTGCGTTTTTTCATAGGCCGTCACCCGTTCGCGGGCTCCGCGGTAGAGGCTGGCCAACGCACTCATGAACACGCCCATGAACAAAAACATCGCCAGACCGACGAGGTCGGCCGTGCTCTCGATCTTGAGCTGTCCCTCGGGCGGGAGAATCCATATCGCCGCCAGCAGTCCCGACAGCCCGGTGGCCAGGGCCCCCGGTCCGAACCCGCCGATCACCGCCGCGACCATCACCGCCGGGTAGAAGGTGATGTACGCCACCCGGGGGCCGAATATCGCGGAGAGTTCGTAGCGTAATACGAAGGCCGCGAGGGCCACCAGGACCGCCAGCGCATAGCGGGCAAACGGCCGGGCGGAAATGCCCGGGAAAGACGGCGGTGGGCCCGCCGGGGCGCGCTCGTTGGCCGGATTTTTCTTCATGGGTCGGTCGGCCGGTGCGAGGGCAGGAACGGTTGGGTGCCGCTCAAGACGTCGGGCGAAGGCGTTCGTTGCCTAGCTGGGACGTTCGATGACCCCCGACGAAATGGCATACCGGGTGAGTCCGGCGATGTCGTGAATGTTCAGCTTGTTCATCAGTTGCTGACGGTGTTTGTCGACGGTCTTGATGGAGATGCCGAGTTCCGCCGCGATTTGTTTGTTGGGCGCGCCCTCGGCCACCAGCTGCAGCACCTCCTCCTCCCGCGAGGTCAGGGCCGGCGAGGGCTGCCCGGCAGCAAGCCCCTGCTCGCGCGCTTTCCGGCCGACCACCAGCAGGCGTTTGGTGATGACCGGGCCGAAAGAGGTTTTTCCCGCCGCGACTTCCCGGATGGCCCGGAGCAGAACCTGGCCGGAGCTTTGTTTTTCCAGGAATCCCGTCGCACCCGCCGCAATCAGCCGGGTGACATACGCTTCGTCGCTGCTCGCCGAAAGCACCAGCACTTTGGCGGCGGGATTATCGAGGACGATCTGCCGGGTGGCTTCGCAGCCATTCAGCTTCGGCATGGCGACGTCCATGACCACGACATCCGGGCGCAGTGTCCGGGCCAGCTCCACCGCCTCCCGGCCCGTCGTCGCTTCCCCGACCACCTCAAAGTCCTCCACCGTCTTGAGGAAGGCCCGCAGTCCCTCGCGCAACACGGTGTGATCATCGGCCAGCAGGATGGTGAGAGGCTTCATGGGGTGAACTGCGCGCCATTACCGGCGGGCAGAATACGACAATACCTCGCATAATCCGGCGCGACATGGACTCAACCGTAAATTTGCCGCCAGCGGGCGCAGCTCAATTTCTGGGGGCATGCGCCCATTGTGCGGAGCCGCTTTCGGCTCCGCGCGGAACGGGAAGCCGTGCCGCTACGGCCGCTCAAAGCTGAGATGCACCCCCGCCGGCTCCGCTCTGGAGTTGGCCCGGGGAGTCCTATTTTCGCACGGCTTCCAGGACGAGGCCGGCGGTGAGCAGCTCGGGCAACTCGACCGGGTCGGACCGGCCGGGCAGATAGAGCAGGTCAAACGGCACCGCGCTGCGGCCCCACCGTTCCAGCTCGGCGGTGATCTTCGGATCGCGGTTGGTCCAGTCGCCCCGGAGCGTGGCAAATTTCCGGTCGGCGAACACGCGCCGCACTTCATCCGAGCCGAAGACGAGTTTCTTGTTGGCCTGGCAGGTGGCGCACCAGCGCGCCGTGAAATCGACATAGATGGGCCGGCCCTCCGCCCGCAACTGGGCCACGCGTTCGGCGCTCCAGGGCTCCCACACAACCTCAGTAGGCGAGGGCGGCCGCGGCCAGCCGGTCCAGGCGCCCAGCGCGAGCAGCACCACGCCTCCGACGAGGCCGAACCGGGCGCGACCGGGCGAGGCGCCGGGCGCGCGCCACCGGCCGTAAACCCAGATCCCCATCGCGATCAGCACGAGGCCGAAGAACACCGTCAGCAGGCCGTTTTCGTTCACCTGGCCGGCGAGCACCCACACGAGGTAACCAACGGTTGCATACAACGGGAAGGCCATGAACTGCTTGAACGTCTCCATCCAGGCGCCCGGGCGCGGCAGCATCTTCACCGCGCCGGGAAAGGCCGACAGCAGCAGGTACGGCAGCGACAGCCCCAGCGCGATGGCGGTGAAGACGACGAACGACTCGAAGGTCGAAAGCGCCAGCGCCGCCCCGAGCGCGGGCGCGAGGAACGGGGCGCTGCACGGCGTGGCGACCACCGTCGCGAGCACGCCGGTGAAAAACGATCCCGTGAAGCCGGATTTCATCTGCAATCCGGCCCCGGTGCCCGTGGCGCTCAGGCCGAACTCGAACAGGCCGCTCATGTTCAGCGCGAAGACGAGCATCACCGCGGCGAGTCCGAACACGAAGGCGGGCGATTGCAGCTGGAAACCCCAGCCGAGCTGGCTGCCGCCGGCGCGCAGCACCGCGAGCACGCCCGCGAGAATCCAAAAGGAAAGAAGCACGCCGGAGGCGAAAACCAGACCGTGGGCCACCACCTTGCGGCGGTCGGCGCCCGCCTGCTGCACGAAACCGAGGATCTTGATCCCGAGCACGGGAAAGACGCAGGGCATGAGGTTCAGGATCAGGCCGCCGACGAAGGCGAGCAGGAGCGTCGCGGGCAGGCTGACAACCGCCGTTTGCGGCAGTTGAGAGTGGAGAGTTGAAGGTTGAGAGTTCACGACCGCCGCGGCCGTCGCCTCGCCGAGTGGCAGGTCGATGCGCAGGCCGCGCAGTGAGGCATCGGCTCCCCAGCCGGTTTCCGACGTGAGTACGCCGAGGAGTTTTGCCGGATTTTGCGGGCCTTCCGGCGAGATCGGCAGCGTCAGCACGAACCCGCCCTGGCTGTCGGACTGCACCGTCTGCGGAAGCTCGTAGCCGATGTAGTTGTCTTCGGAGAAAAAATGCAGGTCCGTCGGTGCGGATGCGACCGGGCCGGCGGGTTTCACCGCCAACCAGACGGTTTTAGCGTTGCGGGTGGCGGTGGCGGTCCAGCCGGCCAGCGTTTGGGGCAGGCGGGAGATGGTTTGGGTGATCTTCGCGTTCCACCGCGGGTCGGGCGACGGAACCTCGGCGGAAACCGGCAGCGTCAACTGGAGCGAGGCACTGCCGGGTTTGCACACCTCTTCGCACATGAGCCACGTGGCGGTGGCCGCGAGTGCGATCCGGTCGCTCGGTTTAAGCGTGGCCGGCGGAGTGATTTCGACGGGCAGAAACAGTTCTCCGTCGTAACCGCTGCCGGTCACGATGCCGGTCGCGTCCTTGAGTACATGGGGTGCGGGCCATTGGATCTCGCCGGCCTTGAATCCATCGGGAAGTTTCCAGACCAGCTTGGTGGCGAGCCCGATGCCGGGGTTGAGCCAGTAGGTGTGCCAGTGCGGCTGGTGCACGAACCGCAGTGCGACGGTGAAGGGCCGGCCGGGCTGGATCGACGTCCCGGCGGCGACGAGCGAGGCTTCCACCTGCGCATGTCCGGCGGAGAGCGAGGCAGCGAGGGTCGAGACGCACAGGGCGACAAGACGAAGAAAATTCATGGGGGTAAGGATGACGTTGATCGGGCAAGGTGCAAACGCGGCAGGAAAATGGGGGAGTGTACCGTGCAAGGCAAACGCGCATCCAGGACGGCCCCCGACCGTTCGTGGGTTATTGGCGCCGTATCTCCGAGGCCGGAAACCGCCGGTCATTTTGTAATATACCAACGCCCGGATTTCGGGCAGCTTCCCGGCCGCTCACGATTCCATCTGGAACGCGGGCGTCCCACCAAACTCATATCCTCAACCAGCCCTCTCCCATGAAATTCGTCCAGCTACGTTTTGTCGCCCTTGCATTTGCCGCGCTCACCGCGTTTGCCGCCGAACCTGCTCCCGCACCCGCCAACGATGCCACGCCCGAGCTGCGCGGCGTGCTTATTGCCGGCGCGGACCAGCGTTTCGCGCTCACCCTTCCGGACGGAGCCAGCACGTCGTGGACTGGTATCGGCGGATCGTTCGAAGGCTGGAAACTTGCCAGCTATAACCAGGCCGACGGAACCCTCGTCATGAAGAAAGACGGCCGGGAAGTTTCGATCAAGCTTGCCGCCAGCAAGGTCGGGGCGGCGGACAACAAGGCGACGATCGCCGACGCCGAGGAGGTTTTCCGCAAGATGAATTTTGACGATATGCTAAGCAAGATCATGGACCAACAAAAGAAGAACCAGCTCAACGTAATGAGGCAGATGATGGCCCGGAGCGCGCCCAAAGGAGCCTCGCAGGATGAAATGGTGGCTCTACAGACGAAGATCATGGATGCTATGTTCGCCGAGCTCAAACCCGAGACGCTCCGCGCCGATTTCCTGAAGGCCTACAGCGAGGTGTTTACCAAGGACGAGTTGAACGGACTGGCCGATTTCTACAGCACACCGACAGGTCAGGCCATGACCGCCAAGCAACCTGAACTGCAACAAAAGATCGGGGAAATAATGCAACCGCGCATCATGGCGGCGTTGCCCAAGATTCAGCAGATTTCGCAGGAGTTCCAACAGCAACAACAAGCCAAGCAGCAAGCCGCCCAGTCGGCCGCGGCCGCTGCGCCGGCGCCGGCCCAGTGAAGATCGTCAAGGATTGAGCGCCGCGATCACGGTGGCGTGCAACTCGGGCGTGGCTGCGGTCACGATCGACTGCGCGCCCACCGGGTCGCGACCATGCCAGTCCGAGATCGCGCCGCCGGCCCCGCGGATCACCGGGATCAACGCGGCGAGGTCCCAAGGGCTCAAGATTGGGTCGCACATGACGTCGGCCCAGCCGGTCGCGACGAGCATATAACCGTAACAATCGCCCCAGGTGCGGACCAGTTTCGCGCGGGCCGCGAGGGCGGCGAAGGCGGCGCCGTTCTGATAGCGGGCGGGATTGAGCGGATCGCTGGTGAGCAGGGTGGCCTCCTCGATGCGGCGCGTGGACCGGGTGCGAACCGGCCGGCCGTTGAGCGTGGTCGTGCGACCGTCGCCGATCACGAGCTGGTTAAGGACCGGCTGGTGGATCGCACCGAGCACGGGCTGGCCGCGGCGTTGCAGCGCAATCAGCGTGCCGAAGAGGGGGCAGGCGGTGGCGAAGGCCTTGGTGCCGTCGACCGGGTCGAGCACCCACACCCATTCGGCGTCGTCGCGTTCGGAGCCAAACTCCTCGCCGATGATGCCGTGCGTCGGGTATTTTTCCCGGATCAACCGGCGCATGAGCTCCTCCGCGCCGCGGTCGGCGAGGGTCACCGGCGTGGCATCGCTCTTGGTCTCGACCACCAGCGTCGGGTTGGCGAAAAACGGGCGGATAAAATCGCCGCTCTGCGTGGCGAGCTCCGTGAGGAAGGCGCGGTAGGGCGTGAGGTCCACGAACGGATTTGAAACCACGAAATCCACGAAACACACGAAAAAACCGGACACAGAGCAGTCTGGCTTTCGTATCACACACCCGCAGAATCTTGTTTTTGAACACGATTTTCGTCACAGAGGGCACGGAGTTAGAAGGAGGTCACGGAGGCGGATGCATTCCTCTGTGACCTCAACCCAGTTCTCTGTGCACTCCGTGTCTCAACTCCGATGTTTTGGTTGCGGCTCTGCCGCGCCAGGTGTTTCGTGATATTTTATCATGCGCTGGACCGAGCAACCGATCCATTTTGTCGATTTTGAGGGCAGCCGTACCTCGGGCATCCTCGAATATGGCGTGGCGACCGTGCTCGACGGTCAGGTGATCGAGCCGCGGACCCGGCTGTGTGCCGCCACCGGCCGGGTGCGGGCCGACGACAGCCTGGTGCACGGCCTGCGCGAGGCCGACGTCGCCGGCGCGCAGCCGTTTGCCGACGAGTGGGACGCTTTCGCCGATCTGCGCGAGCGCGGCCCGCTCGCCGCCCACTACGCCGGGGTGGAAAACGCGTTGATCAAGTCCGTCTGGCCCTATCCGCGCAATTCGCCCGATTTTGCACGGCCCGGCGAACGCCTGATCGACTGGGGCCCGTGGATCGACACAGGAGCGATCTACGCCCAGCTTTACCCAAAATTGCCCTCTGGCCGGCTGGAATCGCTGGTCGCGGCGTGCGGTCTGCAATCCGAACTCGACGCACTGGCAACGGCGCATTGCCCGGCGGGGCGCGGACGCTATCACGCCGCGCTCTACGATGCGTTGGCCGGTGCGCTCCTGCTGGCCTCGCTGGCGCGCGAGCCATCACTGGCCCAGCTCAGCACGATGCAGTTGCTCGCACTCAGCACCATCGACGCCGGCCGGCGCGACGCGCTGCAACAGCGGACGCTGTGGTGATGGAGAGGCGCGAGGAGACGCCCGGCGGCGTCAACTCCAACGTTCGGCGGGAAGCGGTGAGCCGTCGTCGTCACCGACGGATCGTTTCAAGCGCAGCATTTGCAGCAGTACGCCACCTAAAAAGAGCGGATTATAAACGAGGTAACGGCGCCACAAACGGCGAGGCTCGTGCGCCAACCGGTAGATCCATTCGAGCCCCGCGTGCTGCATCCAGGCGGGCGCCATCGGCCGTCGGCCCGAGAGCAAAGGAAACGCGGCGCCGACCGCCAGCAAGGGCCGGCCGAGCTCTGCGCGCATTTCGTCAACCCACATTTCCTGCCGGGGACAGCCCAACCCGCAAAACACGATGTCAGGATCGGCGGCGCGGATGGCGGCGATATCGCCGGCCCACTCGGCGTCCGTGGCCCGTTTAAAACGCGAGGCACGCACCCCGGCGATGCGCAGCCCGGGATACTCGGCGACGAGCGCTTTATGCAGGGCGTGCAGCGTTGTATTGTCGCTGCCATAAAGGAAAACTCCCAGGCCTTCGGCTGCCGCCTGCGCACACACATGGCGCATGAGAAACGGGCCATAGACCCGGCTGGCCAGATGCACCCCGTGCAACCAGCGCAGCGCCCAGCATACAGGTTGCCCGTCGGGCACGAGCAGGTCGAGGCGGTTGAGTCGTCGTCGATGGGTCGCGTCAAGAGCGCCCGACATGACCCCGTGCACCGCCAGCGCCGCCACCGCGAAAGGCTGCCGGGCATGCGCCGCTTCGACGACCAACGCTGTCGCCTGCCGGTAATCGGTTGCCGCGATGGACACGCCGAGAACGTTGAAGCGGGGCGGCTGGATCATCGGATCAACGCTGGAGCATGGCCGGCGCGTTCGCAATCTCTCCGTACCGCCGCGCCGCGAACGCTCCGGGCTTTTCCGCAGGCCTCGCCGCGAAGCCGGTCTGATGTCGCAGGAATATTGCTTCCGTCTATCGTTTATTGCTTCCCATGAGGTAATAACGTTTTTTGGGCTTCCCTTGTGATCGCTTAACTTCTTAAGGTTCACCGCGTATGAAAACCAAATTCGCGTGGGTAGGGATGATGGCGCTGCTGCTGCTCGCGGCAGGTTGCCAGAAACAATCGACGACGACCGGGACCGCGGCGACCGCCGCGCAACCCACGGTGGCCGCCCCGAAGAAGCCGGGCGCGGTCGAATTGGTGCCGGAGACGGAGCGCAGCAAACACTTCGCCGCCGTGAATCGTTACCTGGAGCTCGGGGGTACGCTCTATGGTTACATCGATGTTGATGGCGATCCGCTCAAGGTTGCAGGGCAGCTGCAGAAGCTGGCCGAGCAGATCTCCATCGCGCAACCCGCGGCCGCGCCGTTCCTGAAACAGGATTTTGCCCAGATCTTTTCGATCCTTGGCTTTAACGACATCAAGGCTGCGGGGCTCAGTTCGGTGCCGGCCGCAACCGGCGGCTTCCGCAATCGCGTGTTTTTCTACATGCCCGAAGGCCGGCATGGCCTGTTCGCCGGGCTCGGGGGCCCGCCCGCGCCGTTCTCCCATGTGAAACTCGCCCCGGCGGACGCGGATTTTTACGGTGAAGGCGAAGTCGACTTGCCTGCCGTGTACACGGCGTTGAGGGCCGTCGTCGCCAAGGTGGCGGGTGAGGCCACCGTGAATCAGCTCGAAGCCAAACTCAAGGAGGCGGGCAAACCGGCCGGCTTCTCGGCGTACGATCTGATTCAGAGCTTCAAGGGACGGTCCGTCACCATTCTGCGCCTCGATCCCGAGCATACCATGAAAATCCCGGCGAAGACGCCTTTTGTGATTCCGGGCGTTTCGCTGCTGATCCGGGTCGATGGCATCGGCGGCGTCCTCCAAGGCGCGCTCGAGAAAGTGCCGATGTTGGAGAAAACGCAGGCCGGAACCCTGCAGATCTTCGCGCCCAAGGCGAAACTGCCGGTCGAAGGACTGCAGCCGGTGCTCGCCGTCGAGGGCACGACGCTCTACCTCGCAACGACGCGCGAATTCCTGATCGAGTGCCACCAGCGCCAGGCGGGGCTCGACCAGAATCCCGATTTTCAGCGGGCGCTCGCCGAGGTGGGCCGTGAGGGCAACGCCCTCGGTTACGTCAACCCGAAGTTCATGGCGCGGTTGCGGCAGTTGGGCGAATTGAACCCGCAGGCGGCGCCGGAGGTCAAACGCGTGCTCGATATCATCGCCAATGCCCTGCCGGTGCTGGAGCGCCCCGTCGTCGCGGTGCGGATCAATCAAGCTGACGGCATCCTGGTGAGATCCGTGTCGTATCGTTCGCTCAAGCAGGACGTCGCTTGCATCGCAATCTACAATCCCGTCACGATCGGAGTAATGGCGGCGATGGCCATCCCGGCCTTCCAGAAAGTGCGGCAGGCCTCCCAGGACAAGGCCATCACCAACAACCTGCGCCAGCTCTCCGCGGCGGCCGACCAGTATTACCTCGAGAAAGGCGTGGACAGCACCACCTATTCCCAACTCGTGGGACCGGACAAATACGTGAAGCAGATTATTCCCGTCGCCGGCGAAAATTACCGGATGCTAAGATTCAAGCAGGGCCAGCCGCTGAGCGTCCGCACGGGCGACGGCCGGGTGATCAGATACGGTCCGTAAGGCCGGTGCGTCGTTACCCGCCGAAGCGCGCGAGCAGGGCCGGCAGCGTGACCTCCGCCAGCGAGGTCACGCACCAGTGCGCCTGATCGAGATCGTGCTGCGCGGTGGAGGCGTTGGGCACGGCGACGACCCAGAGCCCGGCGCGACGCGCGGCGATCGCGCCGGCCGACGAATCCTCGAAGGCGATGGCCTCGTGGGGCCGGGCGCCGAGTTGATTGACGGCCAGCCGGTATAGATCGGGCTCGGGCTTCGGCGAGGCCACGTCTTCGCGGCAGCCGAGAAAAGCGAACCGGTCGAGCAGACCGAGCCGCGCCAGATGGCGCTCACAGTGCTCGTGGCTCGAGTTGGAGGCGAGCGCGAGGCGCAGTCCCGCGGCGCCCGCGGCCGCGAACAGCGCCACCACCCCGGGCAGGATGGGCTGGCGCTCGATGCGTTGCCGGTAGTGGCCGCGCATCTCGGTGTAGAGCGTTGCGCGGTCGGCACCGGGGCCGAAGGCCGACCATTCGTCGAAGACGAATTCCACATGCCCCACGTGACGGGCAAACGCGGCGCGGTCGAAGGGCATGCCATGCGCCGCGTGAACGTCGCCATGCGCGTCGATGAGCGGCGTCTCGGTGTCGAGGATGAGACCGTCGAAGTCGAAGACGAGGGCGCGGATCATGGCAGGGCGAAGATGGCCGCAGAG
>DATJPQ010000148.1:0-4950 GCA_035506315.1 Opitutaceae bacterium
GGAAGGGGAAGCTAAACCTCAAAGAGGATCTGGGCACCTGAGTGCGATCCAGCACGGCGCGGGACCAGATCGACCCATACCATGCGACGAAGAATTCCCTTGTCGAAGGAGTTGACGGTGAACACCACCCCGGGCCTGGACGTTCGGCCCGCAACCATGATCGTCCAGGCGTTGCTGCCGGTGAGAAGCGCGGTGGTAGCCGAGGCCAATGCCGAGCGCGTGGACGCCAAGAGCGTGCTGGAGCTCTGCTGCCTGCGCGCCGCCCGCGGCACCAAGGTCAGATTCACCGCCACCGGCGCCGAAGCCGGACGCGCGCTGCATGCGGTCCAGCGTCTTTTCGACACGCGGTTCCGATCGCCCCGCACCCGGGACGCGCAACCGTGGGCCGGGGTTGTGGAAGAAGCATACCGGCCGTTCTCACCTGACGACCTGCCGGTGCCGGCCAACCTGCAGTATGCAGGAGGGGAACAGGATTAGGCGGTCTGCCGTGCGATCGCCAAACGGGCATCCGGCAGGTCATGCCATCAGGGAGGAAGGAAAAGGACTATGAACCCACGTGAATCATCGCAAAGAGAACCCGACCGCGACGATGAAAAGAAACGCCATGAGCAAAGTCGGCGGCAATTGCATTACGGCGTCAGCTATTTCATCACGAGCCTGATCGTTCTGTGGCTGTTCCAGCTGTTCGTCTTGTCTCCGCTGAACCGGAGCACGGAGATTCCTTACAGCGAGTTCAGGAGAAGAGTGGCTGATGCCCAGATCCTGAAGGCAACCATCGGCCCGAGGGGCATCACGGGTGAGATGAAAAATCCCCAGCCGGATGGAGCTCCTCCGGTCGTCCCCTTCACGACTGCACCGGCGCCTGCCGGGGACCCCAAGCTGATTGAAGAGCTGCAAAACGCCCAGGTGACCTACCAGTTTGAGCGCCCACCGAACCCCCTCGGGGGCATACTGCTGAACCTTCTGCCGCTCGCGCTACTCGGCGGTTTCTGGTACCTGGCCTACCGGCGGGCGGGCGGGGCCGGCGGAGGGCTGGGCGGCGTCTTTGGCGTTGGCAGGAGCAAGGCGATCGAGGTCAAGCCCGAGGATGTCACGGTCACCTACAAAGACGTTGGCGGGGCAGACGAAGCCATTGCCGAGCTCCAGGAAATCATCCAGTTCTTGCAGGCGCCCGGGCAATTTGCCCAACTCGGCGGGCATATCCCCAAGGGCGTGTTGCTCGTCGGCCCCCCGGGGACCGGCAAGACGCTGCTGGCCAAAGCCACGGCCGGCGAGGCCCGGGTGGCGTTCTTCGAGACCAGTGGCTCCGAGTTCGTCGAGATGTTCGTGGGTGTGGGCGCCGCCCGCGTGCGCGACCTGTTCGAGCAGGCGCGCAAGGCGGCTCCGGCGATTGTGTTCATCGACGAGATTGATGCCATCGGTCAGAGCCGGGGAGGCGTGGCGCGCCTGGGCGGCAATGAGGAGCGGGAGCAGACCCTCAACCAGTTGCTGGCGGAGATTGACGGCTTCAAAACCGACACCAGCGCCCCGGTGATTATCATGGCGGCCACGAACCGTCCGGAGGTGCTCGACCCGGCCCTTCAGCGCGCGGGCCGCTTTGACCGCCAGATCGCCATCGGCAATCCAGATCTCGTTGGCCGGGAGCAAATCCTCCGCATTCATGGCAGGAGCATCAAGCTGGCGGCAGACTTTGACCTGGAGCGGGCCGCCCGGATGACCGCCGGCTTCAGCGGCGCTGATCTGGCAAATGCCATGAACGAGGCGGCATTGCTCTCTGCCCGGCACCAAGCCGCGGCCGTCACGCTGGACGATTTCGAGGCGGCGATCGAACGGGTGATCGCTGGTTCCGAGAAAAAGAGCCGGGTCATGAACGAGCGGGAACGAACGACGGTTGCCTACCACGAGTCTGGTCACGCCCTGGTGGCTGAGCTGGTGCCGCATGGCGAGCCGGTCAGCAAGATCAGCATCGTGCCGCACAGCCGCGGCGCGTTGGGCTACACCATGCAGATGCCCACCGAGGACCGCTATCTGCTCACCACCGACGAACTGCGGGACCGGATCGCGGTGCTGTTGGGCGGGCGTGCCGCCGAAATCGTGGAATTTGGCACCATCACCACCGGGGCGAGTGACGACATCATGCGGGCGACCGAATTGGCCCGCCGGATGGTCACGGAATTCGGGATGAGTGAACAGCTCGGCTCGGTGCGCTACGCGGGTCAACAGCTTCAATACCTGGGTGGCTCGGTCGAGGACAACAGCCAGATCAGTCCAGAGACCCGGCAGGTCATCGACACGGAAGTTCAGCGTCTCGTGACCGAACAATACCAGCGCGCCCAGGCATTGCTGAAGGACCACCGCGCGGCCCTCACGACATTGGCCCGGCAACTGCTGGAACAGGAAACGGTGAGCGGCAGTTCCGTGAAAGAGGCGCTGGAAAGGAGTCGGAGTCCAGGATCCCCAGCCGGTCGCACCCACTGAAACCAAAGGCTTCATTTTGCCACCGGGGAGTACCTGCCGGGAAGGAGCGTTGCCGAGTTGGTCCGGAATCAAACGAAGGGAATCACTCATGCACCCGGTCACCGCCACCAAGCTTTTGTCATGAACCCCCGGCTACCCCAGCGACCTTTTCATAACGTCCGTCGAATCGGTGAAGTCGTCAGCGTACTCGCCAAGTATGGACTCGCGGACTGGCTGAGTCATACCGAACTCAAGAGCCAGAGGAAACTCCTCGTCGGCAAGGCGGGCGAGGTGCTGGCCGAGCAATCGCATGCCGCGCGCATCCGTCTCGCGGTAACCGAACTCGGCACCACCTACATCAAGTTCGGCCAGATGCTCAGCACCCGGCCCGATCTCGTCGGCCAGGAAGTCGCGGACGAACTGGCCAGGTTGCAGCACGGGGTGCCCCCGGATGCGCCGGAGGTCGCGCGCGCCACCATCGCCGCCGAATTGCGGCGGCCGGTGGATGAGGTTTTCGCCGAGTTTGACTCCACCCCGATCGGCTCCGCCTCGATTGGCCAGGTCCATCGCGCGCGCCTGCCGGACGGCCGCGAGGTGGTGGTCAAGGTGCAGCATCCGGACATCGAGGCGCGCATCCGGGGCGACCTCGAGATCCTGCAAGTACTCGCCGGACTGGCGGAGAAATCGGCGGAACTCAAACGCTACCAACCCGCGGCCGCGGTCCAGGAGTTCCAGCGCTCGCTCTCGCGGGAACTCGACTTCAGCCGTGAGGAACGGAATCTCCAGCAGTTCGCCGCCAATTTCGCCGACGACCCGACGGTGCGTTTTCCGCGAGCCATTTCCGAGCTGTGCACAAGCCGCGTGCTCACGATGGAGTTCATCACCGGGGTGAGCCTGCGCGAAGCCGGGCGCCTCGCAGAGCTCGGCGTCGACCGCGAGGAACTCGCCCGCCGCGGTGCGACCATCTGGATGGACATGGTGTTTCGCGACGGTTTCTTTCACGCGGATCCTCATCCCGGCAACCTCCTCGTGCTCCCCGGCGGTGCCATCGGCATCCTCGACTGCGGCATGGTGGGTCGCATCGACGAAACGTTGCGCGAGACCATTGAGGAGGCCATGGTCGCAGTGGCCAACCACGACGGCGCGCACCTCGCCCGTCTGATCATGGACCTCTGTTCTGCCCCGCCGGCCTTCGACGAGCGGGCCTTCAGCTCCGAGGTCGCCGACATGGTGGCCTTCTACGGCAGCCAGTCCATCAACCGCTTCCAGCTGGGCGGCGCCCTCCAGGAGATGGTCCGGATCATCTCGCGTTATCGGTTGATCCTGCCCAGCAGCGTCTCGAGTCTGATCAAGATGTTCGTGATGCTCGAAGGCACGGCGCGGCTGCTCAGCCCCGCGGTGAACGTGCTCGAGTTGGTCGGGTCGTATCAGCGCAGGATTCTCCGGCGCCGCCTTTCGCCGCGGGTGCAATGGCAGAAATGGCAGCGCGTGCTCGGCGAATGGCGCCACATCGGTGAATCGCTCCCGCGCGGCCTCAACGAGGTCTGCAAAAAGATCCAGCACGGCACCTTCGATATCCACCTGGAGCACCGCCGGCTCGAGCCCTCGGTGAATCGCCTGGTGATGGGCATGATCACCAGCTCCCTTTTCCTCGGCTCGGCGGTGTTATGGAGCAACAAGGTGCCGCCAGTCCTGGGCGGGTTTCCCGTGGTCGGTGTCCTCGGCTGCGTGCTCAGTGTGGCGCTCGGCTCGCGCTTGCTGAAAAAGATCTGGCACGACTAGTAACGCCATGACGTCGCTGCCCGAATCTGACTACTGCGAAGAGGAGTGCCGCTCCAAGAGGGGCACGGAGCGTTGTCGATGCTCCGGTCCGATTCCTGTCAGAAATCGTGCCGCTCGGCGCCCATTGCTGCCGATTCCTGTCAATTTGACCAAAAAACCAAGCACCTAGAAGTCACGCATTTAGCTATTTTGGAGTGATTTACACAACCCGCTTGATTTGATTTCAACTCCCGCCACCTCCACCACTTTTCGCCCTTCGGGCCACGGATGGGGCGCAGCCCGCGCTGACCGAGTTGGGTCGCATTCTGGCGCGACAATCGTTGCGGCGAAGGAGGGCCCGAGTCGCTGCGCCCCACCCGGATCACAGCCGCGCTGCGCGAAAAGTGTCCGCCGCAGCCTTGGCGAAGGCGGACATCGCCGCGGGAGAAGGCGAGCGTTGCGGCGGACAAGACGGCGTCCCAGACGGAGGGCGCAGCCCACGCTGTCCGCCTCGGGCGCGGTTCCGTCACAGGGGCGCGGCGGCCCGGTTCGACTCCCCCGGCGGGGGTGGCGGCGCCATCGGCGGCTGGCGGGTCGCGGCGTTGATCCTGCCGGGCGCGGCCCGGTGGGCGATCGGGCGCCGCTGACGAAACGGTCGTCGTGGGGCCTGCCTCGCGCCGCCCATGCCCCCGGATTGGACTGCGGCATCGACAGGCATCCCGCGGCGGGTCA
>DATJPQ010000149.1:0-3197 GCA_035506315.1 Opitutaceae bacterium
ACGACCGGGTGTTGCTGGATCGACTGAAGGTAGAGCTTCTGGCCGAGCGTCTTCGGTACGATGCTCTTGCGGTTCGTGACGATGACAAGCGGCTGGCCGAGGAGTTCCTGCAGTTCGGTGCCGTTGCCACGCGCAAACGTCTCGATGATCCGCGTGAAATCCGGCGTGCGCAGGGTGACGCCCTGGCTGCGAGCCTCGTTGAGGTAACCGAAGAGAGTCTCCGTGCGGGAGACGGCGTCGGCCGGGCCGTCGATTTTCAGCCACTCCTCGCGCGTCACGAGCTTCACGCCGAGCGAGCGCTCCACGAGCCCGAGATTTTCCTCCCGGCCCGCATAGAGCGAGAGCAGGTGCCGGGGATTGGGAAAATAGAGCGTCTTGGAAGGCACGGGGAAAAGCGGAGAGCGGAAAGTGGGAGAGCGTGAGAGCTGGGAATGGATCGGAGGAGGAAACGTTATCGCGGCGACGGCTTGGATCTTTTCCGCTTTCCGCTCTTCGCTTTCCGCTTTCCAGCGAGTTGGGCCGCGACGGCATGAAGCTTCTCCCAGGTGGTCTCCAGCGCCTGCGGCAGGATGCGGGTCTCCCCGAGTACGGGCATGAAATTGGTGTCGCCGTCCCAGCGCGGCACAATGTGTCCGTGCAAGTGTGGGATGCTGCCGCCGGACACGGCGTGGCCGAGGTTGAAACCGATGTTGATCCCGTCGGGTTTGAGTGCGGCCTGCAGGACCTGGTTTCCAAATACGATGATTTCCATCAGGTCGGCACGCTCGGCGGTGTTGAGATCATCGAGATTGACCACCTCGCGGAAGGGGATTGCGAGCATATGCCCCGGATTGTAAGGAAACCGGTTGAGCATGAGATAACTCAAGCGCGAGCGGTGGACAATCAGGGCTGCGCGGTCGTCGCCGAGAGCGGGCAGCTCGGTGAAAGGCTTCTTCACGGCTGGAAAGCGTGGGGCCTCGATATATGCCATCCGCCAGTAAGCGTGGAGCTGCTGCATGAGGAAAAGGCCGGGCAGCAAAACGACGCCGACGGGCAAAGTCAAAGTTTCCTCCACAAAAACGGGCTTGCGGCTTGGTATGACGACCGTCATGTAAGCCCGTTTTAGATTCTTCGATTTGATCTGGTCCTCACTTCATCAATCTATCTTCATCCTATCCATCAATGCGTTATCCGCCATCTCATAAGATCGCCACCCGCCGCCGCATACTCGCGGCAGCCGGTGAGGCATTTCGCGAACGCGGGGTCGCGGAAACCGGGGTTGATGAGGTGATGCGGCGTGCCGGCCTCACTCACGGTGGTTTTTATGCGCATTTCCGGGATAAATCGGAGTTGGTGGCGGAGGCTTGCGCGGCTGCGTTCGAAACCGCCGTGCCGAATCTCGACCGCATCTCGGCGCAGTCCACGCCGGCGCGACGAGCCCGGTTGTTGATCGACAGTTATTTGTCGCACCATCATCGCGATCATCGGTACTCCGGATGCGTGGTCGTGGCCGTCGGTGCCGACATTGCCCGGCTGCGCGGCGCTGCCCGCGCCGGGTATTCGCGCGGCTTCACGCACCATCTCGATCGGCTGTGCGAGGCATTGCGGCTCAGCGCCGATCCGTCCGAAAACCGCGATCGCGTCACCCACCTCATGAGCTCGCTGGTCGGCGCCCTGCTTTTTGCCCGCGCCATCGACGATCCGGCGCGCAGCGATGCTCTCCTGGAATCTTCCCGTCGCATGTTGCGCCGGGAATTTGGCGGATAAGCCCAATTTCTCCCGATCATGAATCCCATCGCTTCTCCCCGCCGCCGGGTAGCCATCACCGGACTCGGTGCCGTCACACCCGTCGGCAACACGGCCGCCGCCACCTGGGCTGCGCTCATCGCCGGCCGCAGCGGCATCGGTCGCATCACCCGGTTCGATCCGGCCAATTGCACGGCGCAAATCGCGGGCGAGGTCAGGGATTTCGATCCGGCGGCGCCGCTGGCGCAGCCATTGCACCCGCGTGGATCATCCGGCGAACCGCTGACCAACGCCGTCTTGCCCAAGGAAATGAAGCGGTTTGGCCGGTTCACCCACCTCGGGCTGGCGGCCGCGACCGAAGCCTATGTCGACTCCGGACTCGACGCCCATCGCGCCACGCTGCCGCCCGAACGCAGCGGCGTTAACCTGGGCGTGGGCCTCGGCGGGCTCCCGGAGATCGTCGCCATGCATGAGACGTGGAAGACGGGCGGCTACCGGAAGATTTCACCGTTCTTCATCATCCAGACCGCGCCCAACATCCTGGCCGGTCAGCTCGCCATCCAGCTCGATTTTCGTGGGCCCAACATGAGCATTGCCACCGCCTGTGCCACCAGCGGCCATGCCCTGGGCGAGTCGGCGCGCCTCATCCAGCACGGCGAGGCCGACGTGATGGTATCCGGCGGCGCCGAAGCGGTCGTCGCACCGCTTTCCATCGGCGCCTTTGCGCAGATGCGCGCCCTCTCGACGCGCAACGACGCCCCGGAGCGGGCGTCGCGTCCCTACGATGCGGACCGCGACGGTTTCGTGCTCTCCGAGGGCTCGGTGGTATTCATCCTCGAGGAGCTCGAACACGCCCGGCGTCGCAGCGCGCGCATCTATGCCGAGCTGTGCGGCTATGGCGCCTCGGCCGACGCCTATCATATTTCACTGATCGCCCCGGAGGGCGAGGGTTCGCAACGCTCGATGCGCCTGGCGCTCGCCGATGCCGGCGTCGCGCCAGCCCAGGTGGGTTATGTCTCCGCGCATGCCACCTCGACGCCGGGCGGCGATGGCGAGGAAGCCACGGCCATCGCCAACGTCTGGGCCGCCGCCAGGGCGTCGCTGCACGTGAGCGGGGTCAAGTCGATGACCGGACATATGCTCGGGGCGGCGGGCGCCATGGGGGTGTTCGCGGCCACCCTCGCCGTGCACCACGGCGTGATTCCGCCGACGATCAATCTCGATAACCTCGATCCCGCGTGCGCCGCCCTCGGCCTCAACTACACGCCCAACACCGCGGTCGCCAAGCGCGTCGATTACGCCCTCGCCAACAGCTTCGGCTTCGGCGGCACCAACGCCTCGCTTGTGGTCGGGCGTGTTTAGAATCCCGGGGGCCTCGCCCCCGGGATTCTAAACAAATGGCTGCCGCCATTTGGAGGTGGACGATCAAGTAGCGCAGGCTTCCAGCCTGCTTCGGATTAAGAAGCAGGCTG
>DATJPQ010000150.1:0-16304 GCA_035506315.1 Opitutaceae bacterium
GTGACGGCAGCCGGGGCACGGTTCGCGGCTTGGGCCTGCGCCTGCAAACGTACTTTCAGCGCGGTGGCTTCAATGCCCAGCTGCGCCAACTCGACGTCGTCCGCGCGCAGCGCCGCCACCTCGGCGGCGGTTTGTTTCAGATTGAGGTTCTCCTCCTGGAGCACCGCGATTTGCCGGTTCTCCTGACGCAGGGCGTCGATTTCACGCCGGAGTTGGTCGTTGGACTGTTGTTGCAGGACGACGCCGGTTCCGGCGGCCACGATTACGGTGCTGACAATTCCGATTTGTAATTTGTTCGCGGCGATAAATTGCAGGACGGCCCAGGCGCCGCCGCCGGTTGCCGCAGTGGTGAGTGCCGCGCCCGTAACGCTCGCGGCCAGGCCGGCGGGAGCGGCCACCACGGCCTGGCTCGCCAGGGCGATGGCCAGGGCGGCGGCCGTCGAGGTGACGCTGTGCTCGGAGAGGCGCACGCGTAATTTGTCGAGCGCCCGGTCCACCCGCATCCGGGCGGCGTTTTCGGTGAGGTTGAGCCTGGCGCCGACCTCCGCGAAACCGCGGCCCTCGAAGAAACGCAGCAACACCGCCTCGCGATCGCGTTCGCTGAGCTCGCGCATGGCGGCGTCGAGCACCGGACGGAGCCGGTCCCAGTCGGCTTCCGGGGCGGTGTTGGAAAGAAGTTCGTGCATGACTTGGGCCTCCTGTTCGCGCGTTTGCCGGCGTTGTTCGGTGCGGAGGATTTTGGCGGTCGCGTAATGCGTGCTGGTGTAGAGCCAGCCGGCCAGCACTGGGCGGCGGGAGAGCGCCGCGGCTTTGCGCGCGAGGTCGGTGAACACCATCTGGGCGACATCCTCGGCGCGGTGGGTGTCGCCCCGGGTCAGACGCAGGGCGGCGGAATAGACGAGGTTGAGATGCCGCCGCACCAGTTCGGCGAACGCGGCTTCCGAGCGTTGCTCGGCGTAACGGCGGAGAAGTTCGGCGTCATCGCTCATGGTGCTTTACCTAATAACACCCGCCGCCGCGAAAACCGCACAAAAAGGATTCGGACCCGGATGTTTCTCTCCACAGGAGCCGCAAGCAAAGGCCAACCCGAATGGCCACAATGAACACAAAAATGACTTGGGCTTCGGCACAACTGTCCGCGCGCCTATAAGCGCGACGCAGGGTAAAGTATTTACATAGGATTCTTCGTGTTTTTTGTGACCATTAATTCTTCGCGCACTGCGAGCATTCTCGAAGATAGTCATACCGAGGAATGCATCTGCCTCTGTGATCTCCTTCTAGCTCCGTGTTCTGTGACCAAAATCGTGTTCGGAAACCAGGCATACACTGCAATTTCTTCTTCCCGGCGCAGTTTCCCCTTTCCAGATGTGCTATCTTAGCGCTGAACTCTCGCACTCTCTCATGTCTTCTCCTGTCGAAAATGTCGTCATCGTTGGCACCGGTTGCGCCGGTCTCACCGCCGCCATCTACACGGCACGCGCCAATCTCAATCCGCTCGTAATCGAAGGGACGTTGCCCGGTGGTCAGCTCACGACCACCTCTGAGGTGGAAAACTTTCCCGGCTTTCCCGAAGGCGTGGATGGCTTTCAACTGATGAGCAACCTGCGCACCCAGGCCACCAAATTTGGCGCGCGCTTCGAGTCGGCACAGGTGACCGCAGTCGATTTCGCCGCGATGCCCCGTCGGCTCATGTGCGGCGACCGGACGATCCTGGCCAGGGCTGTGATCGTTGCCACCGGCGCCTCGCCCCGCATGGCGGGCGTGCCAGGCGAGAAAGAACTTTATGGCGGCAAAGGCGTGACGACCTGCGCCACCTGCGACGGCGCGTTTTATCGCAAGATGGACGTGGCGGTGATCGGCGGCGGCGACAGCGCGTGCGAGGAGGCGATCTTTCTCACCCGCTTCGCCAGCAAGGTCTACCTCGTCCACCGCCGCGACACCCTGCGCGCCTCGAAAATCATGGCCGACCGCACGACCTCCCACCCGAAGATCCAGATGGTCTGGGACAGTGTGCCGGTGGAGGTGCAGGGCGTGGCCGAGGGCGCGGTGAGCGGCCTCAAGGTACGCCATGTGAAGACCGGCGTTGAAAGCGTGCTCGCCGTCAAAGGCATCTTCGTCGCGATCGGCCATGTGCCCAATACCGGACCGTTTGCCGCAGCGCTCGACATCGACGAGGGCGGCTATTTCAAACCCGCCGCCGGGTCGCAGGTGAAAACCCGGGTGCCCGGCGTCTATGTGGCCGGCGACTGCGCCGACCATGTTTACCGCCAGGCGGTCACCGCCGCCGGCATGGGCTGCGCGGCGGCCATCGAAGCCGAGCGCTGGCTGGCCGAGCACGGCGGATAGGTGGCCCGATTCCTCGCGATGAACTACGCTGAGCGCATCCGCGCGGTGCATCGCGAACTCGGTATTCCGCCCGACTACGCCACCTCGCGCGGACTGGCGTTGCAGATTGAAGCGACACTCCTCGTCGCGGCTGGTACTACCCCGGAGGGCCGGGAATTGCGGCTGACGCCCGAAACCTGGGCGGCATGGCAGCAGCTGGGCGCAGCCGCGGTGGGTGATGGAGTACCGCTCCAGTTGCTCTCCGGCTTTCGCGGAGTCGATCGCCAGGCCGAAATCATCCGGCGCAAACTTGGCGCCGGACAACGGATCGAGGACATCCTGCGGGTCAATGCCGCGCCCGGTTACAGCGAGCATCACACCGGGCGCGCAGTCGACATCGGCACGCCGGACGCGCCACCGCTCGAGGAGAGTTTCGCCGGAACGGCAGCCTTTCGCTGGCTCGATGCGCATGCGAGCCGCTTCGGCTTTCAACTTTCCTACCCGCGGGACAACGCCCACGGCATCGCATTCGAGCCCTGGCACTGGTGCTGGCAGGAAGCTGCGGGCCGCGAAGAACTTTTGGCCACAAAAAGGCACAAAAATCGCGCGTAAGTACTGTGCCTTGCGTTGCGCCTCTAGGCGCGCTGCCGGTTGTGGTCGAAACCCAAGCCATTTTTTGTGTTCATCGTGGCCATTCGGATTGGCTTTTGATTGCGGCTCCGCCGCGCTAGGTGCTCTGGGTACGACCTACGGCGGGTCCGGGTTGAGCGTACGCAAACGCGCCTGCAAGGCGGCCAGGGCGGTGTCGCGGTCGCCCGCGAACTCCTCGGGCGACACCACTACGCAACGCATCCGCACCCGCGAAAAAGGCTTCGGCACATAAAAGCCGTCCCAGCTTTTCAAGCGCCACGCCGATGCGAATTCTCCACCGAGCAACAGCATGGGCGCCTTGGTGCGACGGGTGACGATCAAACCACCGGGCTTGAATTCGTAACGCGGTCCGCGTGGTCCGTCGGGGGTGATGCCGATGTCGCGCCCGGCGCGGATAACCTCAACCAGTGCGTGCGCGGCCTCGCGGCCCAGCCGGCTGCTCGAACCCCGCACGGTATCGAGCCCTGCGACGGAGAAAAACGCATCCAGCCAGGCTCCGTCCTTGCTGGCGCTTACCAACGCATAGGGCCGCCGGCCCCGTCGGTAGCGGCGGACGATCTCGGCCGAGAGAAACAGGCGGTTGTGCCATAGTACGATCGCGACAGGCTCGTCCTTTTTCGTGAAGGCGTGGTAGTCTTCTGGTGTCGTTTCAAACCGGAGGGTGCGTCCCCACAGCCGTACCATCAAGGCGAGCGGCCACAAGACGAGCCGTCGCCAGCCGAATACACGATTGACGACCGGGCCCTCGGCCGGGGCAGCCGGGGCGGGGGAGACGGGGGGCGTCGCAGGTGCGGATTCCACTCGCGCGGTTGTGGCGGGAACACCGCGCCACGCCAAGCCTGTAGCGTTGGCGAAGCCGCAACCAAAGAAAATCGGTCAGGTTTTAACCACTAATGACCACTAATGAACGCTAATTTTCGGACCGGCAGATTTCGACAGATCAAATCGACCGCAGATTGACCACAGATGGCTCGGATGGGCACGGAGGTATGAGCTATCGGGATCTGGAACCCAGAATGCGGATTTTTGCCCACGTACCGAGCGAAGCGACATCGGACATCATACGAATGGACACGAATTGGTCTCTGCGAACTCTGCGGCCTCCTGTAAAATCCGATGCCGGTTTGGTTGTGGCTCCGCCGCGCTGCGAACTCTTTGTCAAACTGCGTTTCCCGGGGTGCGGAGCAGCCTTAGGGCAGAGACCAACGCCCATAGCGATGCGGCGATCAGGATGGGAGAGGAATAAACGCCCGGCATAAAGCGCCCGAAATAGATCGAACTACCGACATGGCCGAGGCCGTTTCCGACCATCATCACTGAGAAGGGAACGGCGATCACCGTCAGCCATTTTGCGCCGCGAAATGCGACGGGGCTCAGCAAAAACAATAGTGCGATTCCGGCGACCAGACCGGCAATCCACACGCGAAATGAAAACGTCGGCAATGGAATCCACGGGAGCCGGTCGCGAATCGCCCGCACGGTCGGATTGTAGAATGCGAGAAAGTTCGTGAGTGCCTCGTCCGTCACATGCAGCGCCAGGGCCGCCGCCAGGGCGAGCCATGCGCGACCAAACCGCAAGACAGCTTCGGGGCGGCGTTCATCCGAGGAGACAGGAGAGGGGGCATTCATCGCGCGGGTGTTGGCTGGGGCTGTTGGCTGGGCTTCTTGGCGCGTTCGAGCATTTCGTTCCGTTTGGCGAGTTGCTCTTTGGCGTCTTCGAGTGATGGAACCTTCATTTCCATCCTGAGCGTATCGGTAACAAGTGCGTCAACGTCCCCTAGACTCCATGGGGAATCTCCAATCTTGTTTGATTGCGTGCCATAGCGTTGCGGCCGGCCGATTGACCGCAAAAAACGATCTTCAGAGGCAGCCGCCAGCCACCGGGCGTCGGTGCCCTTGAATATCGCCACAACGCAGAGCTCGTGCGCCAACAAAAAATCTTCCGGTCTCGTTGCATGCTGGAGAACCATCGCGGCGCGATAGTAGTCATTCCCGGTTTTCAATCTGCCCGCGACGTAAAGCTCTTTCACCATGGCTTCACGTGCGCGGTCTCTAGGCTGCACAACTTTCCAGTCGATGGATTCTTGCGGTCTTCGGTCGGATTGATCTTCATCATACATTTGGGCCAGTTCCACGCTATCGGTGGCTATTGCTGGAATATTCTCCGTGGTCTGAGGCGCAGAATTCGTCGTGGCTCCCTTCTGGAGAGACGGTAGCTCAGCTTTCGCCGGTATCAGGCTAATTGCGATCAGGTAGACGAGGATATGGCGTTTCATAAATTTCACCCAATAGAGCTTTGCCCATACTCGATCAGTCTGGCGGGAAGCGGGATTCGGTCATGAGTGGTGCGTGTTTCGGTATAGGCGATCTTCCGAGGAGGCAGGATTGGAGGCGTGGCCGCGGCGTGCGGGATGCTGTGGCACCCGGTCCTGAGTTACTTCAGATCCGGCGTTACCTTTCTTCGAAACACATAATGGGTTTCGTCGGTGAGGAAATCAGGCATCGACTTCAATTCGGCATCCACCTTCTCCGCTGCGGCCCACGGCGTCATTCGCCACGGGACAAACTTCCCTCCGGCGAGATCGCCAACCTCAATATCGTCGTGATGCAGAAGGCCGGTTGCGATCTCGCGCGCAGCGCCATGCACGACGCTGACACCTGCATCGGGCCATCCGCGGTGGAGCTGGCTAACAACGCTCGCGAGTGCTACCGGCCCTTTCGCCGTCTCGTCGTAGGTGGGACCAGCGGCATTTTGTTCGGGGAACAGCTTCTGGCGAAGGTCGAAACTGATCCACGCCACGTACTGTCGCACGGAACGTGCCCAGTCCGGCTGTACAAGCACAATACCAATACCGACGAGTATCAAAAGGGCGAGGAACGCCACTCCGATCTGACTTTTCGCTTGAGACAGCATTGTCGGGTTTGGGGTGAAAGCCAAATTTACGCCAGAAAATCGGTTACACTGCGAACGCGAAAGCATGGGGAGGGGCAGCCCGGGCCCTGGCGTGGGGGATGGGCGTGGATTTTCCTGGTTCAGGACCCGGTCTTCGTGGCGGAGTCGATCACGACAACTTGATATTGGTCCTCGAAGATCACGATGCGCTTTCCCGCAAACTTGATTTGTTTTGTGACCGTCTCCGTTCGTGGAGCATCCACCGGAAAGCGCCGTGTGAACCGGTAGGCATCGACGCCACCAGCGGAGCTGAGAAACTCCCAATGCAGTTCGGAAACCTGCCCGGGCCACCCGCAGATCATACCGCCCGAAGAGGAGTTCTTTGAGTCTGGCCTGGGTGCTGTGGAAACCGCCGATGAACAGAAGCTGGCGGAGTCGATCTTGCCCATGAAACAGGTGACAGTAGCCGGAAATTGCGGTCCGGCCACGGTCGTCGAATCGGCCGCGATAACAGTCAAGGCGAACCACATGAAAAGAAAAACCGGGAGGGTTTTCATAGGTTGAGTTGGTGGAGCCACCAACATGAGCGATGAGCGCTGCTGTCGCAACTTGCTTGGGCCGGGCGGAACCGGCCAGCACAACTGCCGGAACAATCTGCCATGCGGAGCGCACCGAAGCATCCATCTGGGTTCTGTCCGCCCTGCGACGCGTAGCTGGATCCTTCGCTGCGCTCAGGATGACAAACTGCAATGCGACAGGCAGAAGACGGTCTGACTGTCTGACCGTCGGACCGTACCGACAATCAGCTGCCGCGGATGGCGTCGGCGCCGGCCGGTTGGAGCGTGGGCGTGGTCGGGGAGGTCGGCAGGAAATTCGACGCAAGAAAATTCAGGGCGGAGCGGGTGTCGGAATAGACGGAGTCGAGCTCGTGTTGCAGCGGATTGTCGGCCACCAGCGTCCGGGCCGAGGGGGCGACCGAATTCTTCAGCACGCTCGTGAGCGATGTTGCCAT
Organism: Opitutaceae bacterium; assembly: GCA_035506315.1. Classification (GTDB taxonomy): domain Bacteria; phylum Verrucomicrobiota; class Verrucomicrobiia; order Opitutales; family Opitutaceae; genus MWDT01. The sequence continues at coordinate 6,882 of DATJPQ010000150.1, forward strand.
GGCGACGGCGTCATTGACGTCGGCGGAGGAGTCCGGCGTCGGCCCGCCGCGCTTCAAGAGAGTCGGATACAGGACAAAGGAGGCAATCAGTGCTGCCGCCACGATGGCGGCACCGCTCCAGATCAAGGCAAGGGGCGGGCGCGCCGGTCGCGCGGTCCGGGTGGACCGATCGATTGCCTGCATGATGCGGCGTTCGATACCCTCCGGTGGCAAGGGGGCAAACCGGACGGCATCGCGTCGAAGGGCGGATTCCAGTTCGTCGCCGGCGTGGAAAAACTGCCGGCAGTCCGCACAGGCGTCAATGTGGCGGGAACGCCCGCGTCCGCCCGGGCCGGGCAGAACGGCATGCCAGAGGCGGATAACGCGGCAGACGAAACGGGGCGAAGGCGTGGTGCTCATGGCGGGTTGATTCCTTTCAGCAGTTGTTGACGGGCGCGATAGACCAGGACCTTGACGTGCGTTTGGGTGAGACCGGCGATTTTTGCCGTTTCTTCAATCGAGAGTTCCTCGCCGAACCGCAACCACAGTACCTCGAATTCGCGCGGAGACAAGAGACGGCGGGCCCGCGCCCAGAGGTTTTCGCTCAGATCCTTTTCCTCGGCGCTGCGGGCGGGCGACGGGGCGGCGCTGGCAGTCTGTTCCGGAACCTCCTCCCATTTCCGCGCGGAGCGGAAATGATTCAGGGCGTTGTGCCGCGCGATGGTGAGGAGCCAGTTGATCAGCGGCCGGCGGCAATCGAAACGGTGGAGACTCTGGTAGGCCTTGAGGAAGGTCTGCTGGGTGAGGTCCTCGGCGTCCTGCTGGTGCCGCGTGAACTGATGCAAAAAACCGAAAACGCGACGGTGGTGGAGGTGAACGATGGTCTCGAAGGCCCGGGGATCCTCGGCGAGCGTGGCCTGGACGAGGGCGGCCTCGTCGGCGGGTGGCTCCGGGGAGGGCGAAGCAAATTCGGCCGAGCCTGCGGAAGAGAACATCGTCATGAGGAGTTTGCCGGATTTTGGCTCCAGGTGCGGCACTCACTCGTAATCTCCGCTGCAACGCCAACCGGCCCGCCCGACAAACTCCTTAAACCGCCGCGCCGCGGCGGAATATCTCGGGCGAAATCCGATTTTCGCAGCGCGCAGCGCTGCTTAAGGAGCCGGTCGAGGCAGATTCCCGCCATCCAAAGAAAATCTCCCGAAGAAGCCATGGTTTCATTAGCAAGCCGGGCCGGCTCCTAGGGTGACTCGGGCGCCGGTTCCGGATTCCTGACGTTGACGGACAAGGTCGTCTTGCCGGGCGTTTCCTCAAGGTAACGCACGCGGATGACGTAGTCGCCGTCCTCGCCGGGAAATTCGAATTGCGCGGAACCAAACGACCTCTGGAGGACGATGAATTTGCCGCGCGAAGCGTAGGGCGCATCTTGGACGCGATAGCCGCTCAGCCGCATTTTTTCCGCCTCGAAATGGAGCGGCGATCCGGTACCGGGCATGGGAGCGATCTCGACGAAGTCGAAAATCGCAGAGCCGTTCTGGTCGCGGCGGCCGACCAGCGAGATTGTGGCACCGTTGACGAGGTGAACATTCTCGATCGTGCGGGTGGCGAGGAGGGCTGCGCCAGGGGCGGTGTTGACTGGCGCCTGGTCGGGTTTCCATTCCGCGACGACCTTGCCGGCGTTGGCGGGAGTGGCGCCGGGCATGCCCGGGGCACCGGCAGCTTTGGCCGACGATTGGGCGTTTTGAATCATCTGCACCAGACGGTCGGTGGCATAGGCGAGGTGAACGGTAACCGTGAGGTCTTGCTTTTCAACCGCCGCCGACTGCAAAAATTCGGTCAATTGCTTGTCGTTGGTTTCAGTCAGCGCCGCGATCGCGGTGAGACCCTGGACGATTTTCAGAAGTTTGTCGGCCATGTCGTCCGAGTTTGCCACCAGGCACAAATAGGCGGCGGTACGGGGCCCATCTGCGCCGAGCGTGAGCGAGCCGGAATTTACCATTTGGAGAATGCGCGTATGAGGACCCTCGTCCGTGGCCCATTTCTCGGTCGGCATGAGGCTGGCCGCGACCACGTAGGCATGGCCGGCGGGGGTGAGCATGGCGCGCAACGGAGAGGACGGCGTCTGCGCCAACGACGGACTTTTGCCGCGAAAGACCTCGAGGGCCTTGAGCAACTGCGGCTTCGATTTGCTGACGAGAATGACCTGTTCTGGCGGAAACGCGACGATCACCTGCCCGTGGATCGCGTAGGCGGTGAACGGGAGATCCTTCAGCTCGGTGACGCGTTCCGGCGTGGTGACGGTGGCCTGAACGACCAGGGCTTCGGCGATTTTTCGCAAATCGGCGGTGCCGCGGATGACGAGAGAGCCGTCGGTCTGATTGGCTTCCGGAGAGAAGTTGGCGCCATAGGCGGTGACGGTGCTGATCGAGGCGAGGATTTTGGTGAAATCGATCTGGAGGGGACTTTGGGCCATTTCGGACTGCACGTCCTTCTGGATGGTGCCGATCAGCTCCTTGCCGAGGGCGCTTTCGCGCAGTTCGTTGACGTCGAGAAACACGACCCACTTTGCATCCGCCCCGACGATGGCAGGATCAAATGCGGCGCGGACGGGAGAGAGGGCGAGGAAGGACAGGCCGACGGTGGCGAAGCAAAGAGTGAGATTTTTCATGAGAGGGATGGATATTCTGCCTATCATTCACGCGAAACCGGGTCGGGGTTCCAGCTGGTGAAAAATATTATTGGAGGAAACAGAAGGAAACCGCGAAGAGCGCGAAGGGGCGCGAATCAAACAAGAAATTGAATTTGGAATTTCCAGACCGCCGAACGCTTCTACAGGAGGGCGCAGAGAGCGCAAAGGCGGAAGTTGTTTTCTCTGCGTGCTCTGCGGCCTCCTGTAAAATCCGATGCCGGTTTGGTGGCAGTTTCGTTACACCAAGGCTCGATTGCATGGGTTCGACTCAGGTTTCGGTTGTGCGCGCGCCGGCGAGCTCCTGGAACGCGAAGACCAATGCCGCCGCGGCGAGCATGACGGCGGAGAAGACGAGGAGGAGGCTGACGATGGCCAGGGGGCTTTGTGTCGGCGACAGCGCCGGGTTGAAGCCCGGCAACACCTGCTCCAGCAAGGTCCGCAACTGATGGGTCATCGACAGGCGGTTGAGCTGGGTCGGGACGCGGCCGATGGCCGATTCGACGATACCGCCATAAACCAGGCCCACCACGAGATAACGCGAGGTGATCGTGCCGCAGAGCAGGCCGAAGGTGGCAAACGCGGCAACCGCGACCACTTGTCCCAGCAACAGCCACGGCAGGGTGGCGAACAGCGAGGGGATGTGCCGGTAGGCGCCCACGGCCAGCACGGCGCCGAGCGCCAGAAGAAAACCGGCTTCGAGGCAAGCCAGGTGGGAGAGAAACTTGAAAACCACGAAGGCCGGCCGGCGTACCGGGCGGGTGAGAACATAGTCCACCGTGGCCGGTTTCATCTCGTCGCGAATCGCACCCGCACCGGAGAGAAAAGCCAGGATCGGCACCAAAAACGTCAGATAGAATTGGGTCGTCCAGCGGAAGAAAAGACGCTCGTTGCCTTCGCGGACGGATGCGAAGGCGATGAGTACGAGCACCGCCAACAGGATCGCCGGAATAGTCCACTGGCTGGGCGCAAGAAACCGCCGATACGTAAGCCGCCAGATGCCGCCGAAGGCATGGCGGAGATTCGGCGCGACCGGGGCGGCGAGGGGCGCGGGAGAGGAGGAGGCCGGCAAATTCATGAGTCGAGGGTCGGCGGGGCGATCGCCTTTTCGAGGAGCGAGGTGGTGCTGCGCACCTCGAAGATCCGCACTTTGCTGTCCAGCAGGTGCTGGTGGAAATTGCCGTAGAACAGGTCGGGGTCACTCCAGCGGACGTGGAGCAGACCGGACTCGGCGACAATGTCGCAACCCTGCAGCAAACGCTGGTCGAAGAAATAGCGCGCCAGCTGGTCGGGCGCTTCGCAGCGGAACGTGGTGGAGTTCGGCCAACGCCGACGGGCGTCGGGGGAGGCGGCGTCCTGGCCCGAGCGCGGAATCCGGCCCCAGCGGAGGAGCAGGAATTCGCCGCACAACGCCTCGAGATCGTGCAGCAGGTGGCTCGAAATGACGATGCTGGTGCCGTCTTTGGCGAGCTGGCGCAGCACGTTGGCGAATTCCTCGCGGCCCATCGGATCGAGCCCGTTCATCGGCTCGTCGAGGATCACCAGAGCCGGGTCGTGCAGGAGGCATTGGGCGAGTTTCACCCGTTGCTTCATCCCCTTGGAAAACGCGGTGACGACCTTTTTCCAGTGCTCGGGCGCCAGCTTCACGCGGTCGAGCGCAGCCCGGGCGCGTTGCTCGGCGACCGTCGCGGAGAAACCAGAAATCATACCCAGCCCGACCAGCCAGTCGAGCGGGCGCAGACCCGGTGGCACGGCTTCACTTTCGGGGCAGTAGGCGAGGCGCGCCTGCACGGCGGGATTATTCCAGGGCGATTCCCCAAAAACCCGGAGGGTGCCGGCACTCGGCTTGATTTGACCAGTGAGCAGCCGAAAGAGGGTCGTCTTGCCGGCACCGTTGGGGCCGACCACACCGGTGATGCCCGGCCCGATGGTGAACGAGACGTTGTTGAGCCCGAGAATGATCCCGTAGAAACGGCTCACGTTGTCGGCTTGGACGATCGCGTTCATTCGGGGCGAAGTTTGCGCAGAAAGACGGCGGAGGAGAGCACGGTGAGCACGCCGAGCCCGGCAAGGGCGCCACCAAAGTCTGTCGCCTGGGCTTTTTGGCCGGACTGCTTCAGATTGTCGGAGAAGCGCTGGCTGAGGAAGGGCAGCTTCGCGCCGGCATCGGTCAGCGCAGTGTCGAGCCGGAACACGGTCTGGCGCACTTCGCTCAAGTCGTGACTGAAGCTGGCCCGCTGCAACCAGGCGGGCGAGTCGGGCACTTTCGCCAGGGATCCCACGATGAGCCACAAGCCGATCCACAGGATGGTGGTGTTGCGCGCCGAGCGGTTGAGGGCTGACACGCCGAGCGAAATCGTCGCCAGCACGACGAGCGCGATGGCGTTGAAGAGCAGCGCGCGCAGGAGCGGCGAAAACGAATACGCGATGAATTCGCGATCCGGCGCCAGCAGCATGCTGAGCAGCCACCCGAGCACGAGCGGTCCCGTCCACAGCAGGAGCAGCACGCTGACGATGATCCCGAGCTTGCCCAGAAGGTAGTCGGCGGAGGTGAGCGGTCGCGACAGGTAGATCGTCAGGGCATTGCTGGCACGATCGCGCGCGACCAGTTGCGGTACCATGATGGTCAGGGCCACCAGGCTGAGGCCGAGCCCGAGATAGGAATGCAGCCAGAAGACCACGGTGAACAGGCCATGGATGCAGATATCGGGATAAAGCGTCACGAGCGCGCCCAAGGCGGCCACGATGGCCTCGGCCCGCGGGCCGAAGTTGGCGGCGGCCGATTCCAGCCAGCCGCCGCTCGCGACCGATTGGGTGAACGCGAAGCCAAAGGCCGCTATCAACACGCCCGCCGTCCAGGCGATATATAGCAGCCACCGGAAGAGGCTGTTGGCCAGCATCTGACGCAGCCCGGTGGAAACGATGGTCCATCGCCGGTAATCGACTCCCTTGGGCGTCTCGCGCCAGCGGCTCAGGTCAAGCTTGGTTTCCATGGTCGGTGGCGAGCGCCTTGACGAACAGCTCGTGCAGGGCGTTGGGATTGGAGACGACTTCGGCCGGCGGCAGCCGGTGGGTGCGCATCAACTCGAGCACCCATTCGATGGAGTCGGACGCGGACTCGACGCGGAGCCGGCCGTTGGAGAGCCGCTCGACCTTCAAGCCGGCCTCCTGCAGCACGGCGAGGAACCGCTCAGTCTCGGAGGCGGGCGCCAGCTCGACGATCCGGCTATGACGGTTTTTCAATGCCTCGATGCTGTCGTGTTCGAGCAGGCGGCCGTGGGCGATGATCATCACCCGGTCGCAAATTCGTTCGATGTCGTGCAACAGGTGCGACGAGATCACGACGCTGATGCCGAGCTCGCGCCAGAGCGAACCGATGAGCCGAAGGATGTGCTCGCGGCCGGACGGATCGAGCCCGTTGGTCGGTTCGTCGAGAAAGATCACCGCGGGATCGTGGACGAGCGCCTGGGCCAGTTTCACGCGCTGCCGCATGCCGGTCGAATAGGTGTCGACGGAGCGGTAGCGTTCCTGGCCCATGCCGACGAGGTCGAGAATCTCATGGGCGCGCTGGCGGGCGGCGCGAAACGTCATGCCGGAAAGCTGGCCGCAATACGTGACGTATTCGCAACCGGCCATGCCGGGGATGTGGCAATCCAGCTCCGGGCTGTAGCCGACCTTTTCGCGGGAGTCGCGTTGGTGGGCGCGGATGTCGCGCCCGAGCACCCGGGCCGAGCCGGAGGTCGGCGGCGTGAGATTCAACAGGCATTTGATAAACGTGCTCTTGCCCGCGCCGTTGGGGCCGAGCAGGCCGATGGTTCCCGGCGGCACCTGCACATTCACATCGGCCAACGCCCGCAGGCTGCCGTAAGTTTTGCTCAAGCGCTCTGTCTCAATGATGAAAGCATGCCCGTTCCCTGCCGGAGCATGGGGCGGCGAAGTAGCGGGATCGGGCGGGTTCAAGGAAAGGCGGGAGTGAAGTTGGGCTGGCAGGCTTTTCATGCATTACACCGAACCAGTCGTCGAGGTTACAAAAACAGGCTCGAAACTCCCGGGAGGGGACTCGAAGCTCGCCGGCGTTTATGCCGCGCACGTCCCGCCGCACCGCCCAGTTTACCGAATCGCTGATCCGTGAAATGACCCGCGTGGCGCAACGCCACAACGCTATCAACCTGGCGCAGGGCTTCCCCGATTTCGATCCGCCGCCGGCGCTCGTGCAGGCCGCCAAGGACGCAATGGATGCCGGTCGCCACCAATACGCCATCACTTGGGGCGCGCCGGAGCTGCGGGTCGCGCTCGCCGCCAAGCTGACGCGTTGCATGGGCGTGCCAGTGGACAGCGACGGCGAGCTGGTCGTCACCTGCGGCGCGACCGAGGCGATGATGGTGGCGATGATGACGGTGTGTGATCCCGGCGACCGGGTGGGGCTCTTTTCGCCCTTCTACGAGAACTATTCGGCGGACGCGATCCTCTCAGGGGCCACACCGGTCCACGTGCCGCTGCATCCGCCCACCTATCGTTTTGACCCGGACGAACTGCGCCGCGCCTTCGCCAGCGGGCTGAAGGCGTTCGTGCTCTGCAATCCCTCCAATCCGACGGGTCGCGTGTTTACTCGCGCCGAGCTGGAGCAGATCGCCGCGCTGGCGGCGGAGTTCGACACGTTTGTCATCACCGACGAGGTGTACGAACACATCGTATTCGACGGCCACCGGCACACGTACTTTGCCGCGCTGCCGGGCATGGCGGCGCGCACACTCGCCTGTTCTTCTCTCTCAAAGACGTTTTCAATCACCGGCTGGCGGCTGGGCTATGTGCATGCCGCGCCGGAAATCATCGCGCAGGCGCGCAAGGTCCACGATTTCCTCACTGTGGGCGCGGCCGCGCCGTTGCAGCATGCCGTGGTGACGGCGCTCGGTTTTCCCACCAGCTATTACGAGGGACTGGCGGCGGAGTACGCCAAATCGCGCGATGTGTTGCTCAGCTATCTCGATCGCACGGGCCTCGCCTATACGCGACCCGAGGGCGCCTACTTCGTGATGGTCGACATTTCGCCGTTCGGCTATGCGAGCGACGTAGAATTTGCGCTGTGGATGACGAAGGAAATCGGCGTGGCGCCGGTGCCGGGCTCGAGCTTCTTCGCCGACGGCGAGAACCGCTATATCCGACTCAACTTCGCCAAGCGTCCCGCCACGCTCCACGCCGCAGGCGAAAGGCTGCTGAAGTTGCGGCGTTGACGCAACCTTGCCGACCCGAAGATCGCGGTCAGGTAGACCGCGCTACGTCGGAAAACCGGGTAGGGCGCGTTATCCTTAACGCGCCGGATCGAACGGCGGCTTAGGGATAAGCCGCCCTACCCCGGAAAATCCGTCGAAGCGCGGGTATATCCGCAGGATCACCCGCATCTTCGGAGCAATCTCAATCAGCGGACGATCACCCGCCGGAGGCGGTTGATACGTCCGCGCTCCCAGCTTCACTGTCACTTTGGCGATCGCCGTCGGGATGCGCGCGCAGGAATTCGGCTAGATCGCTGTCGAGCGAACGCCAGGTCACGCGGCGGCCAATCGCGCGAAAGAGGGCATGCACGAGCGGATTCTCGTGGCGGAAGACATTGAAGAGCGGCACGAGGCGATGACCCAGGTCCAGCTTGGCCCGATAGCCGGTCTGACCGCTTTGGAGCTCCCTGGCGCCATTGGCGTAGGCGAAATCCAGGGCAGCATCGAAGAGGCGGAAATAGAGATACGCCTTGGTCCCCCGATGGTAGTCGAGCCCGATGAACTTGTTGATCACCCGGTCGCCGAGATGGAAGACCAGCATGATTGCCACGAGCGCTCCGCCCGTCGGGTCGCGCTGAAGGATGAACCGGGCCGGAGCCTGCTCGCGGATGCGCTCGAAAAAGCGACGGTCCAGCCGCTCGAACTTCGTTTTGCCCCGCTCGTAGGTTTGCATGAACAGGCCGAAGATTTCGGCCAGTTCAGCATCCGATGGCCGCTGCACGATGCTGGTTTCGAGGGGCAGTAGTTCGCGGGACCGGCGCAGTTTCTTGAGCAGGTTGTGCCGCTGGGTGTGCGCGAGGGACCGATGGTAGGCGTCCTTGTCGGGGGCCGGCAGCGTGACGACCGTGCCCGGGTAGCTGACCGTCGGTGCGAACCCGCGCAGTCCGGCGAGCGCGGGCCGGTCGGCCGACGGGAAATCCTTGAAGACGATCATCGGCGCCTTGAGCTGGCGGGCCCGCGCTCGCACGGCCTCGGAAAGCCCGGGCAACACCTCCGCCAGCTTCACCCCCGGCAGCAGGCCGATCGTACCCTCGTCGGAACAAGGCGAGCCGACAAAGAACGTGCGCTGGTAGCCGACCCGCGGAAAAACCTTGGACAAAAGGGACAGAACCCACGCGACCGGCCGTGGCGCGACCAGCGTGATGGGAACATCGTGCAGGAAACACGGGGCGATGCCCACCGGCTGGCCGGCCTTCCTGATTACCGCGTAGGAAAAGGTGAACTGGTCCTCGAGGCCGGACGTCTCGAGCGTGCGGTACCAAAAGAGCCCCTCCAAGGGAGGCGGGAAGCAGTCGCGCCAGACCGATTCATCGATGTCCGTCGTCCGGTCCAAAAACTCGAACTGCACCGCCTGTCCATCGATGGGCATGTTACAGGGTCACAAAGACTGTCCCGGCCAGAATGCAGGCGACTCCCAGCCACCGAATCCGGCCGACGGTTTCGCCCAGGAGGAGCCTCGACAGCAGCGCGACGCCCACAAACCAGAGACTG
>DATJPQ010000151.1:0-6723 GCA_035506315.1 Opitutaceae bacterium
GGCCCGCAACACCCGGACCGAGAATCCCGCCTGCCGCAGCATTCGTTCGATCTCGGCCCGCGACCAAACCCGCACGACATGGGTTTCACGGGCCCGCCGGTAGCGGGTGCCGACCCGCCGAAACGTGGTGATCTCGCGCACCAGGCGCCGGCGCGCCGGTTGCTCGGATACGTCCGCCAATATGCCCCAATCGCCGCCGGACCGCCAGGTGCGATAGGCCATCGGCCTGCCCGGGGCGGTAACGATCAGGTCGAAGACCAACAAGCCTCCCGATCGCAACGCGCCCGCAATGCGACGGAACAGGCGCGGCAAGGAAGGCGCAGTCTTCGCACCGGGTGGCAAGTAGCTGAGCACTTCGCCGATGGCCGTCACCGCATCGCACGCGGGAAAATCGAAATCGTAAACCGAGGCCCGCACGAACCGCGCCCCGGGTGCGACCTGGCGGGCGATGGCGAGCATGGCGGATGAAGGGTCCAGCCCGGTTACAGCATAGCCCGCCCGCAGCAGCGCCGCAGCCCAGATGCCGCTCCCGCAGCCCAGGTCGATCACCTGGCCGTTGTCCCGGCGGGCCGCATGCAACAACCGCAGCAATCCCGGCGCCGAATTGCGGGCAAAATCGCCAAATCCGACGTGGTGGACGTAGGCGAGATCCCTGGCGTAGGCGGTCGAAGTTTTCATGGCAACGCCGCCGGCAGCGCAACCGGTTCAGGTGATTTGCCGCACGTAAAGCGGGATGCTGCCCTCGTGCCGGCCGTCCAGCGCCAGATCGATGGAGTACTCGCCGAACTGATCCAGCTTCAAGCGCTCAATATTCAAAACGACGTTGATCGAGACACTGGGTGCGCCCGGCGGTGTGGTCACCTGGATCGGACATTCGATCGCCGGCAGCGCCGGTTTGCCGTCGTCGTCGGCGATGGAGATTTTCACGATCTTGCGCCCCTCCTCGATCTTTTCGAAGCGCATCTTGGCCGCGACGGCACACTGCGGATGCACGGCCGGCACCTGCTTGGCCCCGAGTGTATCGAATATGCCGACAACGCTGAGCTTGCCCCCGTAGTCGGCGGCGAAGTCGCAGAGCGTGAAGAGTTCCAATTTCATAGTTTGCTCCTGGCGTTGGCGGTTTTCGTGCTGTCCGCGAAGTAGCTGGGCGCGTACGCTCAGTCCGCTCCCCGTTTATGGATCATAATCGAATTGCCGTCGGGATCGGCGACGATGACGAGGTTGCAAACCGGCGTTTCCGCCGGTTCGGTATAAAAGGTGCATCCGCTCTCCTTGAGCTTTTTCACCGCCGCGGCAAAATCCTCCACCTCCAGCGCCACGGTGACTCCGCCCGGCGAGGGTTTCCACTTCGGATGGCCGTTGGCAATGGCCAGGGTATTTGCCCCGATGTCGTATTCCACCCAGGCGGTTTTCTCGTCGCCGAAGAGCTTGGTCAGCTTCAGGCCCAGCGTGCCCTCATAGAATTGCCGCGCGCGTTTCAAGTCCGTCACGGGATAACCGACAAATGCGATTTCCTTAACTTTCATTTTATGCCTTGGGTTACGAAAGATATTTCCTCCGCAGGGAGGGCAACGCCATCATCGAAGAATAAGCCAACGGGAAAGTCCCGTCGCAACACAAACCAAACGGCCGGGCGAGACCGGCCGCGCCTGGACTACTGCGGTTGATGCGTGGTTCCATGGGGTTGTTGCGGTAGCGGAGGTAACACTCCCGGACGGTTACGCAATGGAAACTGCGTCGGGTTTTCCAAACGGCCCGTTTCTCTCTTGCTTGCACTCTGGAATGGGCGCTCAATCCGCGGCCACCAGCCAGCGAGAATTATGGATACCCTCATCTACGCCATCTGCCTTCTCCTCGGCCTGCTTTTCACGATCGTCAGCGCGCTCGCCGGACACGTTTTTGGCAGCGAACACGACATCGGCCACGGTGGCGACGTGGGCACCGGCGGGCACGCCGAAGCGGGATTCGATCACAGCGGCATGCCGGGCCTCTCCTTTTTCAGTCCCACCGTCCTGGCATCGTTTGTCACGGCGTTCGGCGCCTTGGGCCTGATCTTCACGCGCATTCCGATCACGAGCAACGTGTGGGCCAGCGCACCGCTTTCTGCCGTAGGTGGAGGGGTGATCGCCTGGCTGGTCTTCCTGCTCTTCAACACCATGTTCAAGAGGACCCAGAGCTCCAGCGAGTCGCGCGTGGCCTCGCTGGCTGGGCAGACGGCCTCCATCATTACTCCGATACCGGAAAGCGGCGTGGGTGAAATCGCCTACGTGCAGGGCGGCACGCGATACACGGCGCCGGCGCGCGCCGAGGACGGCCGGCCGATCGGCAACGGCCAGACGGTTACGATCAGCCGCGTGGTCGGCACCCAATTCTACGTCAAATCTCAACAGCCCAGTCTCAAATCCTAACCCCCATCTCGATCCATGAATCCTCTTCTCCCTCTTGCCGCCGGTAGCGAAGTGCCCTGGTTCAGCCTCGTTGGCGGCGTTGGCGCCATCCTGCTGGTGGTTTTCCTCTTCGCCGTCATCTGGGCGAGCCGTTACACCAAGGTCGGCCCCAACGAAGTGCTCGTCATCTCGGGCCGCAAGCGGCGCATGGTCGAACCCGACGGCAGCGTGCGGGAGGTCGGCTTCCGCATCGTCAAGGGTGGCGGCGTCTTCGTGTACCCGGTGTTCGAGAAGGTCGACATCCTCAAGCTCGAGCTGATGACCATCGACGTGCAGACGCCGGAGGTTTACACGAGCAAGGGCGTGCCGGTGAAGGTGGACGGCGTCGCGCAAATCAAGGTCAAGGGCGACGACATCTCCATCGCCACCGCGGCCGAGCAATTCCTCAGCAAGGGCACCGACGACATCAAGAACATCGCCATGCAAACCCTGGAGGGCCACCTGCGCGCCATCCTCGGTACGATGACGGTCGAGGAGATTTACCAGAACCGCGATGCCTTCGCCTCCAAGGTGCAGGAAGTGGCCGCCGGCGACATGGCCAACATGGGCCTCGGCATCGTCAGCTTCACCATCCGCGACATCCGCGACACCCAGGGCTATCTCGACGCCCTCGGCAAGCCGCGCATCGCCCAGGTCAAACGCGACGCGGTGATCGCCCAGGCTGAAGCCGACCGCGATGCGATGATCAAGTCCTCCCAGGCCACGCAGGCCGGGCAGGAGGCGAAGTTCCTCGCCGATACCAAGATCGCCGAGGCCCAGCGCGACTATCAGTCCAACGTGGCCCAGTACCAGGCCGCGGTGAATCAGAAAAAGGCCGAGTCGGACCTCGCCTACGATCTGCAGAAGTTCAAGACCGGTCAGCTGGTAAAGGCCGAGGAAGTGCAGGTGCAGATCGTCGAGAAGCAGAAGCAGATCGAGCTGCAACAGCAGGAAATCCTGCGCAAGCAGCGCGAACTCGAGGCCAACGTCCAGAAGCCCGCCGACGCCGAGCGCTACAAGGTCGAGACGCTGGCGAACGCCCGGAAATTCCAGCTCGAAACCGAGGCCGCCGGCACCGCGTCAGCCACCAAGGCGACTGGCTTTGCCTCCGCCGATGTCGCGAAAGCCACCGGTCTCGCCGAGGCCGAGGCGAACAAGGCGCGCGGTCTGGCCGAGGCGGCGGTCATCGAGGCCCAGGGTATCGCCCAGGCCGAGGCAATGCAAAAGAAGGCCGAGTCTTTCAAGCAGTACAACGAGGCCGCGGTAATCGAAATGATCGTCCGCGTGCTGCCGGAAGTCGCGGGCAAGATCAGCGAGCCGCTAAGCAAGACCGAGAAGATCGTCATCATCAATTCCGGCAACGGTCCCGGCGGCGGCGCGAGCAAGCTGACGGGTGACGTCACGCAGATCATCAGCCAGCTGCCGCCCGTGCTCGAAAGCCTGACCGGCGTGAAGTTCGAGAAGCTGCTCGAACAGGTGCCGGCCATCCGCAAGGCCATGGGCAAGGACGACACGCCAAAGAATTGATCGATTCGTAGCGGCGCGGCTTCCCGCGACGCCGGAACCGGAAGCGGTTCCGCCACAAAATCACGAGCCAGCTCGCTCCTACCATCCGCACCAACCCGCCATGCCACTTACTCGCACACGTACCGACAAGATGATCGCCGGCGTTTGCGGCGGACTGGCCCGCCACCTCGGGTTGTCCGCCAATCGTGTTCGCGTCGTTTATTTTCTCCTTACTCTGCTCAGCGCCGCGTTCCCGGGTATCCTGATCTATCTCGCTCTTTGGTATCTGCTGCCACAGGGAGAGTGAATCCGGTCCCATGCGCCTTTTTGAAGCCATCATCGAGGTCAACCAGCGCAAGGTCGCCGGGGACAAGACTGCGACCGTGCCGGTGGCCGAGTACGGCACCGAGCTGCCGCTGGCGGCGCTTACCTGCATTGACGCGCGGCTCAACCGACTGTTGCCCGATATGCTGGGCATCCCGGAGGAACATTTCATCTGGCTGCGCAACGCGGGCAACATCATCACCGGTCCCCTGAGCAGCACCATGCGCTCGCTGGCGCTGGCCTGCGCGGTCAAGGGCGCGAAGGAGATCGTCGTCATCGGCCATTCGGACTGCCAGGTGGGCAAGACCACGACCATGCAGCTCCTCGACCGGCTCGCATCCCTCGGCGTCGACCGCCACGGACTGCCCGAGAACCTCATTGAGTATTTCGGCCTGTTCGGAACGGAGCGGCAAAACGTGATCCGGGGCGTCGATTTCGTCCGCGTGAGCCCGTTGATCGGCGCCAAGGTGCCCGTGCACGGATTGTTGATTGACATCCACTCCGGACGACTCGAATGGGTGGTTAATGGCTACCAGAACCTCAATGCCGTGGTGACCGGCAAAGTCGGCGAACTCTTCAAGAAAGCCGACCACTCTTTCGATGCTTTCGCGAAGATCGGCAACGCCACCGCGGAGGAATTGAAACTGCCCGAATCCAAGATCGGCGACATTGCAACCGCGGCCCACGACTGGCTGAACCGGGCCGAACACCTCGCGGCGGCCGTCCAGCAACAGATCGGCCAGAAGCCGGCTGCCGGGGAGGCTCCGTCCACTGCGCCCGCGCCGGCGGCCAAGGCACCCGCACCGAAGTTACCACGCTTGCAGGACGAGCTCCGGCAGTTTACGGCGTCGATCCGGTCCCCCCAGCCGCCCGAGCGGCGATAATCGACCGCTCCGGACGGCCGGTTGACACGACGCAAAACGACCGCCAAGCCTTTGCCAGATGGACAAGCCCACCTATACGCTGGAATTCGAAAGACCGCTCCGCGAGCTCGTGAAGCAGCTGGAGGCGCTGCACCAGCAGTCCCTGGAGAACCATCTCGACCTTTCCAGCGAGATCGCCGCGATCGAGAAGAAGATCGCGGCCGATCAACGCGAAATCTACTCGAACCTCACGCCCTGGCAGCGCGTGCAGATCGCGCGGCACCCGAAACGCCCCTACGCGCTCGATTACGTTGGCTTCCTGTGTGAGGACTTTCAGGAGTATCACGGCGACCGGCAGTTCAATGACGACCGCGCACTCATCGGCGGGCCGGCGTTTTTTGACGGTACGGCCGTGATGATCATCGCCCAGCAGAAAGGCCGCGGGACGAAGGATACGATCCTGCGCAATTTCGGCATGCCGCAGCCCGAAGGCTATCGCAAGGCGCTGCGGTTGATGAAAATGGCCGAGAAATTCGGCCTGCCGGTGATCTCGTTCATCGACACGCCGGGCGCCTACCCCGGCATCGGCTCGGAGGAACGCCACGTCTCGGAAGCCATTGCCGTCAACTTGCGCGAGATGGCCATGCTGCGCGTGCCGACGGTGTCGGTTGTGATCGGCGAAGGCGGCTCGGGCGGCGCGCTCGGCGTGGGTGTGACTGACCGCGTGCTCATTTTTGAAAACAGCTACTACTCGGTGATCACGCCGGAAGGCTGCGCGGCCATTCTCTGGAAGGACGCCGCCGCCGCGCCCAAGGCGGCGGACGCCCTCAAGCTCAGCGCCGCCACGCTCAAGGAGCTTGGCGTAGTCGATGAGATTCTGCCCGAACCCTTCGGCGGCGCTCACAACGAGCCCGCAGAGGCGGCCACCGTGCTCAAACAGGCGCTGTTGAAACACCTCGGCGAGCTGCGCGGACTGACGACCGAAGATTTGCTCGAAAAACGCTACGCACGCTTCCGCAAACTCGGAGTTTATGCCGAGGTTGTAGCGGGCTGAGCCCGAGTGGCGCGGGCGTCCCGCCTGTTTCCCGGTCCAAAGCAGACGGGACGCCTGCGCTACTTTATGGTTCAACCGCGTTGGCCGATCCTTGTTACTTCCTGGCCACGAGTCGCTCGATCACCAGCTCTCGTAGATCCGCGTCGAGCGTAGAACTGCGGGCCGCGAAGAGCTCAGTCAGCTTTTCCCATGGCACCGCTCCGTCCGGGAGCAGGACGGGGGTCTCGTTGCGCTCCGGCTGATCGTCGCCGGCATCCACGGTATGATGCGCAAAGCCGGCACCGCGACGCCACGTGAGCGCGTGCTCGGCCGCCGCGCCACTGCCATAACAGAGTTGAAATCCCTCGATCCCGCCCTCGGTCCCCTGCCAGACGATCAACTCGAGGCCGTCGGATTCGAACCAGCGGCGCCGCCCGCCAGGCTCCTGTTTCACCTGGCGAAATTCGGTGAGCATCGCTCCGTCATCGTGCCGCGGATAAGCGGGACGGCAAGTCTATCGCCGTGGTCGTTGGATCCGACTGATTCGGATCGTCGTAGCGCAGGCTTCCAG
>DATJPQ010000152.1:0-28357 GCA_035506315.1 Opitutaceae bacterium
GGCGCTGGAGAAAGTCGGCATGGGCCACCGCGCGAAGCATCTGCCCTCCCAGCTCTCCGGCGGCCAGCAGCAACGCGTGGCCGTGGCCCGCGCCCTCGCCGGCTCGCCCGCCGTGCTGCTCGCCGACGAGCCCACCGGCAACCTCGATTCCAAGAACGGCGAGGCCGTGATGGACCTGCTCGCCGAGCTGCACCAGGGCGGCGCCACCATCGTCATGGTCACGCACGACACCCGTTTCGCCCGCCACGCCGCCCGCTCAGTCCACCTCTTTGACGGCCGCATCGTGCAGGAACAGATGGAGACGGACCCCACGCGCTGAAGCGCGGCGCGCGGCGCCGCAGCGGCAGGTTGAAGTTGGAAGTTTAAGTTGAAGTTCAATCTGCCGGCGCCCGCTGCTGCGGGGAAGTCTCAAGAACCAAGTATCAAGTAACAAGAAATTCTCCGGCTCTCAGCTCTTTCCGCTTCCCGGTTTCCGCTCTCCGCTATGTTACAGGATCTCCGCTTCACCATCCGCCAGCTCGCGAAATCGCCCGGTTTCGCCGTCATCGCGGTGCTCACGCTGGCGCTCGGCATCGGCGCGAACACCGCCATCTTCAGCGCCGTCAACGCGCTCCTGCTCCGGCCACTGCCCTACTTCGAGTCTGACCGCCTCGTACAGGTCGCAGAAAAGGTCAGCAACGGCGGCTTCAACGGCTCCGATGGCGGCGTGTTCTCGGATTGGGAGGACCAGACGACGCAGCTCGAATCGATCGCCGCGCTGCACACCGTAAACAAAAACCTCGTGACCGGCGGCGACCCGATCCGGATCAGCGGTGCGGAAGTATCGGCGCCCTATCTCCACGTGTTGCGCGTCCATCCGGCGCTCGGTCGCGACTTCACCCGTGCCGACGACGCGCCGGGTGGCGAACGCCATGTGATCATTCTCACGCACGAGTTGTGGCAGACGCGGTTCCAGGGCGATGCCGGGATCATCGGCCGCGCCGTGCAGATCGATGCCGAGAGCTACACCGTGATCGGAGTGCTGCCACCGCAGGCTCTGCTCAACCCGAACATCACCTTCCTCACGCCGGCGACCATCCGCGCCGATGCCTATAAACTGGTCCGCAACTACAACTACACTTGCTTTGTGATCGGCCGGCTCAAGCCCGGCGCCACGATCGAACAGGCCACGGCCGAACTCGTCGCCGCGCGGAAGTCGGTCATCTCTCAGTACCCGTCGTTCCGCCAGAATTGGTCGGTAGGGGTGCGCTCGCTGCAGGAGGCGCTTTTCGGCAACACCCGGCCGGTCGTGCTCACCTTGTTGGCCGCCGTCGGCGCGGTGCTCCTGATCGCGTGCGTCAATGTCGCCAATCTGCTTCTCGCGCGGGCGGCGGCCCGGCAGGGCGAGATCTCCGTGCGCATCGCGCTCGGCGCCTCGACGGGGCGGATCGTCCGCCAGTTGCTGACCGAAAGCATGCTCCTCGCCTTTGCCGGCGGCGTCGCCGGCATCCTGCTGGGCGCGTGGATCATCAATCCGTTGGTCGCGTTCACACGCCTTGACGTCCTGGCTCCCGGGCTCGTGGTCGGGATCGACTGGCGGGTGCTGCTCTTCACCCTCGGCGCAACCTGCCTGACGGGACTGCTGTTCGGCCTGTTTCCCGCCCTGAGTGTCGCCCGGCCCGACATGAACGAGTGCATCAAGCAGGGCGTGCGCGGCTCGACCTCCGGCTCGCGACGGAAACTCCAATCGCTGCTCATCGTAGCGGAAACGACGCTGACGGTCGTCCTGCTCGTTTGCGCCGGGCTGCTGCTGCGCAGCTTCATGAAGGCCTTCAGCTCCAATCCCGGATTCAATCGCGACAACGTGCTCGTGTTCAATCTCTCGCTGCCGGCCAGCAAGGCGCCGACGGTCGAGCACCGGGTGCGTTTCGCCCAAGACATCCGCCGCAGCATCGAGCAGGTCCCCGGCGTCGCCTATGTCGGCGTGGCCTCGTCGATGCCGATGAACGGCAGGATCGGGTTCGGCGAATTCATCGGCCGCGAGGACCGGCCGCGGCAAAACGACAACGACCTCAACGCGGGCTTCGATTCCGCCGATGGCGATTTCTTCCGCGCCGCGGGGATCCCGCTGCTGCGTGGTCGTTTCTTCACCGAGGCGGACAACAACGCGAAGGCCCCCAAGGTGATGATCGTCAACGACGCGCTGGTCCACCAGCTGTTTGCTGAGGAGGACCCGATCGGTCGCTTCCTGCACTTCAAGGGTGCGGCGTGGGAGATTGTCGGCGTCGTCGGCAGCGTCCGGCAGTACCAGCTCGATGTCGATCCCCTGCCGCAGGTGTATTTGCCGGAGGTCCATTTCCCCTGGTACACGTCCGTCATCGTGCGAACGCACATGCCACCACTCACGCTGGCCGCCGACATGCGCCGGGCCGTGCAGGCGGTGGATCCGGAACAGCCCATCGCCGACCTGACCACACTCGAGGAGTTGGTGAACAATTCGCTGCAGACCCGCCGGGTCATATTGACGTTGCTGGGGCTGTTCGCCGGTGTCGCCCTGCTGCTCGCGTGCATTGGCATCTACGGCGTGATGGCCTACTCGGTGGCGCAGCGCACGCGCGAGCTCGGCATCCGGATCGCACTCGGTGCCGGCGTGCCGTCCGTGCTCAAGCTCGTGCTCGGCGACGGGCTCAGGCTCGTCGGCCTCGGTCTCGCCCTGGGCGCGGTCGCCAGCTATGGCGCCGGCCAGGCGCTCGCCAGCCAGCTTTATGCCACGTCGAGCAGCGATCCCCTGGTCTTTCTCCTGGTCGCGTTCACCCTCCTCGCCGTCGCGCTGTTCGCGTGCTGGATCCCGGCGCGTCGCGCCACGCACGTCAATCCCGTCGAGGCGCTGCGCGCCGAGTGAAAGGGAAAGTGAGGGTGAAAGTTTAGGAAAACCACAATCCGCCGACCCTTCCGCCCTCAGTCCCTTACTCCCTCACTCCCTTACTCCCTTTCACTTCCACCCTCTTTTTCACCTCGATGCTGCACGATCTTCGCTACGCCCTCCGTCAGCTCGCCAAGTCGCCCGGTTTCACCGCCGTGGCCGTGTTCACACTCGCGCTGGGATTGACGGTCAACGCGGCGGTCTTCTCTTTCGTCAGCAATTTCTTCCTCCGCCCGTTGCCGGCGCAGCATCCGGAACAACTTGTCGTGATCGCGCAAAAGAGCCCCGGGTTCGGCCTGCCCTATCCGCTGTCGTATCCCGACTTCGTGGATTTCCGCCGCGCGGTCGAGGGCGGCGATGGCGAACACCTGGAGATGGCCAAAACGTTTTCCGGTTTGATGGCCTACATGGAGGCGCCCGTCCATTTGAGCCGGTCGGGCGAAGCCACGGCGCGGACGTGGGTCCATGTGGTGAGCAACAACTACTTTTCGGTCCTGGGCGTGCAGCCGCTGCACGGGCGGCTTTTCCTGCCCACCGAGGGCCTGCAAAAGGGCGCCGATCCCATCATCGTTTTGACCCATGAGGCGTGGCGGACCCGGTTTGCCGCCGATCCCGGCATCGTCGGGCAAGTGGTCAAACTCAACGGGGTGACGTTCACCGTGGTGGGAATCACCCCACCTGGATTTGTCGGCGCGTCATGGGGCACGGCCCTGAGCGGATTCGTGCCAGCCTCCATGTTGCCGCAACTGGCTCCGGGGCACGCCAGCGCGTTTACCAACCGGGGCAGCACTGGATTTTTCCTGATGGGGCGCCTGCAACCTGGGGCGGAGTACGAACAAGCCCGCGCGGCCGCAAAGGTCATGATGGCGCGTCTGCTCAAGGACTATCCCGCGGTCCATGGGCCCCGGGTCACCCCCGTGGTCATGCGCGAAAGCCGGAGCCGGCCCTCGCCCTTCGTGGCCAACTACACCCCATTGATCGTCGGAGCGCTGGCGGCCCTGAGCCTGTTGGTGCTCGTCATCGCGATGGCCAATGTGGCCAACCTGCTTTTTGCCCGCGCCGCCGATCGCGAACGGGAACTGGCGATTCGCGGGGCGTTGGGTGCCTCGCGCTGGCGGTTGCTCCGGCAGTTGTCGGTCGAAAGCCTGTTGCTCGCCCTCGGCGCCGGCGTGGTCGGCACGATCGCCGCCCTCTGGATCGACCCGTATCTCGGCGCCATCGGACCGGGTGGCGAAATGGCGCCGCCCGCCTACGTCGGCACGGACTGGCGCCTGTTCGTCTTCACCCTGGGCGCATCGCTGGCCACCGGCCTGCTCACCGGGCTCCTGCCGGCGCTGAAGGCCAGCCGCCTGGAGCTGTTGCCGCGATTGAACGAAAGCACGCGTACGATGGCTGGTGGACGACAGGTGTTGCGCAGTCTGCTGGTGGTCGGCCAGGTGGCCGTTTCCTGCGTGGTGCTGGTCTGCACCGGACTCGCCCTCCGCAGCCTGCAAAAACTGTCCCATATAAATCTCGGATTTCAGCCGCGTCAGCTGTTGCTCGCCTCGTTCGATCTCGGCCTGCAGCGGTATAACAAAGACCAGGGCCGGCAATTTCAGACGCGGTTGCTGGAGCAGGTACGCACCCTGCCGGGAGTACGCGACGCCAGTCTGGCCGAGCATGTGCCGTTCGAAGTGGGCAGCGGGATGGATGGCGACATCACCCCGGAGGGGCGGACCGTCGTCGCCGATGCCGGCTTCCAATACATTCCATGTCTCGTCGTCGAACACGCCTTCGCTGCCACGATCGGGCTCCACCTCGGCCAGGGCCGCGATTTCTCCGAACGCGATGCCATCGGCACGCCCCTGGTTGCGCTCATCAACCCGACGCTGGCGGTCCACTTCTGGCCGGGTGAAAATCCGGTCGGCCAACATCTCTTGATGCATGGCGACCGCGTCGAGGTGATCGGAGTGACCACTGACGTACGGTATTGGGCCATCACCGACGAGGCCCGGCCGTTGATTTTCCTGCCGCTCGCCCAGCATTACCGGGACCACCTTTCCCTGGTGGTGCAAACCGAGGGATCGCCCGACCAGGTCAGTTCGGCCGTGGAGCGGATCGTCCATCAACTCGATCCCGATCTGCCGCTCTACAACGTGCGAAAGATGGAGCAGCAGATGGCCGACAGCCCGCTGGGGCTCATGCCGCTGCGCTTGGGGGCTTCGATCGCCGGCGCGCAAGGCCTGATCGCGCTGCTGCTCGCCGCACTGGGCATCTTCGGCCTGGTTTCCTTCGCCGTGACCCGCCGCACCCGCGAGATCGGCATTCGCATGGCACTCGGCGCCCGCACGACCGATGTGCTCCGGCTTGTCACCCGCCAGAGCTTCAAGCTCACGTTCATCGGGCTTGCGTGCGGCTTGTTGCTGTCGGTCGGACTCACCCGCGCGCTCACCGGGATTCTTTACGGGGTCAGCCCCACGGACGCCATAGTTTTCGCTGGAGTGGCGCTGCTGGTTGTCGCGATCACCCTCCTCGCCTGCTGGCTGCCCGCCCGCCGCGCCACTCGCGTCAATCCCGTGGAGGCGTTGCGGGCGGAGTAGGAGGGGAAAAGGGAGTGAGGGATTAAGGGAATATGTGATCGATCAAAACTCCCTCACTCCCTCATTCACTCCTTCCCTGCCTCCCTTTTTTCCGCCGATGAATGTGATCACCCACGCCTTGCTCCCCGTTCTCCTGGTCGCGCCGATGCTGCCACGGATCACGCCAAGGGCGTATTATGCATCCGGGGGCATCGTCGCGATCGCGGGCGTATTGCCGGATTTGCTTACGCCACATCTGTCGCTCGCCGCGCGGTACTCGAGTTGGTCGCACACGGTTCTCGCCTGGGCCGGCTTCAACGTCTTTTTGGCCGTGCTCGGGCTGACGCTGCACCGCCATCGGCTGCCCCGCGTGCTGTTGTTTGCCTCCCTCGCCTACGCGCTGCATCTGCTCGGCGATGCGTTCTCCGGCGGAATCGCCTGGCTTTATCCCGTTTCCACCGCGGTCATTGGCTGCCGTCTGATCCCGTACCCTTACTGGTTCTTCATCGATGCGGTCCTGTTGTTCGTCGCGCTCATCGTGTTCTGGTGGCTGCCGCCGACACCCGGAAAAGTTGCAACGCCGACCATGGAAAATCTGAAACTTTGATATCCCGCTCCGGGTTCTCCTTTCTGATTTCCCAATTCTCCCATCTTCCCCGGCCTCCCCCATTTTCCCCGTCACGCCCATTTTCACCGCGATGCTTCACGACCTCCGCTACGCCCTGCGCACCTTGCTCAAATCGCCCGGTTTCACCCTCATTTCGGTGCTCACCCTGGCGCTGGGCATCGGCGTCAACACGTCGATGTTCTCCTTGTTGAACACACTGCTGTTTGCCACCGCCCCGTTTCCGCGGCCGGAAACCATCGTTGCGCTCAACGGGCAGACCCCGCAGGCGGAATTCATCAACTTCTCTGCGCTGGAAATCGAGGAGTTACGCAACCACTCCGCCCAGGCATTCACCGCCCTGGCGCCCATGTCCGGAACGATGGAAAGCGTCTCACTGCCGGATCAGCTTCCGGAACAGACGCAGGGCACGGCCGCCAAGGCCGATCTTTTCAAAGTCCTGGAAACCCCGCCCTTGCTCGGACGTTTCTTTACCGCCGATGAATGCGTCGCCGGTCGCGATACCGTCGTGCTGATCACCGAGGAGATGTGGCGAAAGAAATTTGCCGCCCGGCCGGACGTGCTCGGTCAGACGCTGCGCATCAGTGGCCGCATTTTCACGATCATCGGCGTCCTGCCCAAAGCCTACTCCGCACCCTTTGTCTTCGGCGAAGGCCAGTACTTCCGCCCCCTGGTCTTTTCGAAAGAGCAACAGGAGGGTCGTGGTCGCAGGGAAGCAGCCCTCCTCCTCCGCCTGGCTCCGGGCGTGGCCCTGCCGCAAGCCCTGGCCAGCCTCGCACCCGTGTCGGAGCGTTGGGTCAAGGAGAACCCCCGACTCTACCCCAACTACCACTTTCGGGCACAACTGGCCGGACGCGTCGGCGGTTCGGCCAATGTGGCGATCATCTTCCTGCAGCTCGGCCTGGCCGCAGCCATTCTCGCCCTGGCCTGCGCCAACCTTGCCAACCTGCAAATGGCCCGCGCGGCGGCCCGGCTCCGCGATCTGGCCATCCGTTCCGCCCTCGGCGCCACCCGCTGGATGCTGATCAAGCAGCAATTGATCGAATCCCTGGTCTTGTCCGTCGTCGGTGGGGCCCTCGGCCTGTTGATCGCCGATTGGAGCAACCAGCTCATCGGCCGCAATATCAGGCTGGGATTAACTTCCACCCTGGAAATGACCATCGATGGACGGGTCCTTGGTTTCACCGCGGCCATCTCGATCCTCGCCGGCCTCGGCTTCGGCCTGATTCCCGCCTGGCTCGCCTCGCGCACCGACGTCAACGAAACCCTCAAGCAACAAGCCCGTGGCTCCACCGGCGGCAAAGGCCAGGGGTGGATTCGCCGCCTGCTCGTCGTCGGTCAGGTCGCGCTTTCCCTCACCCTGCTGTCGGTCGCCGGGTTGATGATCCACGGCCTCAGCCGCACCATCAACTCGCGGCCCAATTGGGACAGCGAATCCATTCTCACGGCCAACGTGCAGATCGATGAAAGAATTTACGAAACGCCGGAAAAGCGCCGCGCCTTCCACGACGCCCTTTCCGCCCGCCTCGCCGCCATTCCCGGGATCCAGGCCCACACCATTGCCTCGATGTTTCCGATCGCGGGCGCGGGCTCTGTGAATGATGTTTTGGCCGAAGGCCAGGATCCCGCCGGCAACGCCTATCCCAAAAGCATCGCCTTTTTGGTCACGCCCGGATTTTTCAAGACGCTCGGCATCCGTCTCCTCGAAGGGCGGACTTTCGCCGACAACGTTTCCTTCACTTCGGTTGAACAAACCGTGGTCAACGAGTCGCTGGCGAAACACTTCTGGCCCGCGGGCAGTGCGCTGGGCCGGCGCCTCGGGACCAAGGGGGACGATGGCAAGGTGACCTGGCGGGAAATCATCGGCGTGGTCGCCGATGTGGACGACCCCATCGCCTTTGCCGAGCCCACCACGCGCATGCAGTGCTTCAACACCATGACGCACACTCCGTGGTCGTGGTTCCAGATCGCCGTCCGCGGCCCCAATCCCGGCCGCTTCGTCAACGATCTCCGCCGGGCGGTCGCCGACGTCTCGCCCGACGTGGCCGCCCGCTTCGTCTGGACGGTGCAGGACATGCGCGACCAATTCCTGCACAATGTTGTCGTGATCAATGGAGTCTTGCTGGCCTTCGCACTGCTCGGCCTCGTCCTGGCCAGCGTCGGCCTCTATGGCATTGTGTCCAACAATGTCAGCCAGCGCACGGCGGAGTTCGGCATCCGCATCGCGTTGGGCGCACGCCAGACCGATGTGTTGCGCATTGTTTTGTGGCAAAGCCTGCGGCTGACGCTGATCGGTCTGGTCCTCGGAGCGATTGGCTCCTACGTGCTCGGCCTGGCCCTTCGACCGAGCCTCGGCCTGATCATCGGCCGGAACGACTCCATCCTGGTCGGCACGAGTGTGGTGATCCTGGCGGTCGCCTTGTTCGCGACATGGTTCCCCGCCCGCCGTGCCGCCCACGTCGACCCGATCATCGCGCTGCGGGCGGAATAGGAAGGAAGGATGCGAGACATTTGAGACACAGAAGAACGCAAGACTCGTCCAACTCTCTTCCCTGTCTCCCAAGTCTCACCCGTCTTTCAGATCTTCCCCGTCTTCCTCACTTCCCTATTCCGCATGAAAACACCCGCAGTTCTCCTCCGCATCGGCGGCGCCGCCAATGCGATCTTCTTCCTCTTC
Organism: Opitutaceae bacterium; assembly: GCA_035506315.1. Lineage (GTDB taxonomy): Bacteria > Verrucomicrobiota > Verrucomicrobiia > Opitutales > Opitutaceae > MWDT01. Next base: position 8,763 of record DATJPQ010000152.1, read on the forward strand.
CATCTCTGGATGGGCTGGCATCTCCATGGCCTGACCAAATTCGGACCCGAGATCCGCTCCCTCCTGGAAATGCTCAACGGCGGCGGCGCCCTGTTCCTCCTGCTGCTCGCCGTGGTCTCGCTCGCCTGCACGACCGAGATGCTCACCACCCGTCTCGGCCGTACCGTGATGGCGAGCGCCGCCGCACTGTACCTGTTGCGCGCCCTGGCCGAGGTCGTCGTGACGCCCCGCTGCAGTATCGCGATCCTCGGCACCTGCCTCTTCACCGGCCTGGTGTATCTCATCGCGCTGCTGCTGGCCGACCGCACCCCGCAGGGAGTGGAAATTTAAGTTAAAAGTTTAAGTTGAAGTCTCCACCACCGGTCCCCGCCGATGCGGGAAAGTTTCAAGAACCAAGCATCAAGTAACAGGACGGCAAATCTCAAACGCCAAAACTCCAGACTCCAAAACCCGGAACCCGCCCTCCTCACCTGCGGCTCCGCCGTGGGACGAGCCACGCCGTAGCTCTCCGAGCGAAGGCGGGCCCCACTCCCTTTCACTCTCACCCTCACCTTCACTTTCACTTCCCCATGCCGACCGAACTTTCCGTCCACGCCACCCAGGAAGAGGGTATGCGTTTTTCCATGACCGCCCGCGGGCACACCGTCATCACCGACTATTTGTTGCAGCCGGATGCGGCGGGGGCGGGGATGCGCTCCCTGGAGCTGCTGCTCGCCAGCCTGGCCAGTTGCGCTGGCGGATCGATGGTGGTGCTGCTGCGCAAACTGCAGCAGCCGGCGCAACGCGTAGAGGTGAACGTGCGGGCCTCGCGACGTGATGAGCACCCGACTCTCCTGACCGATATCGCCATGGAATTCGTCGTGCACGGCACGGGCTTGGACCCGAAGACAGTGGCGCGGGCGCTGACACTTTCCGAGGAACAGATCTGTCCCGTCTGGGCCATGCTGAAGGGCGGGACTCGCATTACTTCCAGCCTGCGCATCGAGGCCAAATAACGTCGCCTGGGGTCCAGCCAGGGTACAGGGCATTTTCAATAAACTGTAGGGGAGTAGATCGCGACAGCCGCTTCGGACTCCGCCGCGTCGGTTACGGCGCCGGAGACGCTAGGCCAACACCTACGGCTCCCGTCCAATTTATACCGCGCTAGCCGTACCGCACGGCGGTATCGAGCATTCCGAGATACATCCCGCTTATGGGACGCCGCCATTTCGTTTTCGAAAAGAAATGCACCTATCGGCGGCTGTGTTGAATTTTTTACCGGCTGCCAATCTGCGATTTACACCATCCACCCAAACTTGGCACTCCCCCTGCAATAGAGCAGGCCGTTTCCCCCTTATCCATGCTGCACGACCTTCGCTACGCTTTTCGCCAGCTCTACAAATCTCCCGGCTTCACTGCGATCGTCGTGTTGACGCTCGCGCTCGGGATCGGCGCCAACACCGCCATTTTCAATCTCGTCAACACCACGTTCCTGCGCTCCCTGCCGTACCCGCAGCCCGACCAGCTGGCGTACCTCACCGAAAGCGGTGCGAAGGGCACGATGCCCGTTTCTTATCTGAACTTCCTCGACTGGCAGCAACAGCAGGACGTCTTCAGCGGGCTCGCGATGTATCATGGCGCGGACGGCCGCCTGAAGACTGCCGCGGGCACCGAGCTCGTGACGGTACAGCATGTTTCCGCAGACTTTTTCAACGTGCTGGGTGTGCGTCCTGCCATGGGCCGCAGTCTCCAGCCCAAAGATGACATCCCGGGCGCGGAACGGGTGGCGTGGTTGACGGACGCGGCCTGGCGGCGCCTGTTCAATGGCGATCCTGCGGTCGTCGGCCAGTCGTTCCCGTACGAAGGGCGGAATCTCACCGTGGCCGGCGTCCTGCCGCCGGAATTCCGGTTTTACCGCCCGACTGACATATACACCGCCCTGGCCCCATTTGTCCGGGATTTTCTCCTCGATGCGCGGGCGAATCACAGCAATGCGCAGGCCGTGGCGCGGCTCAAGCCGGGCACAAGCCTCGAAACCGCACAGGTCCAGATGACGGCGATTGCGCTTCGCCTGGCGAAAACTTATCCCGAATCCAACCGGGGTGTCGGTGTAGCTGTGACCCCGTTGCGCGAGCAGCTCACCGGCAGTGCCGGCACCCAGCTTTTCCTCCTGCTCGGCGCGGTCGGCCTCGTGCTGTTGATCGCGTGTGTCAACGTCGCCAACATGCTTCTGGCCCGTTCCTTTTCGCGCGAACGCGAGATGGCGATTCGCATCTCGCTCGGCGCCTCGCGCTGGCAGGTGCTGCGGCAGTTGCTCGTTGAAAGCCTGGTGCTCGCGACCGCCGGTGGCGTCGCGGGTGCGCTGGTCGGCATGTGGGGTTACGAACTGGCCGTGCAACTCGTGCCCTACCAGGTGCAACAATTGATCGGCGGCACCGATTACGATCTGCGCACGCTATTGTTCGTCGTCGCCGTCACGCTTGTCACCGGCATGACTTTTGGACTCGCGCCCGCCTGCCAGCTTTCCAGCCTCCGGCCGGTCGACGCCCTCAAGCAGACGCGACGCAACGTCCGCACGATTTTCGGCCGGGTCCGCCTGAGCGACCTGCTCGTCGTCGTCCAGGTGGCGCTCGCGCTTGTGCTGCTGATCGGAGCCGGTCTGCTCATCCGCAGCCTGGACCGGCTGCTGCGAATCGACCCGGGATTCGAACCTGCGCGCGTGCTCTCGCTCGAGGTGGCGCCCCCGCCCTCGGAACAGTTCCTCCGCGATCCGCACCTCTTTACGCGTCATTTCGAGAGCGTGCTCGGGCCGGTGCAAAACCTGCCCGGGGTTGAGGCGGCGGCGGTCGCCACCGCTCTCCCGTTCACCTACAACATAAGTACCAACCAATTTTACCGGATGGACCGGCCCGTGCCGGCGGCAGGGGAGTTACCCTCGGCCAATATTCACTCCGTGAGCCCCGACTATTTCCGCGCGATGGGCATTCCCTTGCTGCAAGGCCGGGTCTTCGACGGCACGGAGCCGCCTTATGTTCTCCCGCCCGGCAAGCAAATCGACCTGCAGAACCTCGCCGCAATTTTCAAGGACGTCTCGATAACCGCCGTAATCAGCCGCAAGATGGCGGACCGTTTTTGGCCCGGCGAGAACCCCGTCGGGAAACGCTTCCGCATGGGGCTTCCGAGCATGGGGCTTCCGGTGATCGAAATTATCGGCGTGGTGGGCAACACCGTGCAGACCGGGCTCGACCGGGGCGAGGTGGCTGAGTTTTACCTGGCGCTGCGCCAGTGGCCCATGCCGACCCAGATGCACCTGGTGGTACGTTCGCGACTCGAACCCTCCTCCCTCGTCGGCTCCATCCGGACCGCCTTGGCCCAAGTGTTGCCCGACGAACCGATCCGCGACGTCCGGGTCCTCTCGGAGCGCATCGACAACTCGACCGCCGGCCGCCGCTTCAACCGCAACCTCTTCGCCTGCTTTGCGGCGACGGCCCTGGCCCTCGCCACCATTGGCCTCTATGGCGTGCTCGCCTTCAACGTCGGCCGCCGCACCCGCGAGATCGGCATCCGCGTTGCCCTCGGCGCCACCCGGTACGACGTCGTCCACAGCGTGGTGGTGCGGGGCCTCGCCCTGGTGTTGCCGGGCGTGGCGATCGGCCTCGGCTGCGCGTTGGGTCTGGGCCGCGTGCTGCAGAGCCAGCTCTTCGAGATCAATGCGTCCGATCCCTTCACGCTGCTGCTCGGCGCGCTGTTGATGCTGCTCACCGCCCTGGCCGCCTGCCTGGTCCCCGCCCGCCGCGCCACGCGCGTCAACCCCGTGGAGGCACTGCGTTCCGAGTGAACAAAAGGAGCTTTCCATGCGCAGCACCGACCGACTCCGCCCCCCCCGGTTATCCGGAATCCGTGCACGCCTCGCGTTTGTTCTCGCTACTCTCGCCGCTGTGCATGCGTTCGCCACCGGCTCGTCCGCGCCGACGTGGCAATGCGCTGCCGACCTTCCGCGTGGATGCGCCTTCCCCAATCAAACACCTCAACTTATCGGTCGAAAACTCTACCTGCTCGCCGGAGCCAATTACCGAATCGACCAACTGCTGACCTACGATCTCGACACGGGCATCTGGAGCACGAAGCCCACGGCGTTGTTGACCAGCCGGCACCATTTCGCGACCGCGGTGTTCGGTGGCAAACTCTACGTGGCTGGCGGATGCCTCGGGGAAAGCGATGCCGTGCCCCACCGCCGGACGGACGCGGTGGAGAGCTATGACCCCGCGACAGAACTCTGGACGCCACGGAGCCCGATGCCCCTGGCGCGTGAGGGTTGCGACCTTGTCCCGTTTGAAAACGAGCTACTCGCGATCGGTGGCACCGACAAAGCCGATGTGCCAACCAACCGCATCGAAGCTTACGACCCGACCAGCGATACTTGGCGCGTGAAGGCGATCGCGCCGTGGCGGGAACCATTGATGTGGACCCATGCGGTCGTCCATTGCCAGCGGATCTACGTCTTCGGCCGCACCCAGAGCGCCATCTTCTTTCTCGCATACGATCCGTCGGCGAACACGTTCACCGAGTTGCCGGTCGGGCGCATCGCGGAAAAACGCGCCTACGGCACAGCTCTGGCCGGCGACGTCCTCCTGCTGGTCGGCGGTGCGCAAAAAGCGCCGGTTGCCACGGTCGTCGGCTACGACCTCGCGCAAGACCGATGGGGCGAATATCCGGCCCTGCCCCAGCCCCGTGCCTATGCTGCCGTCACGCAATTCGAGAAACGGATCTTCTGCATGGGCGGGACGGGGCCGGATTGGGACTGGGCCCATCCCAACACATCGGTGTTCGTGCTGGAGCTGCCACCTCCTCCCGCTTCTACCAACTGAGCCGGTTCTGATCACAAACTGGCAATCGCACAGCGAGCTGCCGCCCTCCAAGCCTTCGCCTCCCTTTCCACTCTGCCTTTCGCCCTTCCTGCAATGACCACCTCTGAATCCTTCCGCACTTCGTCACAACTCGCGCGGGGCGCCTGCCTCGCGCTCGGGCTCGCGGCGCTCGCCGCCCAAGCCTTCGCAGCGGATGCGCCGCCTTCGATTACCGGGCCGGCCGTCGCCTGGAAGTTCAACACCGGCCAGGAAGTATCCGCAGCGCCCATCGTCGCTGACGGCGTGGTGTATTGCGGGAGCAAAGGCGGCGGGGTTTTCGCGCTCGACGCTGCCACGGGCGCCCAGCTCTGGAAGGCGCAGATGCATTTCCCGGTCATGTCCCGACCCGGCCTCGCCGGCGACACCCTGTGCGTCGAGTGCGCCAACGCGTTGCACGGGCTGGACCGCAAGACCGGCCAGGAACGGTGGCGGTTCGTCGCGCAGCCCTACCGGCCCATCGCCTCGATGGACTTCACCGATTACCACCGTTCCTCGCCGGTGATCGTGGACCATGTCGCCTACTTCGGCGACGACTGGGGCGATCTCAACGGCGTCAACGTGGCCGACGGCGCGCTCGTGTTTCAATACACCACGCCGACCCGGCGCCCGATCCGCGCCACGCCCGCCGTGCACCAGGGCGTGGTTTACTTCGGCGACTGGGAAGGCGAAGTTTACGCTGTCGCGCTGGCCGACAAAAAACTCCTCTGGCAATATGGGCTGGAAAACCGGCGCGAGTATTATGGGGCGATCGTCTCCGACTTCGTCGTGGCCGACGGCTTGGTTTATTTCGGCGCCCAACACGACGTCTTCACACCGCTGGAAACCGCCACGGGCAAGCCCGCGTGGAAATTTGTCGATGAGAGCCACACGTACCTGCCCGCGACGCCGCTGATCCACGAGGGTCGCGCGATCATCGCCACGACGATCCATAAAAACTCCGTATATTGCCTGGACCAGGGCAAGGTCGCATGGGCGTTCAAGGGCGCCGGGATCTTCTTCACCAAGCCGGTGCTCCACGGCTCGACGCTGCTTGTGAACAGCAGTCAGTTCGGCGGGCCGGGTTACCTCTACCTGCTCGAGGTCGGCTCCGGGAAGTTGATCAACCAACTGCGCATCGAAAAGGCCAGCCCGTCCGCTCCGGCCGTGGACGACGACAAAGTGTATCTCGGCGCCGGCGACGGATGCCTCTACGCGCTCAAACTCGCCGAACTGCCCCCACCCGCCACGCCCGGTGCATGATTCCGGCCAAACCCGACGAGCCGGATGACCGACACCGACAGTTTCTCAACCCTCGACATCCATGCGTGATCCTCTACCGCCCTCGCGCCGCTCATTCCTGAAAACCGCCGCGCTCCTCGGCACCTCCGCCCTCGTCGCGGGCGACCGCCGCGCGACGAAGGGCAACCCAAAATGGAGGCGCTCCGCGCCGGATAGCAGGGAAAAAGGGAATGAGGGACTAAGGGAATAAGCGATCGATCACAACCGCCTCACTCCCGCCGCCTCCCCCCACTCCTTCACTCCCTTACTCCCTTTCACTTTCACCCTCACTTTCACTTCGATGTTGCAGGACCTCCGCTTCGCCCTCCGCCAGCTCGCCAAGTCACCGCTCTTCACGGTCGTCGCGGTCCTTTCGCTCGCGCTGGGCATCGGCGCGAACGCCACCGTGCTGTGCTGGCTCCGAAGCCTCGTGCTGCAACCCCTGCCCGGCGTGACTGACCAAGAGCGGCTGGTCGTCCTCGTCTCCAACTGTGGCGGTGGGTGTGCCTCCGTTCCCGACCTGCGGGACTTCGGCGAGCACCATGAGATCTTCGTCGGTACCGAGGCTTCGATGGGCACGGCCGCCTGCCTTACGGTCGACCACCAGCCGGAGTGGATCCAGGCCCAGATCGTCTCTGCGAACTTCTTCGATCTGCTGGGCGTCAAACCGATCCTGGGCCGCACCTTCCTGCCAGACGAGGACCAGAAGCCGGGGGGGAATTCTGTGCTCGTCATCGGCGAAAACCTCTGGCGGCGGCGTTTTGGCGGCGACCCCTCCATTCTCGGCCGGGTCGTCGACCTAAACCGCCATAGCTTCACGATCGTTGGCGTGGCGCCGGCTGCATTTCGCGGCTCGATACCCCCCGGAACCTTCGATGTCTGGGCACCCTCATCCATGATCTGGGAAGTGCGCAACCAGGGCACCTATTTTCTAACTGCGCGCGATGCCCGGGGCTGGCTCAACCTCGCGCGCCTTCAGCCGGGGGTTAGCATCGACCAGGCGCGGGCGGCGGTGGCGCTGCTCGATGGGCAGTTCACCCAGGCCTACCCCAAGACGAATACCGGCACCCATCACCGCGTCGTTCCGCTCGCCCAATGCCCCTGGAGTGCGGGCCCGATCATGGGCCCCACGCTGGCGCTGTTGCTCGCCGTCTGCCTCGGGGTGCAACTGATCGTCGCCGCCAATGTTGCCAATCTGTTGCTCGCCCGCGCCGTCAGCCGCCAGAAGGAGATCGCCATCCGGCTGGCCGCAGGCGCCAGCTATGCTCGGTTGACCCGACAGCTGCTGACGGAGAGCGTCCTCCTCGCGCTGCTCGGCGGCGCCGTGGGCGTGCTGGTTGCCAGCTGGGCGGTGGACTCGCTGCCGCTGTTCCTGCCGGCGGCTTTGACGGGAAAAGTCCAACTCAGTTTCCATTGGGATGGCATCACGCTGGGATTTGCGCTGCTACTTGCCCTGGGCACGGGAATCTTTTTCGGATTGTTTCCTGCCTTGCAGGCGTTGCGGCCGGATCTGTACGCGGTGCTGAAAGAGGGCGGACGCTCGTCGCAGGGTGGGGCTTCCCACCACCGCCTGCGGAAAACCCTGGTGATCGCGGAGGTGGCGATTGCGCTGGTGTTGCTCATTGCTGCCGGCCTGTGCATCAAGGGACTGCGGCAAGCACGGCAAATCGACCCCGGGTTCAACGCCGACCACGTGCTGATTGCCGGACTCCAGATTGGAATGAATGGCTACGACCCACAAACGGGCCTGGCATTCTATCGCCAGGCGCGGCAGCGGCTCGCCGCCTTGCCCGGTGTCGAGGAAGCCGCGCTCGCCAGCTGGTTTCCGCTCGGACTCGCGGGCTGCAAGGGCGCGGACGTCAAGGTTGAGGGCTACCAGCGACCGGAGGGCGAAGACGCGACCTACGAGTTTGCCGTTGTTTCCCCACGCTATTTCGCCGCGATGCGCATCCCCCTGCTTGCCGGACGCGATTTCACGGACCAGGACGGCGCCAAGGCTCCCCTGGTCGCCATCGTCAACGAGGCTTTTGCCCACCGATTCTGGCCCGGCCAGGACCCCATCGGCCGCCGGTTCATGGCCGGTGGTCAGTGGAGGACGGTGATCGCCCTCACCAAGCAGGGAAGATACAACCGGCTGAGCGAGGACGCCTCGTGTTTCTTCTATCTGCCCTATCAGCAGGGCGTGCCGGATTTGGATTTGGCTTTCTGCGTTCGGACGGCCGGCGACCCGGCCGCCTTTGCGAACACGCTCCGACAGACCGTGCGCGATCTCGATCCTGGCGTCGAGCTGTCGCATACGGTGCCGCTGGCCGTGTATTCCGGGATGGTGCTTTTCCCGCATCGCGTGGCGTCGAGCCTCTTGATTCTGCTCGGAGCCGTGGCGCTGATCCTGGCAGCGATGGGTGTCTACGCCGTGATGGCCTATTCGGTCAGCCAACGCACACAGGAGTTCGGCGTGCGCATGGCGCTCGGCGCCTGGCCCGGCGTCATTTTGCGGCAGGTGTTGGGCCAGGGGTTGGGACTCGCCGCCGGCGGCATCGCCGCCGGCCTGGCGCTCGCCCTCGCCGTCACGCACCTGATGGCGGGATTCCTCTACGGCGTGAGCCCCTTCGACTTGGTAACGTTCATCGGCGTGCCGCTGCTGCTCACCCTGGTCGCGCTGCTGGCCTGCCTGCTTCCCGCCCGCCGCGCCACCCGCATCAACCCCGTCGACGCGATGCGCGCGGAATAGGAAGGAAGAACGCGAGACATTTGAGACACAGAAGAACGCAAGACTCATCCAACTCTCTTCCCCATCTTCCCCGCGTCTCCCACGTCTCCTCCGTCTTCCAGGTCTTCCCAGTCTTCCCCACTCCCTTTCACCCTCCCTCTCACTTTCACTCCGATGCTCCAGGACCTCAGATACGCTTTCAGACAGCTGCTCAAGGCGCCCGGTTTCACCGTGGTCGCAATTCTCACCCTGGGCCTCGGGATCGGTGCGACCGCCACCACTTTCTGCTGGCTGCAAAACGTGGTGGACAATCCGCTGCCGGGGGTGCCCCGGCAGGAGCGGATGGCCGTGCTCACGGTTGCCCGCGGAAAATCCGTCTGGCACACCATTTCCCCGCTCGACATCGCCGACGCCCGTGAACTCCGCAACGTTTTTGCCGGAGTGATCGGCTCCCAGATCACGCCCGCCTGCCTGACCGACGGCAACCAGCCCGAATGGATCTACGGCCAGCTCGCTACCTCCAATTTCTTCGACGTGCTGGGCGTGAAGCCGGTGTACGGGCGCACGTTCACGCCCGACAACGATACGCAAGCGGGCGGCAATCCGGTGGTGGTGTTGAGCGAGACCTACTGGCGGAAGCGCTTCCAGGCGGATCCGTCCGTCATCGGCCGGGTTGTCCGGATCAACCAGCATCCTTTCACCATCATCGGAGTCGTGCCCGCCTCCTTCCTCGGCACGATGAGCGGCCTGCGCTGCGATTTCTGGGCCCCGGTCACGATGTGTCGCGAAGTCGCCAATTTCGGATCGCTCCAAATCCGGGAGGATCGGTGGTTGCACACGCAGGTCCGGCTGCAGCCGGGGGTGACGCTCGCCGCGGCCCAGGCGGTGCTCGATGCCTTTTCCGCCCGGGAAGAGCAGACGTATCCCCGCACCAATCGCGAATTCCGGTTCCTCGTGCTGCCGTTTTCGCAGGCACCGTATGGCATCCAGCCCATGCTGGTCGGCGTGTTGCGCATCCTCCTTGTCGTCAGCATCGGCGTACTGCTGATCGTGGCCGCCAATCTCGCCAGCCTGCTGCTCGCCCGGGCCACGGTGCGCCAACGGGAGATTGCCATCCGCCTGTCGCTTGGAGCCACCCGCTCCCGCTTGATCCGCCAGCTTCTCACGGAAAGCCTCCTGCTGGCGGCCGCCGGCGGTGTACTCGGCATCCTGTTCGCGTTTTGGGCCGTCGACGTTCTGGTCGCCTGGATCCCGGTGGTCTATCTTCCGATCGGACTCGCCTTCTCCATCAACGGTCCGACGTTGTTCTTCACCCTCGGCCTTGCCGCGGTCACGGGCGTGATGTTCGGACTGGTCCCCGCACTGCAGGCCTCCCGGCCCGATCTTACCGTGGCCTTGAAAGAAGGCGGCCGCGGTACCGGGACCGGCGGGGGGCATCAACGGCTGCGCCGTCTTTTGGCGGTCGCGGAAGTGGCGCTGGCCCTTACTCTGCTGATCGGCGCCGGCCTCTGCGTCAAAAGCCTGCGCCGCGCCGAGGTGGCGGACCTGGGATTCAAGCCCGACCGGGTGTTGCTGGGCGGTCTGCGCATCGGCATGAACGGCTATAACGAGCAAACTGGGAAGATTTTCTACCGTGAGCTCCGCCAGCGCCTCGCCGCCCTGCCGGGAGTCGAGGCGGTTGGACTGGCGGGTTCGTTCCCGATGGGCCTCGAACGGTGTGGGTCGCATGGGGTCGCGGTGGACGGCTACCCACGACAGCCCGGGGAGGACACCAACATCCAGGCCACCATCGTTTCCCCCGGGTATTTCGACACGCTCCGCATCCCGCTGCTTGCCGGTCGCGATTTCACCGACCAGGACGACCAGAACGCCCCCGGCGTCGCCGTGATCAACGAAGCCATGGCGAAGCGGTTTTGGCCCGGGCAGGACGCCATCGGCCGCAAGTTTTTCGACAACGGCCGGCCGACGACGGTCATCGGCGTGACCAAGACCGGCAAATACAACACCCTGAATGAACCGCCCTCCGGTTTTTTCTACCGCCCCTTCATGCAGGGAGTCCCGGAACTGAACCTGGCGGTCGGCGTGCGCATGAGCGGCGATCCCGCGGCGTTCGCCGAAACGATGCGCCGGGAAATTCACCGGCTCGATCCCCGCGTGGAGGTGTGGCTCACGATGCCGATGACCGACTTCATCAGACCGGCCTTTCTGGCCCACCATCTGGCATCGCGCCTCCTCAAAGGCCTCGGTCTGGTCGCGCTCGTTCTGGCCGCGCTGGGCGTGTATGGTGTGATGTCATACGTCGTCAACCAACGGATCCGGGAATTCGGCGTCCGCCTCGCGCTCGGAGCGACGGACCGCGACTTGCTCGGGATGATTCTGCGCGAAGGGATGATCATGGCGGCCGTGGGCACCATCGCCGGGCTCGGCCTCGCCTTACTCACTGCGCGCGGTCTCACCGCCGTCCTTTACGGTGTCGATCCGTTTGACCCGACGGTCTTCGCCGGCGTCCCGCTGATGCTCGCGGTCGTCATGCTCCTCGCCTGCTGGCTCCCCGCCCGCCGCGCCACCCGCGTTAATCCCGTGGAGGCGCTTCGCGCGGAATAGGAGGGAAAAAGGGAATGAGGGACTAAGGGAATAAGTGATCGATCACAACCGCCTCGTTCCCGCCGCCCCACGCCCATTTCGCTCACTCCCCCTCGCTCCCTGATCCCCCGTCTCCGACCTTTCCGCTTTCCGGTTTCCGCTTTCCGCTATGTTCAATGACCTCCGCTACGCCCTCCGCCAGCTCCGTAAAGCCCCCGGCTTCACCGCCGTCGTGGTCCTCTCCCTTGCCTTCGGCATCGCCGCCAACACCGTCGTCTTCAGTTCCATCCAGGCGTCCTTCCTCGACCCATTGCCCGGCGTCGAGCACGGCGCCCGGCTGATGGTGATCGATCCGCGCGATCGCAGCGGCACCTATCATCTGACGTCGTGGCTCGATTATCGCGATGTGCGCGAACAGCAGACTTCCTTCCGGGAGGTCGCGGCCTCCAGCATCCGCGCGCTCAACCTCAGTGGTGCGGATGGTCACAACGAGCGTATCTGGGCCGAACTGGTCTCGGATAACTTCTTTCCGCTGCTCGGCCTGAGGCCGGCCCTCGGCCGGTTCTTTACGGCCGACGAGGCGACCCACCCCGGTTCGAGCCCGGTCGCGGTGATCGCCTACTCGTATTGGCAGACACGGTTCGGCGGCAGCCCGACCGCCCTCGGGCAGACGCTTCGTTTAAACGACATCGTGTTCACGATCATCGGCGTCGCCCCCGAAAAATTCAAAGGCAGCGTTGTCGCGCTCGGCTTCGATGTCTGGATGCCGTGGACGATGGTCGGGCAACTCTTCCCCAGCAGCAGGGAGCTTACCGCCCGCGACGATCGGCCGCTGATGTTGCTTGCCGACCTTAAGCCCGGCATCACCGCGGACCAGGCCCATGCCGAGCTGGAGGCGATCTCCCGGCGGCTGGCCGCGGCTTATCCCGGGACCAATGCCGACCTCACGCCCGTCCTGCTGCCGTTGTGGCGTTCACCGTTCGGAGCCCAGCCCTACCTGCTCGGCGCGCTCGCCACCCAGCAGATCCTCGTTTTTCTCGTCCTGTTGGTGGTGTGCGCCAACACGGCCAACCTCCTGCTCGCCCGCGCCTCCGTGCGCCAAAAAGAAATCGGCATCCGGCTCGCGCTCGGCGCCGGGCAGTTCCGCATCATCCGGCAGTTGCTCACCGAAAGTGTGTTGCTCGCTTTGCTCGGCGCCCTCGGGGGTGTCCTGTTGTCGCTGTGGGGCATCGATGCCCTGCATCACGTGCCGATGCCCGGTAATCTGCCGATCAAGGTGGTCTCCCATCTCGACGCCGCCGGCTGCGCCTTCTCCGCGCTCCTCGGCCTCGTCTGCGGTCTGCTCTTTGGCCTGGCGCCGGCGCTGCAGCTGACGCGGACCGACGTGAATCCGACGTTGAAAGTCGGCGGCCACGGAGCCGGAGCGGCACCGCGCCACCGGTTGCGCAATCTCCTCGTCGCCGCCGAGGTGACAATCGCCCTGATCGTGCTCGTGCTGGCCGGCCTCTTCCTCAAAAGTTTCCACAACGCCCAGACGACTGATCCCGGATTTGACACCCGCCACGTATTGCTGGGCAGTTTCGATCTCGCCGCCAACGGCTACGACCGACCGGCCGCGCGCGCCTTCCTGCGCGAGGTGTTGCCCCGCCTGCAGGCCACACCCGGGGTCGCCGCGGCGACCGCCGCCACGTTTGTGCCGCTCGACGTGCGCGGCATGCGCAAGGCCCCCTTCGCCATCGTCGGCCAGGCGGCCCCCGCCGGCCGGCCCGAGGTCGCGCTCTACGGCTACGTGGCGCCCGGCTATTTTCAGACCATGGGCATTCCGCTCGTGGACGGCGTGGATTTCGTTGCCCTCGACAACAACGACCGGCCGGCCGAGGTCATCGTCAACGAGGAGTTCGCCCGCCGTTACTGGCCCGGGCTCTCTCCGCTGGGCCGCAAGATCGTCACCGGGGACAGCACCTACGAGGTCGTCGGGGTGGCCCGCAACTGCCAGTGCGTTTCGCTCAGCGCCCAACCGGCGCCGTTGCTCTACTTTTCGCTGCGCAACCGCTTCTCGTTCGATCTCACGCTGCAGGTCCGCACGCGCGGCGAACCGCTGGCCTTTGCGCCGGAGGTCCGCCGGGTGGTCCGCGAACTCGACCCCAACCTGCCGCTGCGCGACGTCAGTACCCTCACCCAAAGCATCGCGGAAAGCCTCGTCGTGATTCGCATCCCGGCGCTCATGCTCAGTGTCCTGGGACCGCTCGCGCTGTTGCTCGCCGCCATCGGCATCTACAGTGTGCTCTCCTACTCGGTCGCGCAACGCACCCATGAGATCGGCGTGCGGCTCGCTCTTGGCGCCTCCCCGCGCAACGTCGTAGCGCTCATCGTCCGCCAAAGTATCGCCGTGGTGGCGCCGGGCTTTGTCGTCGGCCTGGGCGCCGTTTACCTCGCGAGTTTCTATCTCAGCCGCATTCTCGTCAAAGTGTCGCCCGGCGATCCGACGGTCTTTCTCGCCGTCCCGTCGTTGCTGCTCGCCGTCGCATGGCTCGCCTGCTGGCTCCCCGCCCGCCGCGCCGCGCGCGTTGATCCGATGATCGCGCTGCGGGCGGAATAGAAAGGAAGAACGCGAGACAAGTAAGACACCAAAGAACGCAAAACCAGTTTCCGCCTTTCTTCTCATCTTCCACGTCTCCTCCGTCTCACACGTCTTCCCAGTCTTCCGCCTTTTTTCCCCCTCTTCCTTCCTTCCTCCATGCACCGAATCGCCAGTTTATTCCTCCTGCTCGCCGTCAGCACCTTCGCCGCCGACTCCGCTCTGCGTGAGCAGGTCACCACCCTTTTCAACCAACGCCAATGGGCGGAAGCCCAGACCATGCTCGAAAAGGTCGTGGCCGCCACCCCGGACAACGCGGAGGCGTATTTCTACCTTGGCCAGTGCCAGCTGAACCGCGGTGACTTCAAGAATGCCGTCGCCGTGTTCGAGAAGGCCACCACGCTGGCTCCGGCCAAAAGTGAATACTTCCGGCTGCTCGGCGACAGTTATGGCGTCACCGCCCAGAAGGCCGGCCTGTTCGCCAAGTTTGGCTGGGCCAAAAAATGCAAGGCGGCCTACGACAAGTCCGTCGAGCTCGACCCCACGAACATCAATGCCCGGTGGAGCGTGATGGAATATTGCCGGCAGGCGCCGGGATTTGTCGGCGGCGGCATGGACGGTGCCTATGCGCAGGCTGCGGAAATTAAAAAACTCGATCCGGCCCGTGGCCGGATCGCCTATGCCAGCCTTTATACCGCCGACAAAAAATTTCCCGAGGCTTTCGCCGTCTACGAGGAGGTGCTCAAGGATGAACCCAACGATTACAGTACCCTTTATCAGGTCGGTAAGCTCGCCGACACGACCGGGCAGGAACTCGATCGCGGCCTGGCCGCTCTTCGCCGATGCCTGACCCTCACCCCCACCGACCCGCGGGGCTATGTGCCTGCGCACTGGCGGATCGGAAATATCCTCTTGCGGAAAGGCGACAAGGCCGGAGCACGCGCCGCCTATGAAACCGCGCTCAAATTGAACCCAAACTTCACCGAGGCCATCGAATCGCTGAAAAAACTGAACTGAGCATCGGCAACGCCCCCCCGCTGCCGGGGGCAAGTATCAAGGAACAAATTTCAAGTAACAAGATCCGCCCACCTCGCCTGCGGCTCCGCCGCGGGACGAGCCGCGCCGTAGTACCGCGACTTCGGGACGAAGGCGGGCCGCCCATCACTCCCTTTCCCTTTCACTCTCACTTTCACTCCGATGCTCCAAGATCTCAAATACGCTTTCCGCCAGTTCGCGAAATCCCCCGGCTTCACCGTCGTGGCGCTGCTCACACTAGCCCTCGGCATCGGTCTCAACACGTCGATGTTCAGCATCCTCAATGTGCTGCTGTTTCGGGCGCTGCCGTATCCGGATTCCGGTCGCCTTGTGCGCGTCTTCCGCACGTCGCCCCAGTCGCAGGTGTGGCCGCACTCGGTCGCCAACTTCCTCGATCATCAGGCGCAAAACCGGAGTTTCGAACGGATGGCGGCCGCCGCCTGGGCGACCTTCAACCTCGCCGAGCCGCATGCCCCCGCCGAGCAACTCCACGGCATGGCCGTGACGGCCGACTTCTTCCCCACGCTCGGCGTCCAGCCGGAGATGGGGCGTTGGTTCACCTCCGACGAAGACCAGCCCGGGCGCAATCAGGTCGTGATCATCACCCACGAATTATGGTCCAGCCGGTTCGCCGCTGATCCCCAAATCGTCGGCCGCACCCTGCGCATCAACGGGGAAAACGTCACCGTCATCGGAGTCATGCCCGCCGGTTTCGTTTATCCGTTTCTGTGGGGACCGATGGACATCTGGCAACCCATCGCCTGGACCGCCGAGCAGCGTCAGAACCGAGTTAACAACCGGCTGCAGGTCGTCGCCCGGCTCCGACCCGGCATTTCCCTCGCTCAAGCCGACACGGAAATGCGCGGTCTGGCCGCGCGTCTTGGCCGGGAGTATCCGCAGGACAACGGCCAGGATGGTCTCCGGGTGGTCGACCTGCAGTGGTCCAGCATGGACAACCTCGGACACACCCTCTCGTGGTTCACGATGGGACTGGGGCTCGTTGTCCTGCTCATCGCCAGCGCCAACCTCGCCAACCTGCAACTCGCACGCGCCGCCACCCGCAGTCGCGAATACGCCTTGCGCGGCGCACTCGGTGCCTCGCGGTGGCAATTGATGCGTCCACTGCTGGTGGAAAGCGTGCTCCTCGCACTTTGCGGCGGCGCCCTCGGCCTGCTCGTGGCTGTCTGGAACAACGGCTTTATCGGCAGCCGCATTCAGATTGGCGAACAGACCGGCACCGAACTCCCGCTGGATCTTAGGGTGCTGGCGTTCGCTTTTCTTGCCTCGTTGCTCGCCGGCGTCGTTTGTGGCACAGTCCCGGCCTGGTCCGCTGCCCGGCTCAACGTCAACGCCACCTTGAAGCAAGGCGGCCGCGGAGCCGGGGGCGACCGCGCACACCACCGGGTAAAGCACGCGCTCGTGGTCAGCCAGATCGCCCTGGCCCTCGCGCTTCTCTCCGGCGTCGGCTTTTTTATCCGCGGTTTCCACGACCTCCTGCAACGCGACCCGGGCTGGAACCCCACCGGCGTGTGGTCGGGCGTCATTTCCCTCCCCGAATCGCACTACCGCACGCCCGGGCAATTGCGGACTTTCCATCGCCAGCTTTTGGAACGCCTCTCCGCCCTACCCGGCGTGGACCGCACCGCCCTCTCCTCGGCCGTTCCGCTCTTCGGCTACTTCAACAGTTTCAACGTCGTCGTGGAAGGGCGGCCGGCGCCCGCGCGCGGGCAGGAACCGCTCGTCGAGCAGGCCGTGGTGTCGCCGGATTTCTTTGCCGTGCTCGGCATTCCGCTGCGGACGGGGCATCTGTTCTCCGCCAGTCTGAGCGAAACGGACCCTGCGGCCGTCATTGTCAACGAGTCCGCGGCCCGCCGGTTCTGGCCGGGGGAAAGCGCGATCGGCAAACGCTTCGCGCGGCTCGGCGACGCGGGCTGGCTGGAGGTGATTGGCGTGGTCGGCGACGTCCGATACGCCGGCGTGCCCGGTGAACCCGATACGCGATTGCAAATCTACCGGCCGTTGGTGCAGGCGCCGGGCAAATACCTCCACGTGACGCTGCGCTCCCGCGTCGAACCCGCCGCCCTCTCCGATGCCGTGCGCCGCGCCGTCGCGGCGATCGATCCCGATCTGCCCGTGCAGCAACCGGGCGCGGTGCGCGCGAAGATCGCCCGGGCCGCCACGAATTTCGACCTTGTGAGCCAGTTGCTCGTCTGTTCCGGAGCCCTGGGCTTTCTGCTTTCGGCCCTCGGCGTCTACGGAGTGGTGGCCGGCCTCATGGTCCAGCGTACTCCGGAAATCGGCATCCGGCTCGCCCTGGGCGCGACGCGCGCCGATGTGCTCTGGCTCGTGCTGCGCTCAGGCCTCCGCCTCGCCTTCCTCGGCATCGCGTTCGGCCTCGCGGGTGCCGTCGCGCTGCAGCAGGTGTTTCGCGCGGGCCTGCCCACCCTCGCCGGCAACGAACCCTGGACGATGGTCCTCGTCACGTTCGCACTCGCCGCCATCACCCTCCTCGCCTGCTGGCTCCCCGCCCGCCGCGCCACGAAAGTCGACCCGATCATCGCCCTGCGGGCTGAATGAAAGGTCGAAGTTGATGGTTTAAGTTGAAGTCGAAACGCCGGTCCGCCCGATCAATCGAAAATCGGCAGTCTAAAGTCCAAAATGCCTCACGCCCTCCGCCATCTCATTCGGTCGCTCCGCTTCGCCGCCGCGGCCGTCCTTGCGACGGCCACATCCTTCGTTTGTACGGCAGCCGACACCGCGACGGCCAGCCCGGCGGCCTCGGCAGCTGCCGACCTACCGGTCCGATACTGGCAACTGTCCACCGGTTCGCGCATCGGCTATATTCACATCCCCGCACCCAACCGCCCCGATGCGCCCACGCTTGTGTTCGTCCACGGTGGACCCGGCGCGTGCGAGGTGTATGCCTATGCTTTCGCCCACTCCTGGTATGAGCGGCTGGCGGCCCGGGGTTTCAACATCTATCTCTATGACCAGATTGGCAGCGGCTTCTCGACGCGGCTGACTGATCCTCGGGATTACACGTATGAGCGCCATGTCGCCGATCTGGAGGCCATCCGGCGGCAGATCGGCAGCGAACGCCTGATCCTCATCGGCGAATCCCACGGTGCCACGCTCTCCGCGCGCTATCTGGCCACCCATCCCGACCGCGTGGACCGCGTGATTTTCGTCTCCCCCGGGGCGCTCGATCCGGCGGCGCGCAAGGCCGAGATCTATCCGCATGCCACGTTGCAGGTTGCGTCCGATTATCTCGCGTGGATCGGGGAAACGCGCGGCGCCGCCCTGCAGGCCCGTTTCCGTCAGCTCGACTCGATCCTGCGCCGCGATGTTCGCGCAGCCCATGACTTCGCCGGCGACGCGGAGATGGACCGCTGGTTCGAGGCGTTTGTGCGCGAGCGGATTCTGGCCAACTGCGTGCATGACCGCACCCGGCTGCGGGAGCGGAATTTTGCGATTCCCGGCATGGGCTGGTGGGCCAGCATGTTGACGATGTGGGACGGCGTCAGTCGCCCCTCCATGGTCCGGGAGCGTTTGGCCGGCTGCCCGGTTCCCGCGCTGATTCTGCGCGGCGACTCCGACTACCTTCCCCCGCATATCACGGACGATTACGTTGCGACCTTTCGCCACGCGAAACTCATCCGGATTCCGGCGGCGGGACATTTCATCTGGATGGATCAACCCGATCGCTATCGTGACGAGATCGAGGCCTTCCTCTCCGCCGGGCAACCGTCCGTCACCGGTACGGTGGAGCGCCGGTATCGATGTATTCCAACCGGACCGCAGTCATGAAATTGTCCATATTCAAAGGCCTGTCCGCCATCGGGGTGTCCCTGGCCATTGCCTCTTGGCCGCTGTCGCCGGGTGCAACCGCCGCGGTCGAAGCTGAAGCCAGGCTTTTCACCCCCGGCATCGGTGCCACCGCGGATGCCGGCGGCATCACCTTCACCCCGGATGGCCAGACCGCCTATTTCGGCGCGAAAGGCCCGTCAGGAATCTGGGCCATCCACGAATCACGGCTCGTCAACGGTCAATGGAACACGCCGGTGGTCGCCCCGTTTTCCGGCCGATACGTCGAGGGGGATCCGCAGATGTCACCCGACGGCGCCCGGCTGTTTTTCTTCTCGCGCCGGCCTGCGGCGGGAAAACCGAAGGACGGTTGGTGGCCAGACCTTTGGTATGTCGAGAGGCAGGGCGATGGCTGGAGCGAGCCGCGGCTGGTCGGCGCGGGCGAAAACGGTGCCTGGAATCCGTTGACCCTGCGCACGGGCACCCCATCACCCGCAGCGGACGGCACGCTCTATTTTTTCCGCTGCCTCGATCCCGTGGGCCAACGCGTCCGGATCGTCCGTTCGAAACCGGTCGGCGGACGATACCGCGACTTCGAGGATCTCGGCGACCGGATCAACGGCCAGGACGACGGCTTCGATCTGGTGGTAGCGTCCGACCAGAGTTTCATCGTGTTCTCCTGTGCGAAGCGCGCCGATTCGCACGGCGGGATGGATCTCTACATCAGCTATCGCGAAGGCGA
>DATJPQ010000153.1:0-3471 GCA_035506315.1 Opitutaceae bacterium
GAGAATGAAAATGAGAATGAGAACGAGTATGAGAATACGCACCAGACGATGAAATTTATCTCCACCCGCGGGCAGACCCCCGCTCTCGGATTCTCCGATGCCGTCGCCACCGGGCTGGCGCCGGATGGGGGCTTGTTTCTGCCGGAGACCTTCCCCCCGTTCGCGGGCGACCTGGACCGTTTTGCCGGTCTGGATTACGCCGGGCTGTGCTACGAGTTCTTCCGCCGTTTCGCGACCGACATTCCGGACGAGACGCTGCGGGAGATCGTCGCCAAGTCCTACACGGCCTTCGAGCATCCTGACATCGCGCCGCTCGTGCGGCTCGACGACCGCACCTACGTGCTCGAGCTCTTCCACGGGCCGACCCTCGCGTTCAAGGATTTTGCCCTGCAACTCCTCGGCAATCTCTACGAGAATCAGTGCCGCGTGCGCCACGAGTCGATCAACGTCCTCGGCGCCACCTCCGGCGACACTGGCTCGGCGGCGATCCATGGCCTGCTCGGCAAGCCGGGCACCGCCATCTTCATCCTTTATCCCGAGGGACGCATCTCGCCGCTCCAGGAACGTCAGATGGCCTGCACCGGCGCGCCCAATGTCTTCGCGCTCGCGGTGGACGGCACGTTCGACGACGCGCAGCACGCCCTGAAGGAAATTCTCGGCGACCAGGATTTCCGCCAGCGTCACCGTCTTTCCGCCATCAATTCAATCAATCTCGCCCGGGTGCTGGCGCAATGCGTGTACTACCTGCATGCGTGGCTCCGGCTGCCGGCGGCGGCGCGCGCCAACGTCGAGTTCGTGGTGCCAACCGGCAATTTCGGCAACGTGCTCGCCGGTTGGATGCTCCAGCAGATGGGCGTGCCCATCCGCGGCTTCAAGGTGGCAACCAACCAGAACGACATCCTCTACCGCCTCTTTACCACCGGCGAGTATCGCGTGAGCGACGTCCACCCGAGCCTCGCGCCGTCGATGGACATCCAGGTGGCGTCGAACTTCGAGCGCTTCCTCTACTACAGCGTGGGGCGCGATCCGGCGCGGGTGCGCGAGGTGATGCAGACCTTCAAGACCACCGGCGCCTACAACTTCACCGCCTTCAACCGCGACACCTTCTCGGCCTCGCATTGCACCGATGCGGAAATTCCGGGCATCATCCAGCGGGTGTACCAGAGCTATGGTTACGTGGCCGATCCGCACACCGCCTGCGGCTTCCAAACGTTGAATCCGGACCGGGTGAGCGTGGTGCTGGCGACCGCCAGCCCGGCGAAATTCCCCGAGACCATCGTGGCGGCGACCGGCCAGGAACCCAAGCACCCCGCGCTGGAGGCGCTCAAGTCGCTTCCGCTGGTGAAGCACAAGATCAAAGCCGATCCGGCCGCGATCAAGCGCTTCATCGACCGGCACGCCGTCTAGTCCGGCGCCATCCGCGGGCTGGAACAACCGGATGCCCGCCCCTGACGGCATTTGACCGCTGCACCCATGAATAAAAATTATAAATGGGCGGTGGTCGGCATGCTGTGGTTTGTCTGCTTTTTCAACTACGCGGACCGCCAGTCGATCTTCTCGGTCTTTCCCAAACTCAAGGAGGAATTTGGTTTTGGCGCTGTGCAGCTCGGCCTGATTGGTTCGGCGTTCATGTGGGTCTACGCTTTGGGCGCACCGGTCGCGGGTTTCATCGCCGACCGTTTGCCGCGCAAGCATCTCATCCTTGGCGGCTGCCTGTTTTGGAGCGCCATCACCGTGCTGACCGGCTGGTGCCATCGCCTCTGGCATTTCGTGACGGTGCGGGCGCTCGAAGGCCTCGGCGAAACCTTCTATTTCCCCGCCACGATGTCGCTCGTGAGCGATTACCATGATGGGCGTACTCGTTCCCGGGCGTTCTCGCTGCACCAATCGAGCGTTTATGTTGGCACGATTGGTGGCAGCTGGTTCGGAGCGTGGTTTGCCGAGCATCACGGCTGGCGCATGGGATTCTATTTCTTCGGCGGGGCCGGCGCGATTCTGGCACTGGTGCTCTACCGCTTCCTGCGCGAACCCGCTCGCGGCGCCGCCGACCACGCCACCTACGGTGCGGTCGGCCGCTCCGCCATCGGCCGTATCGTCGACCACGCAGCCGATCATGCCTTCGACCACCCAGCCGATCATGCCTCCGACCACGCGGCTGCCGCCGTCGCCTCCGCCGCTATCGATTCCGTGGCTCGCCCAGCAGGCTCCACCCAAAACGATTGTCATCTAATAGATGACAAACTCGCGGGGAAGGGCGGGCCTCTGTCGGGGGGCGAACCGCCTGGAGTGGGAGAGACGTTGCGCATGATTTTTCGCAAGCCGACCGCATTGCTGCTGATGGCGGCTTTTCTCGGCGCGAACTTCGTCGCCACCATTTTCCTCACCTGGACGCCGACCTTCCTGGTGGATAAATTTGGTTTCAAGCTGACGTCGGCGGGCCTGTCGGGCGCGGTCTTCATCCATCTGGCGAGCGCGTTGAGCGTGCCGTTGGGCGGTGTGCTGGCGGACCGGCTCGCGCGACGTTTCGCCGGCGGGCGCATGCTGGTGCAGGCGTTCGGGCTGCTGGCCGGCGCGGCCTTTGTCGGGTTGGTGGGGCTCACGTCGAACGTCACGACGTTGCTTGTGGCCATGACGTTGTTCGGCCTCTGCAAGGGTCTGTACGATGCCAACATTTTCGCCTCACTGTACGACGTGATTGGATCCCGCGCCCGCGCCACGGCGGCGGGCATCATGAACACGGTCGGGTGGGGCGGTGGAGCGCTCGGCCCGCTGGCGGTAGGCGTCGCCACCCAATACGGCCGGCACGAGAAGGCCATCGATAACATGAGCGAAGCCATCGCTTTCGGCGCGATCATTTACCTGATCGGTGCGGCGTTGCTGCTGGTGGCAGCATTCGGCTTTGCCCGTCGCGACGTACTGCGTTCATCTTGCTCCGCTGCTTAGTGCCATGAAAACCCGATTCCTTCTCCCGCTGTTGCTCGCCTCCACGACCTTGGCGGTGGAACCGCGGCTCGCGGAATTCATCTTCGAACGCGCACCCTATCCGCAATGCCACGCCTCGACCCTGGCCGAAGTGGCTCCGGGGAAACTGGTGGCCGCCTGGTTCGGCGGCACGCACGAACGCGCGCCGGATGTCGGTATCTGGGTCGCGCGCCAGGAGGGCGGACATTGGCTGGAAGCCGTCGAGGTGGCCAACGGACTCCAACCCGATGGCTCGCGGCTGCCGACGTGGAATCCCGTGCTCTTCCAGCCCAAGGAGGGACCGTTGGTGCTGTTCTACAAAGTTGGCCCCTCGCCGAGCACTTGGTGGGGCATGACGATGACATCGCCAGATGGTGGAAAAACCTGGAGTCCGCCGCGGCGGTTGCCCGAGGGCATCCTCGGGCCAATCAAGAACAAGCCAGTGGAGCTCGCCGACGGCGCCTGGTTGTCGCCTTCCAGCACCGAGGGCAACGCCGACGGCTGGCGTGT
>DATJPQ010000154.1:0-3003 GCA_035506315.1 Opitutaceae bacterium
CAGCACGCCCAGGGATGCCGCGCCAATGGCCGCGAATAGCGCGAAGCGCGGCGTGGAGGCCGGCGGCAGACGCCCGGCCGCCTCCAGCGCGGGGCCCGCGTCCTCGCGGGGGAGCGCGCCGTCGCAAACCTGGTCCACAACAGTCATGACGGCCAGCACCTTGCCCATGTCGACGCCGATCGGCGTGACCGGGACCATTTCTGAGAACGGGGCGCCTTTAACCTGGAGCGCGAGTTCGCCCCAATGGGGATGCAATGTCAGCGGCACGCCGAGCGCGTGACCGAGTCTTTCAGCTGCAACGACCACGCGCTCCGTGGTTTGGCCATTGTTGAACAGAAGCGCCGCCGTAGCCGCGACGGTCTCAAGCGCCGCCGTGCGCGTCAGGTGCGCCGGCCGGCTTTCTGTCGAACTGACCGTGTCGGTCATGGCAATCGTCCTCCAAGCCGCTGCAACCCCCGGTGGCTCCCGGGGCGGCCCTGCTGATCTCGTGCACCGTGGCGCTGGTGCGCGGCTCCGGTGATGATGTCAACGAGGAATTCGGCGGCCCAGTGGAACGCCCAGCCTACAATGGCACCAAAAATGACTTCGCCGCCACGGCCAAGCGCCACCGAGATGATCGGTACGGAGGGCG
Organism: Opitutaceae bacterium; assembly: GCA_035506315.1. GTDB lineage: Bacteria > Verrucomicrobiota > Verrucomicrobiia > Opitutales > Opitutaceae > MWDT01. The sequence goes on from DATJPQ010000154.1 coordinate 632, forward strand.
GCGCGGATAGGAGAATAACCGGACAGGTCCACATCGCGACGCGAAGCTTGGGAAACTCACGGGAGATGAGCGCGGAGAGCGCCACCGCCACCGCCATTTGCACCGCCGTGGGGGCAGCCATGCGCGAGGCGATCCCGCTCACCGAGACGGTGATGGCAATCCCGATGAGGGTGCCAAGGATACGCCCGGCCAAGAGCGATTTCGTTTCGTGCAACTGTTCCTGAGAGACGATGACCGCCGACATCGCCGCCCAAACCGCTTCGGGCAGCCCCAGGATGCCGGCCAGTTCGTAGGCGGCCGTCGCCGCGCCGGAGCAGCGGACGACGAAGGCCAGTGCGTAGATGGCTTTCCTGCTCATGGGGGAAGCGAGCCAAGCCGCTGTCCATGCCCCCGCTCCGTGCCATGAAGAATCTTTAGCCGTCATCGTGCCCAAATTAAGATTGCCGAACCCCCTCGTCCAATATATTGTCTGGCCTGACTTAATACATTTTTGGTATGGTACGCTGTGGATCTGAGGCATCTTCGCTATTTCGTCGCGGTCGCGGAGGAGCTGCATTTCACCAGGGCCGCCGAGCGGCTAGGCATCAAGCAGCCGCCGCTGAGCTTGCAGATCCGCCAGCTCGAGCAGGAATTGGGAACACCGCTCTTCCGCCGCCTGACGCGCGGCGTCGAGCTTACCGAGGCCGGGGTTCTGCTGCTCGACGAAGCGCGGCAAATCCTGGAGCACGTGGAACGGGCCAAAGCGAACGTTCTAAGCCGCGCACGAGGCGAGAAGGGGCAGATCCGCGTCGGCTTCGCCGGCGCGACCTATTTCCAGCCCCGCATTCCTGGCCTCATACAAGCCTATCGGAGACTTTATCCGGACGTGCTGCTGACGCCGGAGCAGAGCAACACGCCCCATCTGATCGAGGCACTGAGAAATGGTTCCCTAGACGTCGCCTTCGTGCGGCCGCCGCTCAGCGACGGTGAGGGAATTGTGGTGCAGCCGCTCATCAGGGAGTCGATGCGGATTGTGCTTCCGGCACAGCATCCTTACGCCCATAGCCGCGACATGCCGCTCGCCGCCCTGTCGGGGGAAACATTTATTCTGTTCCCCCGGGCGATCGGCCCCGGTCTTTACGACAGCGTCATCGCAGGCTGCCAGCGTGCCGGGTTTAGCCCGACGCTGGGGCAGGAGGCACCGCAGATATCCTCGATCGTCCACCTCGTGGCGGCGGGTTTCGGCATATCGGTGGTGCCGGAGTCGATCGAACAGATCCGAGCCGACGGCGCGGTCTACATTCCGATCCAGGGCGAAGCGCCCGTGGCGCAGATCAGCCTGGCCGTTCGAAAGGATAATTGCTCCGCGACGGTTCGGAATTTTGTCGCCCTGGCGCGGAAACAGGCCCTCGATGCGTCAACATCGAGGGCCGTTGCTCAGTAGCCGGTCAGCTTTTTGTAAACCCCGCGGGCTGAACTCCCCAGCAACCGCACCGCGATGTTCAGAACCGTGGCATCGGCCCCCACCCGCCAGAGCACCTTGTTGCCATGCAAGGCCTTCCACACCGTCTCGGCCACCGTCTGGGGTTTCACCTTCACGCCCAGCTTCTCCACCGACGCCGCTTTCACCTCCGCCGCGTTGACCATCGGCGTCTGCACATAGGCCACCAGAATGGCGCTCACCTGAATCCCCGCGGGCTCCATCTCGATATTCAGCGCTTCCGTCAGCCCGCGCACGAAGAATTTCGAGGCGCTGTACATCGCATGGTCCGGCGTGCCGTATTCGGCCGAGGTTGAGCTCATGCTCACGATATGCGCGCCGGGCGTGCGCGCCAAGGCCGGGTAGGCGGCGTCGATACAATAGACGACGCCCTTGATGTTCACGTCGATCAGCCGGTCGACGCGCTCGGGCTGGATCGTCACATGCGGCCCCATTTCCAGAATCCCGGCGCAGTTGAACAGGGCATCCAGGCTGCCGCCGGTCACGGTGGTCGCGGCGTCCACGAGGGCACGGGCACCCTCGCGCGTGCGGACGTCGCCGGTGAGGGGAACAAAGCCGCTTCCCAGTTCGAGGGCCAGTTGCGCCAGCGCCGAGGCATTGACATCCGCTCCGGCGACCCGCCAGCCGCGCGCCACGAACAGGCTTGCGGTTTGCCGGCCAATGCCCGAGGCCGCGCCGGTGATAAGGATCGTTTTCATGGTCAGGTCTCCCTCAACCGGCGGTGTAGCCGCCATCGACCAGCAGATCCGAGCCGGTGACGTAGCTCGACTCATCGGAGCACAGGAACAGGATGGCATTGGCCACTTCCGCCGGCTGCGCCAAACGGCCCATCGGCGTGCGGTTCAGAACCTTGGCCTGAAACCCGTGCGCGATCTCGGGCGGCATCGCGCCG
>DATJPQ010000155.1:0-2118 GCA_035506315.1 Opitutaceae bacterium
ATTCGCTGGCCGGCCTGATGCGCGCATACTGGACGCGGGCGGACGCACTTTTGATGACGCGGTTGAGCCTTGGGTTTTCCCGGCCGGAGGGGGTGCGGGCGGCGGCCAGGGTGCGCGACACAGAAGTGGAAGATCAAGCAGCACGTGAGCGGGATTCCCAGTAATCCTCGAAGCGGCTGCTGAGTCGGCAACAGCGTAAGGCCAGTATGGCGTTGGCTCCTCGGACGGTCCAGAACATGCCGGAGCATTTGAGGCGCTTGCCGACGACCGTTCTACAGCCGGCCTCAACGACGCCGGATCCAACGAACAGCCCCTGGACTCGGAATTTCGGGTAACGCATGCGCTCGGCGTTGCGTTCGAAGTAGTCGGCGTCGTTGTCAACATCCTGGGCGAGCTTGCCGCTGGCGGGGCGCAGCTGTCGCAGAGTCTTCACCAGCGCTTCGATCTGGCCTGCATCGAGCCGGTCAATACAGATGGCCGCCCACTGTTTGCGCGTTCGCTCGTCGTTCGGGAAGAGTTTGGCGGCCAGTTCCCAGATGTGCTGGCGGGCATGATAGAGGTCCACAATCTGGATCGCGCCAGGAAAGTGCTGTTCGGCGAGGTTCCAGATCCAGATCGCGCCGTCGCCGAGCACGACTTTCTGCCCTGCCCTGCTCCAGCCGCGCCGCCAAGCTTCGGTGTACAGGCGCAGGCCGAATTCTTCGGCCGGCTCGATGGCGGCGACATAGGAAGTCGAGTCCGGATCGCGAATGGGCCAGCCCTCCTCGTCGGTGGTGGTCTGGGTGAAGACGCAGCCCAGTTTCACCTCGCGGGTGCGGGCTGGTTGGCCTTCGTTCTTGCCGGTGCGGCCTTCCCGTTCCTTTTTCGTCACCGGCACGCCGGTGCCGTCCATTTCGATGTAGAAGACCGGCGCGGCCGGGGCGCAGACCTCAGGTAAATCCAGTTGTTTGGCTTGGCGGATCTCTTTCTGCTCGCCGACTTCGATGGCGGCGCCAATGGCCTCGGCCTGGCGCTCGACGGCCTTGGCGGTGACCTCCAATCCGGCCAGCAACTCCAACTGCTCGCGGCCCTGCTCGAAGCTGGCCTCCGCCCCCACGGCGGCCATCATCCGCCGCACGCCGGGCGAGAACTGGGTGCCTTCCACGTCCAGTTCCCGGTCGCGCGGGCTCTGGCCCTGATGGCAATGCGGACAGACAAAGTAGCCCCGCTGAAATTCCACCGGCCCCAGCATGGTCAACAACTGCCGCGCGCGGATGTCGTGATAGCGGGCCCGATGTCCACAACCACATCCTGGGAGACCCGTCTGGGCCGTCGGTTCCGACAGAAGACGGCCGAGGATTGTGGCTCCGGCACGGTGCATCGATCCCCGCACGAGTGTTTCGACGGCCTCGAGATCGATTCGCTCGGACTTGCGGATGCCGCCGAAGATGACCGGCAGCAGGCGGCCTACTTCCTGGGCGACTTCGCTCTGGATCGCTTCGGCCGTTTTTTTTCCTCAGGCGTCAGGCTTTCCTCCACTGGCCGCAGACGGCAGATCTGCTCGTTGACTTCCAATAGATCGTGACTGAGCTGACGGAAACGGTGAAACTCCTCCACTTCCCGCTGCGCCTTGCGCAGAGCCGAGGGCGTGGCGAAGGATTCCGTGACCGTCTTGCCCCTCACTTTGCGCGTCAGGCGAAAGAAGGGGCCATGGCCCGGATCGTTCGGCTGATGGCAGTGACAGCGCGGGTTGCCGCATTTTCCGCCGGTGCTGGAGATTGATCCGGAGCGCATATCTCCGAGGCGGCTGATCTGAAGTTGGGTGGCGGCGCGTCGGGCTTCAAGGGTGGCGAGGGCATTGTTCATGGGGCTTCCTGATACCGAGCGTATCACTACGCTCGGCCTAAGGCCACAAAACAAAAGAACGCGACTCCGACCAACATCCATGTCGCGCACCCGCGGAGAACCGCCCGCGCCCTGCCCTTCGACCTGCGCGTTACAATAGTGGGTTCATGAAAGCTCGCGTCTACGTTTCGCTGAAGCCCACCGTCCTCGACCCCCAGGGCGCAACCATCCGCTCCGCACTCAACGGCATGGGCCACCACGGCATCGCTGACGTGCGCCAGGGTAAGTTTTTCG